>NZ_KV821178.1:0-33269 GCF_001815585.1 Anaerococcus sp. HMSC075B03
CAGAGGTTCGACTCCTCTCAGGCGCGCCAATATTTTTATAAAAAATATTGAGCGGTATTAGCTCAGTTGGATAGAGCGACTGGCTACGGACCAGTAGGCCTGGGGTTCGAATCCTCAATGCCGCGCCAGAATTTTAGATCTTTAGTTTTGCTAGAGGTCTTTTTTTATTTTTCCAAATTTATTTTGTATTTATCTTTATATACGTTGATTTATTTTTTGTAAATTTGCATAAAAAAACTGTTGCAAAATTTTTTTATAATCAATATTAAGTCTTTGAAATTTTGAATTTCTCTTATTATTGATTATTTTTATTTTGCAACAGATATTTTTTTCTATTTGATTTCTATGCTTGGATTATCTTTTGTTAAAAAGTGAATTTGTATATTTCCTTCTAGGTGGGTTTTTAGATTTTCTGCTAGATAGTTTATTGCTTCTTTCAAATCGTCTTTTCTATCTGGATTTATGTTTTCCATAAAAAGTATTGCATTTTTTGTATCTTCTGTTATCATTGTTCTTTGGCAATCTCTCCAATTAAAACATCTACAAATTGCTCCTTTTTCATCTCTATAGCATAATTCGCCTTCTAGGGTTGGGGAGTCTTTGTCATCTCCTATGGCTTGGAAAGGATCATTTCCTTCTGTAATTTCAAGTTTTACATCGCCTACAAATTTGTCTATATCTTCAGCTCCGCATGGTAGAGCATAATTTAATGATGCAGCGTTGTAAATGTCAACTAGGGGATTGATACTTCCAACGTCTTTGTCTTTTGCCACTCTTTTTAATAAGGCTTCTATTGAACAGCGTGCTCCTTTTTTTGTTTTGAATAATTTAAAGGCATCTCTCCACACTTTTATTACTGGATTTTCGCTAAATACTGGTTTTGTAAGATAATCTAGGGCTTTTTCGTTTGCATTATCAAGTTTGTCTCTTATTTCTCTACTTGATTTTTCTTCCATTTTTATGTCTTTAAATAGGATAAGTCCTATTTCTGCTTCAGGGAATAAATCCCAAAAAGATTCGCTTGCTATAAATTTCATAATTTTCTCCTTTTCTTTTTTCCTACTATATTATATTTCCTTCAGAGTCTTGGTAGTTTATTGTTGTCCTAAATTTATTAGGGGATACACCAATTATTCTGCTAAAGGCTCTTTGGAAAGTTCTTGTTGAATTATACCCGACTTTCATTGCTATATCTATTATTTTTAAATCTGTTGTTTTTAACATTTCACATGCTTTTGAAATCCTAAGAAAATCTAAATATTCGTAGAAATTTTTTTCAAATTGGAAATAAATTAATCTGTTTACTTCAGATGTTGAAATGCCAAATTCTTTGGCTACTTTTCCAATTGTAAGATCTGTGTCAGTATAGTTTTTGATTTCATAATTTATAACACTATCAAGAAGTTTTGCCTCAGATTGTTTGAGACTAACTTGTTTAATATTGTAATAATTTCTAAATTCGCCAGGATTGATTCCTTCAGTATTTTCAAATATTTTTGTAAAGTGTGATGAGTCTGTATAGCCAACGCGTTTTGCAATTTCATTTAGACTTTTTTCAGAAAACATTAGTAAGTCGATTGCTTTTGAAAATCTAATCCTATTTAATAATTCTGAGAAAGTAAATCCAATGTTTTCTTCTAAATATTTTGTAAGACTTGATTTGCTAATGAAAAATGTAGAGGCAAGTCTGTCAAGTGTTAATTTTTCGCTCATGTGGGAATACATATACCTAAGAATTTGATTAATTTGAATTTGATGTTCATAATTTTGCTTGGTACTTATTTCATTTTTATTTTCAAATCTTAAAAATTTAATTAAAATTCTTATAATTGATGAAATAAGATATTCATCAGAATATGGTTTTTCTTCAATTTCTTCTTGGAAAGAATCATTTCCTACTTCATCTTTGATTTCAATAAAGGAATTTTTCATATCATGAAAAGCCTTGCTATCAAGAATTTTTATAGGATTTTTTGACAAAACTTCTATAGAATTAATTTGATTTTTCCTAAAATTACAAATATTTTTCAAATCGTCATTTATAATTTGAAAATTGTATACGATTTTGTAAAATTCCAAATCTTCTGTAACATCAGTGATAGTTGTAATATCCCAAGGCAGAATAGAAATCATGGTATTTTTTTCGATTAGATACTCAACCCCGTTTATCATAAATTTTCCCTTGCCTTTTTTGAACAAAAGAAGTCTTGCTGTACTGTGAATTAAAGTAGTGGTAGAGCTGTCTTGAAATTCTACTTCAAAACTACAAATTTTTGATAAATCTGAAATTGTAGAAATTTTGGTTTGTATATTACTTATAACCATAAATAACCTCTTTAATTTTAGTTTGATATTTACCTATATTATATAATATTTTAAGCTAATTTACTAATTTTTAGCCGTTTATTAATAATTTTTCATAAAAACGCTCATAAAAACATTTTCATTTGAATATAATTTACAATAAACTATCCAAAATTTGTCGTGTAAAAATAAAATGGTTAGAGTATACTATTGATGTAAACGATATGAGTGGCTCTAAAATTAATCTTGAATGAAAAAATCAAAACGAAACTTTATTCAAGTAAAGAGATACACTCTTATTTATATATATTTTAGGAGGAATTATGAAAAAGATTCAAGTAACAAGCGAGATTAAACCACTAAAAAGAGTTTTGGTTCACAGACCAGGAGAAGAATTATTAAATTTAACTCCATCAACTCTTGAAGAACTATTATTCGATGATATTCCAGATCTAGCATTAGCTCAAGAAGAACATGATAGATTTACAAATATCATGAGAGATAATGGAGTAGAAGTTGTTTATCTTGAAGATTTAATGACAGAAACATTAGATGGAAATGAAGGTTTAAGAGAAACTTTCTTAGAACAATATCTAGAAGAAACAGGATGCGAAGATAAAGAAATCCTTGCAAAAGCTAAAGAATATTTAGAAAAAATTGAAGATACAAAAGAATTTGTTGAAAAAACAATGGCTGGTTTAACATTAAAAGAACTAGGTCTTTTCACAGAAGAAGATCTTCACGAAATGGTTGTTGGAAAATCATATCTTGCAATTAACCCAATGCCAAACCTATACTTCACAAGAGATCCATTTGCATCAGTAGGAAACGGTGCAGTTATCAATAGAATGTATTCTGTAACAAGAAATAGAGAAACAATCTACTGTGATTATATCTTTAGATTCCACCCAGAATACAAAGGAAATGTTCCAAATCTTTATGGTAGAGATAACGAATACCATATAGAAGGTGGAGATACATTCAACGGAAATGAAACTACACTATTAATAGGTATTTCACAAAGAACACAATATGAAGCAATCAAAGTATTAGCTAAAAAATTATTCTTTGGAGAAAATGAAAACAAGATTGAAAAAATCTACGCATTAAAAATCGATGAAAACAGAGCATTTATGCACTTAGATACAGTATTTACACAAATCGATTACGATGCATTCACATATCATCCAGCTATAATCAAAGAAATGGAAGTTAAAATCATAACAAAAGATGAAGCAAACAATGATTTACACATTGAAACAGCTTCAGGAAAATTAGACGAAATCTTAGCAAAAGCACTAGGAATCGAAAAAGTACGTCTAATCCCATGTGGTGGTGGAGACCCAATAGCTGCAGAAAGAGAACAATGGAATGATGGATCAAACACATTAACACTTGCTCCAGGAAAAGTTTTAGTTTACAAGAGAAATACAGTAACAAACGAAGTACTAAGAAAAGAAGGTATTGAAGTATTAGAATTAGATGCATCAAACCTAACAGTAGGTCGTGGTGGTCCAAGATGTATGTCAATGCCATTAGAAAGAGAACTATAAGAAGTAAGTTAGTCGCAAAATAAAATTAATATTGAAAAACAAAAATAAGGAGATAATAATATGCCAGTAAATTTACAAGGACAAAGTATACTAGGATTAAAATTCCTAACAGAAGATGAAATCAAATACCTAATAGATCTAGGTGAACAATTTAAAAAATTAAAATTAACAAGAACACCACACAGATATCTAGAAGGAAAAAATATAGTATTATTATTCGAAAAAACTTCAACAAGAACACGTTGTTCATTTGAAGTAGCAGGAATGGACTTAGGAATGGGAGTAACATACCTTGATCCAGGTTCAAGCCAAATGGGACACAAAGAATCAATCGAAGATACAGCAAAAGTATTGGGAAGATTTTATGATGGAATCGAATACAGAGGATTTGACCAAGAATTAGTAGAAAAATTAGCTAAATATTCAGGAGTTCCAGTATGGAATGGTCTTACAGATGATTTCCACCCAACACAAATGATTGCTGATATGCTTACAATCAAAGAAAACTTTGGTTACCTAAAAGGATTAAACTTTGTATTCATGGGCGATTGCAGAAATAACGTAAGCAACTCATTAATGGTAGCATGTGCTAAACTTGGAATCAACTACACAGGTTGCGGTCCAAAAGAATTATGGGCAGATGAAAAATTAATTGCAGAAGCAAAAGAATTTGCAAAAGTTCACGGTTCAAAAGTAGAATTTACAGAAAACGTAGAAGAAGCAGCAAAAGGTGCTCACGCAGTATATACAGATATTTGGGTATCAATGGGAGAACCAAAAGAAGTATGGGAAAAGAGAATTGAAATTCTTCATCCATTCCAAGTAAACCAAAAAGTTATGGATTTAGCAGATGATGATGCAATCTTCTTACACTGCCTACCATCATTCCACGATCTTCACACAACAACAGGTATTGATGTAAACGAAAAATTCGGAGACAAATATGACCTTGATGGAATGGAAGTAAAAGACGAAGTATTCCTAGGAAAACAAAGTAAAGTATTTGATCAAGCAGAAAACAGAATGCATACAATCAAAGCAATTATGTATGCAACATTAAAATAGAAAAAATAAAAAAAGAAACGGATATATTTAGCAGATGACAAAAAAAAGATTAGTTATCGCTCTCGGGGGTAATGCTTTAGGCAATACCCCTCAAGAGCAATTAGAATTAGTAAAAAAGACAGCTAAAACAATAGTAGATTTATCAGAAAACTACGATGTAGCAGTAGGACACGGAAACGGTCCACAAGTAGGAATGATAAATAACGCAATGGAATTTTCAGCAAACAAAGGTGGCAATACACCTGAAATGCCATTTCCAGAATGTGGCGCAATGAGCCAAGGATACATTGGTTATCATTTATCACAATCAATAAGAAATGAATTAAAAAACAGAGGCAAAGATTCCGAAATAGCTTGCGTTGTTACACAAGTTTTAGTTGACAAAGATGATGAAGCTTTCAATAAACCAACTAAACCAATAGGAAGTTTCTTAACAAAAGAAGAAGCTGAAGCCAAACACGAAGAAAACGGCTACGAATACGTAGAAGATGCAGGTAGGGGATACAGAAGAGTTGTAGCAAGCCCAATACCTAAAGAAATCATTGAAATAAATGTTGTGGAAAATTTGGTTTCAAATGGTAATATAGTAATAACAGTTGGTGGAGGTGGTGTACCGGTAATAGATACAGAAGAAGGATTACAAGGTGTGCCAGCTGTAATAGATAAAGATAGATCATCTGCATTATTAGCAAAAGAATTAAATGCTGATATGTTAGTAATATTAACAGCAGTTGATAGAGTTATGATCAATTTCAACAAACCAAATCAAGAAGAAATTAAAGAAATGACTGTTAATGAAGCTAAAAAATATATTGAAGAAGGACACTTTGCTCCTGGTTCAATGTTACCAAAAGTAGAAGCTTGTTTAGAATTTGTTGAAAAATCAGAACAAGGTCTTGCACTAATTACATCTTTAGAAAAAGCAGCTGAAGCATTAGAAGGAAAGACAGGTACTATAATAAAAAAATAGGAGAATACTATGAAAAAAGGTAAGAAAAAATCACTAAGTGCATTTTCTATCTTGATGATAGTTCTAGCTGCTGTATGTTTAATAACTTTATTAGCTAGTGGTCAAGCAATCGATTCAGATATTATAAAATCATTAGACCCAGGCAAATATGAAGATCTTATAAATGCAGTTAAGGCTGGAGAAACAGTTACTGTACAAAGTGCTAGTTTAAGTGACTTTATTATGGCTATTCCAAACGGATTTATGGATGCCGCAGATCTAATTATATTTATTTTATGTATTGGTGGATTCATCGGTATAGTAATGAGTACTGGTGCTATGGAAGCAGGAATTCGTTCCTTAGTAAGAAAAAACAAAGGTAAAGAAGGAAGACTAATTGCAGTATTAATGTTCCTATTCTCAGTTGGTGGATCAACATACGGAATGGCAGAAGAAACAATTGGTTTTTATCCATTAATCACAGCAGCAATGGTAGCAGCTGGACTTGATACAATGGTAGCAGTAGGAACAGTTCTACTTGGAGCTGGAGCCGGAGTACTAGGTTCTACAATCAACCCATTCGCTACATCAGCAGCTATGGGAGCATTAGAATCAGTTGGTATAAAATCTAATGCAACAACAGTAATGATTATAGGCGTTATCCTTTGGTTATCAACAGATTTAATCGTTATAAAATTTGTATTGAATTATGCTAAAAAATTATTAGAAAACAAAGAATCTTCCATTCTAAGCGCTGATGAAAAAAACGCTATGGAAGAATATTTCTCTAACGATAACGGAGAAGAATTAGAATTTACTGGAACACACAAAGCTGTATTAACAGTTTTTGCTATAACATTTGCAATAATGATTATATCATTAATTTCTTATGTAGACATCAATTTCCACGGAGACGAAGAAGCTTATTTGAAAGCATTTGGTTGGTCAGATTTCTTGACAGGATCTCCATTAGGATATTGGTACTTCAAAGACTTAGCAGCACTATTTACCCTATCTAGTATAGTAATAGCTATAGTAGCAAAAATTGGCGAAAAAGAATTTGTAGATGGATTCATCGCAGGAGCTGCTGATTTATTATCAGTAGGTTTAATCATAGCAGTAGCAAGAGGAATTACAGTAGTAATGAGCTCTACTCACTTAGATTTCTACATCCTACAAAATTCAGCTAAATTGCTAAGAGGAGTTTCTCCATTTGTATTCGCACCACTTGCATACTTGATTTACATGTTATTATCATTCTTAGTACCATCAACATCAGGACTTGCAGCATTATCAATTCCAATCATGGGATCTCTTGCTCATCAATTAGGATATGACCCTAACATAATGATCATGATTTTCTGTGGCGCTTGTGGACTTGTAAACTTTGTTACACCAACATCAGGAGTTGTAATGGGTGGACTTGCAGCAGCAAGAGTAGAATATTCAACATATTTGAAATGGGTAAAGAAACCATTCTTTATAGTAATGATTGCAAATATTGTAATTTTATCAATTGCAATGGCTGTAATGTAATAAAAACAAAACTAACAAACTCAGATTTTTCTGGGTTTGTTTTTTATTTCAAAGAAAAATAAATAAGAAATTAATTATAAAAAATTAAAAATAATTTTAGAAAAATCATTTAAAGAAATTTACAAAATCAAATTTCTACTTATCTATAACATATTATTTACAATTTTTTATATAATAATATAGGAAAGAATAATAAGGAGGAATAGATGGCTAGAAGAAATCGTGGTTCTGGTGGATTTTCTAATTTTCTTTCAGGACTTATAGGAGCTGTTTTGGGTGGATTTTTAGTTTTTTCACTTTTGGGTAGCTCATTAAAAACATCAGATAATAATAAAAAAGAAGCTAATACAAATTCAAATACCAAAAAAAATAATGTAGTAAATATAACAACAAACGATGAGATGACAATGGAAAGAGCAGTTGTCGAAAAAAGTATAGATTCTGTTGTAGGAATTACAACAAAAACAAAAACTACACAAAATACAATTTTAGGTCAACAAACAGGTTATGTTGAAGGAGTAGGCTCAGGCTCAATCGTTACAAAAGACGGATATATTTTGACAAATTCACACGTTGTAGGCAATGGAGATGCAAGCGAAATCAATGTTTTATTTTCAAATAATAAAACAAAAAAAGCAAAACTTGTTTGGAATGATACAACCTTGGACCTTGCAGTTATAAAAGTTGAGGCAAATAATTTAAAACCAATCGACTTAGGCGATAGCGATACAGTAAAAGTAGGAGATAAATCAGTAGCAATAGGTAATCCATTAGGACTTCAATTACAATCAACAGTTACAAGCGGAATAATTTCAGGACTTGATAGGACAGTTTCATTCCAAAATGGAGCACAAATGGATGGATTAATGCAAACAGATGCTGCAATAAATTCCGGAAACTCAGGAGGAGCCTTGCTAAATTCAAAAGGACAACTTATAGGAATTAATACAGCAAAGGCAGGAAATTCTGATGGAATAGGATTTGCAATTCCAGTAAATTTGGCAAAAAAAGTTATAAAAGAAATTGCCAAAAACGGCAAATTTAATTCAGTATATTTGGGAATTACAGGAATAAATTTGGATTTACTTTTACAATACAATAATATAGATAGCAAAAACGTAGGAAGCGAAGACGGAGTATTTGTACAATCAATCTCAGACGATGCGAAAAATTATTTTAGAAAAGGCGATATAATTACAGGAATAGATGGACAAAAAGTAAAAGATATGTCTAATCTAAAAAAGATTCTATTAAATTATAGCGTAGGAGATACTTGCAAAATTCAAATCGTAAGAGCAGGAGAGAAAAAAGAAATAGATTTCAAATTTACAATGGATTCATCAAACGTTGAAGAATTTAAAGAGGCAAATCCAAAAAAAGAAGAAAGTAAAGAAGAAAAAGAAGGTCAACAATTGCCAGATTGGCTAAGACCATAAAAAATAAACACCAAAAACATGGGTAAAATTGATAAATTTGCCCATGTTTTTTATTGGAAATAGTTTAGAAATTTTCGAATTTAATTTTATAGATAAATATTTAAAATATTTGACAATATATATATATAATGTTTAGTGAAAGAATATTTAAAAAAATAAATAAAAGGAGAAAATTTATGAACAAAAATAAGAAAATTATAAGCGCAAGCCTAGCCTTGGCACTAGGAGTAAGCTTATTAATTCCTAACGCAAAAGCAAACGAAGAAAAATCAGTAGAAAATGCCTTAAAAGAGCCAGTAAAAACTAGTGAAACAGTAAAACCGGAAGAAAAATCAGATGTTGTAAATAAAGAAATCACTATAAAGAAAGCTCCAGTAAATGAAAACGGAGAAGAAAAGCCAGATGACGAAACAGAAAAACCAGATGGCGAAACAGAAAAACCAGACGGCGAAACAGAAAAACCAGACGGCGAAACAGAAAAACCAGAAGGTGAAACAGAAAAACCAGAAGACGAAACAGAAAAACCAGATGGCAACACAGAAAAACCAGATGACAAAAAAGAAAATTCAGAAACTGATGAAGAAAAATCAAAAGACGAAAAGAAAGTAAAACCTAAAGAATATAAAATGAGTGAACTTTTAAATGAAAAAGGTGCTTTTGAAAAAAGTAAACAAGCACATTTAGGCATATTAGGATTTGAAATTATGCAATCTGCAAAAGATAGTTTTATTGGTGAAGAAACAGTTGATGCTATGAGACTTCAATATGAAAAATTACAAAAAGCTACAACTTGGGATGAAATGGCAAAAATACTTGGTTCTAGTAAAGAAGTTTTCGCAAGGGAACTTTTGAATATGAAGGGAGAAAAAGATGCTTATGATGGAGATTTAGTAAAAATCATAGACGATATGGCAAATCAAAAGCCACAAAATCCTAGCCAAAAAAATCCTAACAGAAAAAATAAAAAAACAGGCACAACAAATACAGCAAACACAGTAAATACAGGCAAGAAAGTAAATAATGCTGGAGAAAATGTTCAAACTGGAGTTGGTAGCCTTTCAGCAATTTTGGACTTATTAGGAGCATCAAGCCTAGGCTTATTTAAAAGCAAAAGAAAATAATAAAATTTAATATTTTAAAAATTTAAAAATGCAAAAATGAGTATGGACCTTGTCTTTATGACTTGGTTTATACTCATTTTTTATAAAAATTATTGCATTAAATAAGAACCTACTTTAAAGGAAAAATTGATTGATAATATTTTTTAAAAACTCAAATCTAAATATAAATTCTTATGTGTCTGTAAATAATTTTGTGTATCAATATTTGTCAATTTTTAGTAAAAGAGCTTATCTTAATTTTCATAGTCTTGAAAATAATGAAATTTAAAAATGTAAAAATGCAAAAATTCAAAAATGAGTATCAACCTTGCCTTTAAGACCTTGGTTGATACTCATTTTTTAAAAATATATTAAAGAGTTTGTGAGTTTATTTTCTTTTCTTTTTTAAAGCAAAAAGAGCTGATAGGGAAAGTGCCAAGGAAGTTCCTGCAAAGGATAGGCTTTCAATTCCTGTTTTTGGAGAGGTTATTCCTTGAGTTTTTCTATTATTTTTATCATCGTGTTTTTTATTTTTTTCGTCTGGACGATTTTTATTTTTTTCCTTTTCACTAGTATTATTTGATGTATGAGTTTGATCTTTTGGTTTTGATTTTACATTATTTAAGGCGTCGGTTAATTTGTTATTTAATGATAGAATATCATTTATTGTTAGATTTTCGCCTTTAAGAGCTTTTTCTATCTCTTCAATTACCTTATTTAGATTTTTATCATTTATTTTCTTGCTAGTTTTTAATAAATTTTCAAGCGACGCTTTTGCTTTTTGAATAGATTCTTTTTCTTTTTGTAGGGCTAGGGCGTCTTTTTTGTTTTTAAGATTATCTTTTGCTAAATCAAGGTCATCTTTTGCCTTATCTATATCTTTTTGCAATTGTGCTTTGTCATCTTGTGCTTTATTAAGTCTAGCCTTAATTTCATCTTCTTCTTTTTGTGCATTTTCAAGCATTTTTTGAGCTTTTTGAGCTTCATCTTTTGCTTTATTATATTTTTCTTTAGCTTCATTTATTTTTCCATCGTCTATTTTTTCTGGCAAATTATTTGTAAGATTTTTTATCAAATCTTCAAGTTCTTTGACCTTTTTGTCAGCATTTTCTTTTTGAGTTTTTGTTTTATTTAAATTTTCACTTGCTGTATTTAGGTCTTCGTTTGCCTTTGCTATCAAATTTTTATTGGCTTCAATTTCTTTTTTCTTAGAATCTAGGAGATTTTTTGCTTCTTCTAATTCTTTTTGTGCTTTTTCGTATTGGTCATTAGCTTGGTTGAAAGATTCGGTTAATTTTTTAAGATTTTCTTCATTTTTATCTACTTGTTCAAGCAAATTATTTGCACCTTCTAAAGCTTCTGCATAAGCTTTTGCTTGTTCAACTTCTTCCAAAGACTTTAAATAAATATCAGCTTTCTCCTTTAATAGTGGAAGTTTTTCCTTTAATATTGCAAGATTATCTTCAAATTCTTTGGAATATTTTTTTATAAGTTTTTTGGCTTCTTTTTTGAAAATCTCATCTCTACTTGAATCGTAAGCAATATTTTTTTGCCCTTCCAAAACTTCACTTGCATGTGATAATTTCATCCAAGCCTTGTGGAATTCATCATTAATCTTTTCGTAATCACGTTCTTTGCCATTTCTTTCTAAATACAAGTCACCTAATTTATTATTTGCAGCTTTAGCTTTTTCTTCTAGATTATCCTTGTTTAATTTTCCATCTAAAATTTCTTGTATTACAATATTTTTGGCATTTGCTTGGCTTTTTTCTTTGATATTTTCTTTGAGATCATTGAAATTAGTATTATAATTTCTAAATATGTCAAATTCTTTTTCAGCCTCTTTATATAAATTTTTGTAATCTTCGGTAATTTTTTTGCAAATTTTATCAATTTCTTCTATTTGCTTATTTAAATCATCAATTTCATTTTGTTTTGCCTTATACCCATCACTATTCGGCTGAAGCCATTTAATATTTTCTTTGGCTTCTAGCAAATTTTGTTTAAGTTCTGACTTTTTATCGCTTATATCAGTCTTGTCTTTTTCATAATTTTTAATAGACGCATAGAGTTTATCCAAATCTTCATTTTGAAAATTTAAAGAATTGCGTGAATCATCAACTTTTGATTTTAAATTATCATAATTTTGATTTTTTTCTGTCAAATCTTCTTTTTCATTTTCCAAATAATCGTCAGAATTTTTTTGCGCTTGGTCTAAATCTTTTTTTGCCTTATCTTTTTTCTCCAAGGCATCGCTTGCTTTTTTCTTTGCTTGATTCTCATAAATATCTTCTTGAGCTTTCTCATTTTTCTTAGCCTCTTCAAGCTTATTATTTGCCAAGTCTAGGGCTTTTTTCTTTTCGTCAGCATTTTTTTGAGCTAAATTTAAATTCTCTTTTGCTTTTTCTTGTTGATTTTTAGCAATATTAAGTTCTTCTTTTGCTTTGGCTAAATTTTTGTCAGCCTCAACTTGTTTATTCTTTTTTTCGTTAAGATTTATATAGTCGTCGCTTGCCTCACTTTGTTTTTTGTAAGCAGAAATAAAATCATTATCAGCTTTTTTCTTATTTTCACTGGCTTTATTAAGTTCATTTTGTAAAGATAAAACTTTTTTATCAAGTTCTATTTTTTCATTTTCTTTAGCTTTTAAATTTTCATTTGCAATATCTAATTCTTTTTGTGCCTTACTAAGTTCATTTTCAAGATTTTTTTCATTTAAATTATCAGCAAAGCCAGTAGAATTTTCTCTATATTCTACCATATTTTCATCATTATTAGATGCGTATGAATTATAAACAGGATTAACAAGTCCCAAGCCCATAGCTAAAATTAGGGCAGTAGCAAATTTTTTATTCTTTTTCAAAATTTAAACCTCCATAATGTTAAATTTTTTCTATTAAATTATAATTTAATAAATTAATGATTATTTGATTCTCATTTGAATAGTAATTTTTTAAATCTCTAATCATTTAAATAAAAAAAATTAAAAAAGCAAATTTAAAAATAAAAATTCAAAGGAAACAATTCATAACAATAATCATTATCATAACTATGATAACAAAAATTTTTTTCTTTGAATATCAAAATATTGTCTTTTATTGAAAATAATATTAAAAAATAATTGTACAAAATAAAATTTGTAAAAATAAATAGGGAATCAGACTTTTGACAAATTATAAAAATACTCATGCGAAGAATATCATACGGAAATAATTGTTTTGATTTGAATTTTAAAATTCAGAAATCAATAATTTTTGCAGTCAGATATTCGTGCTTGAGGTTTTATCTACGCTTTTGGGGAATTTTTTATTTTCAATTTTAAAATATTTTGAAAATTTTTAGAATTAAAAATATTTTCAAATTTAAAATTAATTTTTGCTTGAAAAAATTTTATTTAAGATTGAAAATTCAAGAAAAAAATAGTCAAGAAAAAGTCTTGACATTAGATTGAATTGCTAGTATACTTTATAGGTCAAGAAAATTACTTGACGGGTGAGAATATGGAAAAATTAGTACAAGTTGCAAGATTGTTTGACACTTATGGCTCTCTTTTGAATGAAAAACAAAAAGATGTCATAAATTGTTATTACAATGAAGATTTATCATTAAACGAGATAGCAGAAAATAACAATAAATCAAAGCAGGCAATTTCTGATATGATTCAAAGGTCTGTTGACAAGTTATTTGAGTTTGAAAATGAGCTTTCTTTAATAAAGAAAAAAAATCAATTAAGAGAAGATTTGTCTTTGTTAAGAGAGTTGATCGAAAGTTCAAATCAAAGTGAAGCTATGGATATGATCGATGAAATGATAAATAAAATTTAGGATGTGAAAATATGATTTTTTCAAATCTTTCTGAGAAGTTACAAGAATCTTTAGGAAAACTTACAGGAAAAGGAAAATTAAGCGAAAAAGACATCGACAATGTAGCCAGAGAAATAAAACTTTCTTTGCTTGAGGCTGACGTTAATTACAAAGTAGTTAAGGAGTTTGTCAAAAAAATAAAAGAAAGAGCTATGGGTCAAGATGTCATGGAATCTCTTACTCCAGGTCAAACTGTAATTAAGATTGTAAATGAAGAACTTACAAATCTTATGGGTAAGGAAAATTCTAAACTTGAGCTAAAAGGATCTACTCCTCACGTTGTGTTGATGGTAGGTTTGCAAGGTTCAGGTAAGACAACTCACTCTGGAAAACTTGTCAGGAAATTAAAAAAGGAAGGCAGAAATCCTCTTTTAGTAGCTCTTGATGTTTATAGGCCTGCGGCAATTGAACAATTGAAAGTTGTAGGCAAACAAGCTGAGGTTGAAGTTTTTGAAAAGGGAAAACAAGATCCTGTACAAACTGCAAATGAAGCAAAAGAATATGCTAGAAGAAATAACAATGATGTTGTTATAATGGATACGGCTGGACGACTTCAAATCGATGAAGATTTGATGGATGAGCTTAAAAATATTAAAAAAGCTGTAAAACCTGACGAGATACTTTTGGTAGTTGATGCTATGGTTGGACAAGAATCTGTAAATGTTGCAAAAACATTTGATGAATATCTTGATATTACTGGCGTTATTCTAACAAAACTTGACGGAGATGCAAGAGGTGGAGCAGCTCTTTCAATTAGACAAGTTGTAGGAAAGCCAATTAAATTTATTGGTACAGGTGAAAAGCTTGATGATCTTGAAGCCTTTCATCCAGACAGGATGGCATCAAGAATTCTTGGTATGGGAGATGTCTTATCCCTAATTGAAAAGGCAGAAAAGCAAGTTTCTTTGAAAGATGCAAGAGAGCTTGAAGAAAAAATGCGAAACCAATCCTATACTCTTGATGATTTTGTTGAACAAATAAATCAAATAAGAAATATGGGACCGCTTGAAGATTTACTTGCTATGATTCCTGGAGTAAACAACAAAATGCTAAAAAATGTAAATGTTGATGAAAAAGGATTTGTAAGGATTGAAGCTTTAATATCTTCTATGACAAAAGAAGAAAGAGAAAAACCTGAGATAATTGGCAAAAGTCGTAAGGAAAGAATTGCCAAAGGCTCTGGGGTTGATATGAATGAATTAAATAAATTATTAAAGCAATTCAAAGAACTAAAGAAAATGATGAAACAATTTACTAATATGAAAAAGGGAAGAAAAGGCAAAAGAAAATTCAATATGCCTTTCTTCTAAAAAAATACGGAGGTTATGATGGCAGTTAAAATTAGATTAAAAAGAATGGGACAAAAGAAAAGACCATTTTACAGAGTAGTTGTAGCAGATTCTAGAAGTCCAAGAGATGGAAAATTCATCGAAGAAATCGGAACATACAATCCAGTATCTGAACCAAAAGAATTTAAAATTGACAACGAAAAAGCTAAACAATGGATCAAAAACGGTGCAAAACCAACTTCTATTGTTGAAAAATTATTTAACGACAACAACGTTTTAGCATAAGAAAAATGAAAGAATTAGTCAAGCTAATAGTTACAGAACTTGTCGAAGACAAAGATGCTGTAGGAATAATATTAGAAGAAGACAACGGAGAAGTTAACATAAAAATTAACGTGGCAGAAAAAGACAAGGGAAGAGTTATAGGAAAGGGTGGAAATATTATTAATTCCATTAGAACTATTGCTCGTGCTTGTGCAGTCAAAGAAGATGTTAAGGTTAATATAAGAATATGAAAATAACTGTAGCAGAGATACTTACAACACACGGGATAAAAGGAAATCTAAAAATAAAATCTTATTCAGACAATGAAAAAAGATTTGAAAAAGGATCAAAACTTTTACTTGATGGAAATTTAGTTACAATCGAATCATCTTTTAAGCATAAGGGTAGTATCATCATAAAACTCAAGGGATATGATGATATTAATGAGGTAGAAAAGTTTATTGGACACGAACTTACTATCGAAGATAAGGACTTAGAAAAATTAAATGATGGAGAATATTATTTGTTTGATTTGATTGGCCTAAAAGTTTATGAAAAAAATCAAGAACTTGGTTTTATAAAAGATGTTATCACTGGAGTTTATCCAAACGACATCTATGTAATAGAAAAAGACGGAAAAGAAATTTATTTTCCTGCCTTAAATGCTACAGTAAAAAATGTTGACTTAGAAAATAAAAAAATAGAAGTAGAAAACTTCAAAGATTATGAATAAAATAACTATACTTACACTTTTTCCCGAATCTTTTAAATTTCTAAAAAGCTATGGAGTCATAGGAAAGGCAATTGAAAAAGGACTAATTGAAATTAATCTTGTTGATATAAGAGATTATAGCAAGGACAAACACAACAGGGTTGATGATACAGTTTTTGGTGGGGCAGCAGGAATGCTTATGAGGCCTCAGCCGATTTATGATGCTCTAATAGCAAATAAAAGTTCAAAATCAAAAGTAGTCTACATGTCTGCAGCAGGAGAAATCCTAAACCAAAAATTAGCAATCAAATTTGCAGATTTTGAAGACTTGGTAATAATTTGCGGTCATTACGAAGGAATAGATGCAAGAATTACCAATCACTATGTTGATTATGAAGTTTCAATTGGAGATTATGTTTTAACCGGTGGCGAAATCCCTGCCATGGTATTAATAGATTCTCTTTCAAGATTTATTGGAGGAGTTGTTGGGAAAAAAGAATCATTAGTTACAGATTCACACTACAATGGTCTACTACAATATGATGAGTACACAAAACCTAGAAATTTTAATGGATATATGGTTCCAAAAGAACTTTATAGTGGAAATCATAAATTAGTAGAAGAATGGCAAAAGAAATCATCTCTTCAAAAAACCAAAAGAGTAAGAAGAGATTTATACGATAGATATATCAAGGAGGATCACGATGGAATTAATCAAAAAAATAGAAAATGAACAACTACGTGAAGATAATCCAGACTTTAGAGTTGGAGATACTGTAAGAGTAAGCTACAGAATCAAAGAAGGAGACAAAACAAGACTCCAAGACTTTGAAGGAGTAGTAATCAAAATAAATGAAGGAAATCTTGGAAAAACTTTCACACTAAGAAGACTTTCTTATGGTGTAGGAGTAGAAAGAACATTCCTTTATCACTCACCAAGACTTGAAGCATTCAAAATCGTTAGACGTGGTAAGGTAAGACGTGCAAAACTAAATTACCTAAGAGGACGTCAAGGTAAGGCTGCAAAAGTTAAAGAAAAAACAAATTATTAAAAATAAGGGCCGAAAGGCTCTTTTTTATTTTATATAATCACAAATTTTTGTGATAAAATATAAGATAAAGATTAGGGGGATATATGAATATAAATTGGTATCCGGGTCATATGAAAAAGACCAAAGAAGAAATTAAAAATTCTCTAAAACTTGTTGATATAGTTTTAGAAGTAATAGATGCAAGAATTCCAAAATCTTCAAGAAATCCTTTGATTTCAGAAATCACTGAAAAAAAAGATAGAATTATTATAATGAATAAAACTGATCTTTCAGATCCAGTTGAAAATGAAAAATGGATAAAAAAATTTGCTGATGATGGAATAAAAGCAATAAAGATGAATGCAAAAGAAAAAATAAATACTAAAGAAATTTATAATATAGCAAAAGAAATTCTTTCAGAAAAATTTAAAAAAAATGAAGAAAAAAATATTGAAAATGAAAATATTAGGATGATGGTTGTAGGAATTCCAAATTCTGGCAAATCTACTTTTATTAATAATATAGCC
This sequence comes from Anaerococcus sp. HMSC075B03, assembly GCF_001815585.1. Taxonomy (NCBI): domain Bacteria; kingdom Bacillati; phylum Bacillota; class Tissierellia; order Tissierellales; family Peptoniphilaceae; genus Anaerococcus; species Anaerococcus sp. HMSC075B03. Next base: position 17,630 of record NZ_KV821178.1, read on the forward strand.
AAAAGAAAGGGAGCAAGGGTTGGAAATAGACCTGGAGTTACTCAACAAAAACAATGGATAAAAACAAAAGAAAATATTTTGCTTTTAGATACACCAGGAGTTTTGTGGCCAAAATTTGATGGGCAAACAGGACTTAATTTGTCTTTTACAAATGCAATTAAGGATGAAATTTTAAATATTGAGGAATTGTGCCTTAAATTTATTGAATTTATGAAAGAATTCTATCCGAAAAATTTGGAAGAAAGGTATAAGATAGATTCTAATAAAACTGCTCTTGAAATTTATGAAGAAATCGGGATAAAAAGAGGGGCAATTATTAGAAAAGGCGAAGTTGATTATACAAGATGTGCAAATTTGATTTTTAATGATTTTAGAAGTGGAAAACTTGGAAGGATAACAATTGAAAAATCCTAGATATTCTGAATTTAATGATAAAATAAAAAATGAAATTCATGAAAAATATGAATTGATTGCAGGAATTGATGAAGTTGGAAGAGGTCCTTTGGCAGGACCTGTTGTAGCTTGTGCAGTTATAATGAAGAAAGATTCTCATATTGAAGGAGTTACAGATTCCAAAAAATTATCAAAAAAGAAAATGAATGAACTCTACCAAAAAATTATAGATGATACGATTTTCTATTCTTTTGGTTATGCAAATAATATCCTTATTGATAAGATAAATATAAAAGAGGCTACAAGACTTGCTATGAAAAATGCCCTTGAAGGATTAAATAAAAAACCTCAAATTGTTTTAATTGATGCTGAAAGAATTGATACTCATATTAAGCAATTAAATATAGTAAAGGGCGATTTGTATGAATATTCTATTTCATGTGCATCAATTCTTGCTAAGGTTAGAAGGGATAAGATAATGGAAAATTTCTCAAAAATTTATCCTTATTATTCATTTGAAACAAACGCAGGATATGGAACAAAAAAACACTACGATGGTCTTGAAAAATATGGAGAATGTCCAATTCATAGAAAAACTTTTTTAAGAAAATTTTATGAAAGGCAATTATCTTTTCTATGAAAAGCAAAAAAAGAACAATAGGAGATTTTGGGGAAGAAATAGCCTTAAAATATTTGGAGAAAAAAGGTTACCAAATTTTGGATAGAAATTTCCTAAAACACTACGGAGAAATTGATATTATTGCAATAAAAAATGATATTTTGACCTTTGTGGAAGTTAAAACTAGAAAAAATGATGAATTTAAGCCTGCAAGTTTGGATGTTGATTATTATAAACAAGAAAGAATCAAAAAAACAGCTCAAGCCTATATAATGGAAAAAGATTTGGGCGAATTTTTGATCTCTTTTGATGTGTGCGAAGTTTATCTTGAAAATAAAACAATTCATTACATAAAAAACGCTTTTGGTGATTAGATGGACAAAAAAGATTTGTTATTATATTTTAATTTTATAAATTTACAAAATAAAATAATTTTGGATTTTTGCGAAAATCTTGATATGGATAATTTTTTTGACCTTGATAGGAAAATTTTTGAAAATTTATCTAAGATAAATAAAGAAAAGATATTTTCTTCTAAGAATTTAGAAAATTTTAAAGCTTATAGACAAAAAGTTTTTAATGGTCCTTATAAAATTTCTACCATATACGATGATAATTATCCGATAAATTTATCCTATATAGATGATAGGCCGGCTCTTTTCTATTACAAAGGGAATTTGGAAAAGGAAGACAAAAACGCCATAGCTTTTGTTGGGGCAAGGAAATGTACTGATTATGGGAAATGGGCTTGTAAAAAAATCGTAGAAGGTTTTAAGGATACAAATATTAGGACTGTATCAGGTCTTGCCTATGGCATTGATGCAATTAGCCACAAGGTAAGTCTTGAAAATAATATAAAAACTATTGGGGTAATTGGTTCAGGTCTTGATATAATTTATCCTAAGGCAAATAAGTATTTGTACGAAAAAATTGAAGAAAAAGGTGTAATTATTTCAGAATTTCCTTTAGAAACTCCACCAAATGCTTACAATTTTCCAAGAAGAAATAGAATAATTTCAGGACTTAGCAAAGGAGTTTGCGTAATTGAAGCAAAAGAAAAATCTGGAACTATGATTACAACAAATTTCGCTCTGGATCAAGGCAGAGAAGTATTTTGCCTACCTGGAAATATAAATTCAATTTATTCAAAAGGTTGTAATAAATTAATTCAAGAAGGCTCAAAGCTTGTGATGGATGCGTCTGATATAATTGATGAAATTGAAGATTTTAAAAATATAAATGAGAAAAAAACAAAATTAAGTCTTGATGGACTTGATAAAGATACGCTAAATGTAGTAAAGTATATAATCGATAAACCATCTTCAAATGCAGATGAGATTTCTCAAAATCTTTGTATGTCGATTGAAGAGGTAAATTATATTTTGATATTTTTAGAATTAAATGATTACATAGAAAATATGGGAAATAATGAATACGTAAGTAAAGGGGATTAAATGGCAAAAAATTTAGTAATTGTAGAATCTCCAACCAAGGCTAAGTCAATCACTAGGATGCTAGGCTCAAATTATAAGGTAAGAGCAACTTATGGACATCTTAGAGATTTGCCAAAGTCAAAACTTGGAGTTGATATAGAAGATGATTTTGAACCAAAATATATAAAAGTTCGTGGAAAGGCAAAAACAATCAATGCCTTAAAAAAAGAAGCAGAAAGCGTAGATAAAGTTTATCTTGCAACAGACCCTGATAGAGAAGGTGAGGCAATAAGCTGGCATTTGCAATATCTTTTGGGACTTGATAAAAGTGAATTAAACAGAGTAGAATTTCATGAGATAACAAAAAATAATGTAAAAAATGCTATCAAAAATCCAAGAAAAATCGACCAAAATTTGGTAGATAGCCAACAAGCAAGAAGAATTATGGATAGGATAGTAGGTTATGAAATTTCTCCGATTTTGTGGAAAAGAGTAAAATCTGGTCTATCTGCAGGAAGAGTCCAATCAGTTGCTTTAAAACTAATTGTAGATAAGCAAAGGGAAATTGATTCTTTTGTTCCTGAAGAATATTGGACAATTACAGCCAAGCACAAAGAAGATAAAATTGAATTTGAATCAGAATTTTATGGGTCAAAATCCAAAAAAATGAAAATTTCAAATGAAAATGGGGCAGAAAAAATCCTAAATAGGATTGATAAGGACAAGTTTGAAGTTTTTGATATTCAAAAAACAAAAAAGAAAAGAAAACCACAAAAGCCTTACACAACTTCAACTTTACAACAAGATGCCTCAAACAAATTAGGATTTTCTACCAAATATACCATGTCTCTTGCCCAACAATTATTTGAAGGAATTGATCTTGGACAAAAGGGTAGAGTCGGTCTAATTACTTATATGAGAACAGATGCCACAAGACTTTCAAATGAAATTATTGGAGAAAGTTTATCATATATTAAGGAAAAATTTGGAGAAAAATACGCATCAAAAGGAAATTCTTATTCCAAAAAATCAAAAACAAGTCAAGATGCTCACGAAGCAATAAGACCAACTTCAATTTACAATGATCCAATAAGTGTAAAAGAATATTTAACAGACCAACAATATAAACTCTACAAATTAATTTGGACAAGAGTTGTTGCAAGTCAAATGACAGATTACGAATATTTGTCAACATCTCTTTCTTTTGATTCAAATGGAGTAATTTTTAAAACAAATGGAAAAATAACTTTGTTTGATGGATTTATGAAAGTTTCAAATGCAAAAGAAAATGAAAATATCCTACCAGATTTAAAAAAGGGAGATATTATAAAGGCAATTGATATAAAAAAAGACCAACATTTTACAAAACCACCAGCAAATTACACAGAAGCAAGTCTTGTAAAAACTTTGGAAGAATATGGAATAGGAAGACCATCAACCTATTCATCAACAATAGCTTCAATTATTTCAAGAAATTATGTAGAATTTGAACAAAGAAAAATTCTTCCTACAAAACTTGGAATAAGAGTAAATGATTTTTTACAAGAAAGTTTTGACGACATAATAAATGTAGAATTCACAGCGAAAATGGAAGATGAGCTTGATAAAATTGCTCAAGATGAAGTTTATTGGAAAGATGTCTTGAAATCTTTTTATGAAGGATTTGAAAAAGATTTAAAACAAGTTTCAAAAGATAGGACAGATTATAAGGTAAAAGATAAAGTTTTGGATGAAAAATGTCCAAAGTGTGGCCATCCGCTTGCAGAAAAACACGGAAGAAATGGAAAATTTATTGGATGTACAAATTTTCCAGAATGCGATTTTACAAAATCAATCATAAAAACAACAGGTGTAAAATGTCCAGAATGTGAAAATGGAGAAATAATAGAAAAAGTTTCTAAGAAGGGCAAAAGATTTTACGGCTGTTCAAATTTTCCAAAATGTGATTACGCAACATGGGATCCACCAACAGGCGAAAAATGTCCAAAATGCGGAGACCTTTTAGTCCACAAAAAAAATAGATCAACTGATGAAATAAAATGTAATTCTTGTGATTACGTTAAAGAAAAAAGAAGATAAAATTTTGTATTAAAAAAGCAGGCTTTATGCCTGCTTTATTTTTTAAAAATTATTTAATTTCTTCAGAGAATCCTTCAAGTTTTGATGTACAATTTGGACATCTTGTTGCTTCTATATTAATTTCTGATTTACAGTGAGGGCAAATTTTTGTTGTAGCTTCTACAACTTCTTCTTTTTTTGCTTTGTTCAATGCTTTTACAATTAAAAATAGGAATAATGAAATAATTAAAAATGTAATAATTGCATTTATAACGCTACCTATTTGTAATTTTGCTCCAAAAAAATTAACTGCTAAATCTTCGTAATCAACTCCTGCTGTAAGTCCTGAAATAATTGGCATCAAAATTCCATCTACAACTGCACTTACAATTGCAGTGAAAGCAGAGCCCATGATAAGACCTATTGCCAAGTCAACTACATTTCCCTTTGAAATAAATTCTTTAAATTCTTTCCACATAATATCTCCTTATTTCTTATTTGTCTTCATTATACCCATATTTTTATAAATGTGTAGGATAGAAAATATTTTAAAAATAGTATAGTGATTATAAGGAGAAAAAATTTATGAAAAATTTACAAGTTGATGATGAATTTTATAAAAAATTATCTAAATATGCTGTTTTTATTCCTATAATTAATATTGATGGGAAAGACCATATTTTATTTGAAGTTAGGAGTAATCTCATTTCCCAAGCTGGCGAAGTTTCTTTTCCTGGTGGTGGAGTAAATGAAGGCGAAAAATTTGAGATGGCTGCCATTAGGGAATGTAGGGAAGAATTAAATTTAGACGAAAAAGATGTTTCGTTGATTGATTATTCTTCTATGATTTTGTCTTCTTCAAATAGGCTAATCAAAGCTTATTATGGAAGAATTAATAAAAATTTTGAAAATATTTCTTATAATATGGAAGTTGATTCTATTTTTACGGTTTCTATTGATTATTTGAAAAAAAATCCTCCAGAAAAATATACGGCAAAACTCAAAATGGATTTGCCAGATGATTTTCCTTTTGAAAAAATTCCTAATGGGAAAAATTATAATTTTTGGCAAAGATACCATACATTTTATTTTTATAATACAAAACCTGTTATATGGGGAATGACTGCAAATGTTTTGAAAGATTTTTTGAAATTTTATAAATAATTATTTCTTATAAAGATTTATAATTTGTGGTAAAATTAGTTTATAGGAGAATTGTTTGTAAGAAAGAAAGATGTGGTTATGAAAAGTTATATTATAGAAAAATTAAAAGATTATTCCAAATCTAATGAAAAAGTCAAGGCGATTTTTTTTGTAAAGGAAGATAATAATAATAAATATTTGCAAAATATTCATCTTGTTTTGAGCGATATTATTATTTCAAAAATCAAAGAAGATTTGGAAAATATTTTTGATGATTATGCAATGATTAATAAAAGAAAAGATTCTTTTGAGCTTGATAAAAAAAATCAACAATTTACAAAGTTCGAACTTTATACTAATGACTCTACAAAAATTTCCATAAATTTAATTTTGGAAGATAAGGCAAATGATTTTATAAAATTGTGTCCGGGAAGTATTGAATTTATTTGTGATAAAATGAATTTAGAAGAAGAAATTGGTGAGAAAAATATTGTTTATAGTCTTGCTCGTGAATTTGAATTTGATGAGTGTTGTAAGAACTTTTTTTCAAGCTGTTTGGATGTTTCTTTTAATCTTATGTCAAGAGATCTTATTAGTGCAGGCTATAGAATGCAAAGTGTAAGGGATTATCTATATAAATTATTAAATTGGTATATAATTGATAAATTTAATAAGGGCAAAGATGCTGGGGAGTATGGACAAAATTTAATTCATACTTTGGAAGCTGATATTAAGGAAGAATTGCTTTTGACTTTTAAAACAAATGATATTACTGAAATTTATGGGGCAATTTTTGCAGCTTGCCAATTGTTTAGAAAAATTGGTATGCAACTTTCTGAAAAATTTAATTTTTCTTATCCAAAAAAAGATGATGTTTATACACTAAAGCTTTTGAGAAAAAATTATAAAAAAATGGAATCGCTACAAGTTTAGGGGGATGAATGAAAAGGAAAAAAATTATAGCATTTTTATTGGCGTTTTTATTTATATTTTCTCCAATCAAAACTTTTGCTGATGATACGGTAGCAAAAGAAGGAGATAATATTGTTGGTGCTGATAAATTTGTAAAAGCGTACTTGATTGGAAATCAAGAAAGTGGAGATATTTTTTATCAAAAAAATGCAGATCAAACTTATCCAATAGCATCAATGAGTAAGCTTATGACATTTTTGCTTGCAAGAGATGCAATCGAAAGCGGAAAAATTTCTTTTGATACAAAGGTTAAGGGAACTAAGGAAGCTGAAGACTTAACAGGGCCAGAATATTCTGCAATGGGAATTAAAGAAGGCGAACAATACACAATAAAAGAATTGCTCACAGGTCTTATGGTTGTAAGTGGTAATGATTGTGCAAATCTTTTGGCAAGTACAATTTCAGGAAGTGAAGCTAATTTTGCCAATGAAATGAACAAAAAAGCCCAAGAATTAAATTTGAAAAGTCAAAAATATTACAATGCATCAGGAATAAATACGGAAGATGATAAACAAAATTCATCATCTGCAAAAGATTTATTTGAACTTACAAGAATAATTCTTAGCAAATACCCAGATGTTTTAGAATATTCAAAAATAAATGAGATTAATGATAACAAAAAAGATATTCACAAAAAATCAACTATTCCACTTAGGGACGAAATAAAAGGCGTTGATGGATTAAAAACAGGAACAACAGAAGAAGCTGGTCATTGTCTTACAACAACCATCGATATGAACAAATTTGATCCAAAAAATGAATTTAGGGCAATAGGAATTGTGATGGGAGCTGAAGAAAATGAATTTAGAAATTCAGCTATGACCGATTTAATTTATTACGTTTCAAGATATTTTAATTATAAAAAACTTACAGATAAAGATTTGCCTAGCGATTCAATAAAAGTTAATTCTGTAAAAGAAGGATATGTAGAATTATATCCAGAAAAAACAGTTGGCTTTATAATTAAAGACAAAGCAATGCCAAGTGTGAAAATTAAAATTAATAAAGACATAAAAGCACCAATTAAAAAAAATGAAAAACTCGGCAAGGCTTACATAAAATATAAGGACAAATCATACGAAGTCAATTTGATAAGCAAAAAGGATCAACAAAAGGCATCTAACTTTACTAGAGTAAAAAGAACAGTATCAGATGCTTGCAATTTTTTGGTAGAATGTATTATAGCTAGATAGAAAAAGTTTTACTTTTTCTATCTTTTCTGCTATACTATTGGGGTAGGTCCTGGTAGCTCAGCTGGATAGAGCACCGCCCTCCTAAGGCGGGTGTCGGAGGTTCGAATCCTCTTCAGGACGCCAAATATTTTTAGCTATTGCAAATTTTTAAAAAATGAGCGATAGCTTTTTTTGTTGAAAAAATAATTTAAAATATTTTAAAATTGTGGAGAAATAAATGGATGATATTTTTTATATGAAAGAAGCCATAAACGAGGCAAAGCTTGCAAGATTAGAAGACGAAGTTCCAATTGGTTGTGTGATTGTAAAAGATGAAAAAATAATTGCAAGAAGTCACAACTATACCTACAAAGGAAAATCTGCATTGAAACACGCAGAAATTCTTGCGATTGATAAGGCGAGCAAGTATGTTGGAGATTTTAGATTAGAAGATTGCACAATGTATGTAACAATGGAGCCTTGTTCCATGTGCGCTGGAGCAATAATAAATTCAAGAATAAAAAGATTAGTTATAGGTCTTGCTGATGTAAAAAGAGGAGCTTGCGGTTCAAACACAAATATTACAGGTGATAGAAGCCAACTTCATTATTTAGATGCAGAATTTGGTTTGATGAAAGAAGAAAGCCTAGAGCTTTTGCAAAATTTTTTTAAAAAATTGAGAAATAAAAAGAAAAAAGATTCTTGCCAATAAGGGTAAGAATCTTTTTTAAAATAAATTAAATTGTAGCAATAATTTGCCAAAATACCTTGTATTTATCGATCAAGGTTGTAAATAATTTCTTATTAATTGTTTGGGGTTGCATTAATACCTTTGATTCCTTTTCAAGTTTTGAATAAGCCTTATATAAATTTTCGCTGTTTGTTTCAATAACAACCCTTCCATTATTTCCACTTGTCCAATGCTTATCATCAGTTGTGTCAAATAAATATACATTATTTCCATAAATTTCTAATTTTGAATTATAAATTCGATCTCGGATTTCTTCGGGAAAGTTATACTGTTCAAAGTCAGAATATCTGATTATTTTTTCGGGCGGATCAAGGTCAAACATATCGCAATAATATTCAATAGCCTCCAAGCATTTTCCATTTTTAAATGATATACCAACTGCCATATTAAATTCCTTTCTTTAATTAAATTTAACATAATAGTATAATAATATCAAGATAAAAAATTATTAATAAAATATAAAGGGGGCGTAAATGAAGATTTCTTTAATAGATCCTTTGCTCGTTGATGATAGAATAATTGAAAGTCATAAGAATAAAATAGAAAAACTTGGCCATGAATTTCAATATTTCAAAAAAAGCGCATCTGATGATGAAAAAATAATTGAAAGATTAAAAGACAGCGATGTGGCTATAATTACAAATAATAAATTTTCAAAAAATGTAATTGAAAATACAAATTTAAAATTAATTGATGTGGCATTCACTGGTTTTAATCATGTTGATATTGAAGCTTGCAATGAAAAAAATATTATTGTAGAAAATGCCAGCGGATATTCTGATGATTCTGTTGCTGAGCTAGTGCTTGGTCTTACAATTTCTCTTATGAGAAAATTTAATGAAAACAGAAAAAATATGTATGAAGATGAATCTTTTAAGGTCATTGGTCAAATTATAAAAGGAAAAACTGTTGGAGTTGTTGGCACAGGAAAAATTGGAATAAGAGTTATTGAATTATTTAAGGCTTTTGGTGCAAATATTTTGGCATATAGTCGAAGTGAAAAAGATGAAGTGAAAAATCTTGGTGCAAAGTATGTTAGCCTTGATGAGCTTTTGAAAAATTCTGATATTGTTACAATTCATCTTCCTCAAAACAAAGAAACTTGTGGTTTTATTGGACAAAATGAGCTTGATCTTATGAAAGATAAGGCGATTTTGATAAATTGTGCAAGGGGACCGATTGTTGACAATGATTATTTGGCAAAATTATTAAATGAAGACAAGTTAAGAGCTGGCATTGATGTTTTTGATATGGAACCTCCGATTGATAAAAATTATCCGCTTAGAAATGCAAAAAACACAGTGCTTACAAATCATGTAGGATTTTTAACTCAAGAAGCTATGGATATTAGATGTGAAATTGTTTTTGATAATTTATATAAGTTTCTTGATGGCAAAATCGTAAATAAAGTAAATTAATTATGGATACAAAAATTATAGCAATAGCAGGCGGATCTGCTAGTGGAAAATCTTCTATTGTTGAATATATAAAAAATTATTTTTCTAAAGATTTATATGTAATTGGACATGACAATTATTATAAATCACATGATGATCTTAGTTTTGAAGATAGGGAAAAATTAAATTATGATAAACCAGAATCTTTTGACAATGAAATGTTTTTAAAGGATCTTTTGGCTTTAAAGGCTGGAAAAGAAATTGATATGCCAACTTATGATTATAATATTCATACTAGAAGCAAAGAGACAATTCATGTTGTTCCAAAAAAAATAATTCTTATTGAAGGAATTTTGGTTTTGTATGATGAGAGAATAAGAAATATTTTGGATACTTGCGTTTTTATTGATGCGGATAGTGACGTAAGACTTCAAAGAAGAATTTTAAGAGATACTAAAGAAAGATCTAGGAGTTTGGAATCTGTTTTGACTCAATATATAAAACAAGTAAAGCCAATGCACGAAAAATATGTTGAGCCAACAAAAAAATATGCAGATATAATAATTCCAAGAGGAGCAAAAAATACTAGAGGAATAGATATTTTAATTAAGCATATCGAAGATTTGATTGAGGAATAAAATGGAAGTGAAGTTACTTGATGTAGATTATAAAAAAATAGAATCATACTTAAATGGCGATTCCAAGTTGGGCCATAAAATTTTTGGATCAATAAAAAAAGATGATGGATATGTTTTTAGATTGTATGCTCCAAAAGCTGATAGGGTTTTAATCAAAGGGGATTTTTCAAATTGGCAAGAAATTCCTATGTTTAAAAATGAAAAGTATGGATATTTTTATAAATTTATTAAGGCAAAAGAGGGCGATTACTATAAATATGTTATAGAAAGTCAAGGAAATAGATTTGAAAAATTTGATCCTTATGGAAAATATTTTGATATGTCTCCAGAATTTGCTACAAAAATTATTGATACATCTTATGATTTTTCTGATGAAAAATGGATGAAAAAAAGAGAAAAAAATTTTGATAAACCAGTAAATATTTATGAAATTCATTTGGGAAGCTGGTTAAGGTATAATTCTATGCCAAATATTTTGGATATAGTTGATAAATTAATTTCTTACGTAAAAGATATGGGCTATACTCACATAGAGCTTATGCCAATTACAGAACACCCTTATTATCCTTCTTGGGGCTATCAAGTTTCAGGATTTTTTGCTATGTCATCAAGATATGGTTCTATAAAAGATTTGCAAAAATTTGTAGAGATTTGCCACCAAAATGATATTGGAGTAATTTTTGATTTTGTAATTGTTCATTTTGCTAAAGATTATTATGCCCTTAAATATTTTGATGGAACTAGTCTTTACGAATCTGATTATAAAGATTTGCAATATTCTGAATGGGGAAGTTTAAATTTTGATTATTCCAAAGGCCATGTAAGAAGTTTTATGAAATCTGCCATTAATTTTTGGATAGAAAATTGTCATTTCGATGGAATAAGAATTGATGCAGTTTCTAATATGATTTATTATGATGGAAATAAAAATAGGGGAGTAAATCCTAATAATATTAAATTTTTAAAAGAATTAAACAGAGATCTTTCAAATGATTATCCAAATTTTATGAAAATTGCAGAAGATTCATCATCTTATGAATTTGTAACAGAAAAAAATTCACAAGATAGTCTTGGTTTTGATTACAAGTGGGATTTGGGATGGATGAATGACACTTGCAAATATTTTGAAGTTGATTCAATAAACAGATATATGTATCAAGGAAAAATTAATTTTTCTATGTTTTATTTTTACAGAGAAAATTTTCTTTTGCCTTTAAGCCATGACGAGGTAGTTCATCTAAAAAAACCTATGATAAATAAAATGAATGGTTTTTATGAAGATAGGTTTAAACAATTAAAATTATTAAATACTTATCAAATAACTCATCCTGGCAAAAAATTAAATTTTATGGGCAATGAATTTGCAACTTTTGATGAATGGAATGAAAATGAATCTTTAAATTGGGATATTTTAAAATTTCCAATACATTCAGATTTTAAAAAATTTGTAAAAGATTTAAATTATCTTTACAAGGACAATCCAAGTTTTTACAAAAATGATTTTGATGAAAAAGGATTTTTGTGGAAAGTTGTTGATGACAATATAAATTCTGTTTTTGCCTACGAAAGACTTGCAGATGATAAAAGATTTTTGGTAGTATTAAATATGACTAATACTTACAAAAAATCTTATCCTATTTTTTACGATGAAAATTTGATTTTTGTTGAAAAAATTAATAGTCTTTCTGAAAAATATGGTGGAGATAAATATAAAAGAGAAAATATAAAAATTAATAAGGGGGAAAATCTTGAGCTAGAGCTTTGGGAATATGAGGCTGTAGTTTTTGAAATAAAAGAAAATGAGTAGAAACAAAGAGGCTATCAATCTTTCTTGGTTGGTAGAAAAATGGACAATTTGGGATAATTCATATTTAAAAAATATTTGGTTAAATCTTGATACTTTGGATTTGATAAGAATAAATGATGATATGGATAACAATGACGATATAGAAGAATCTTATATTGATATTGAAAATAATATGGACGAATTTGTTTGTATGCCAGGTCGCGAAGCTGTAAATAAAAAACTTGCAAGAGAAGTTTTTATGGATTATTTGGATAGCGTTGATAGGGATAGGCTTTTTGAAAATTATAATGAATACTCAGCTGACGAGGAATTTTTGGATTTGATTTATGAGCTAGGACTTGAAAATAAACTCCAAGAATTTAGAGAAAAAATTGCTGGAGCTATTTTATTAAATTGGGCAAATGAAGAAGATATTAAAGTAAATAAAGATATGGTAGTAATAGATTTATATAATAGGGATTAGATTTTGAAAAATAAAAAAATAAAAATGACTTGTGTGGTGCTAGGCTTATGTTTAGCACTTTCATCATGTAATAAAAAAATTGAAAAAGTTAAACCGGAAGCAAAAAGCAATATTAAAAGTGAAATGAGTGATGATAAAAAAATTTCTTCAAACAATTCAAATAATGTTGACGAAAATCAATTGAAAAAATTTGAGGCAACAATTTATGAATACTTTGACACAATAACAACTTTTACTGCTTATTGCAAAAATGAAGAAGAATTTAACAAATACAAAGATTTAGTTGAACAAAGAATGGCAGAATATCATAAATTATTTAATAATTATGATAAATTTGATAAGGTAAATAATTTTTCCACAATAAACGAAAATGCTGGAAAAGAAAAAGTCAAAGTTGACAAAAAAATAATTGATATTTTAAAAGAAGGAAAAAAATGGTACAAGGAAACTGATGGCGATATAAACATTGCATACGGCAGAGTTTTGAAAATATGGCTTGATTTAAGAGAAAAAAGTGAAAAAGATCCAGAAAATATAAAGCTTCCATCAGACAAACAGCTCGAAGAAGCAGGAAAATATAGAAATATAGATGCCATAGAAATAGATGAAAAAAATCAAACAGCATACATTAATGATAAAAATGTTCAAATTGATATTGGCGGAATTGGAAAAGGCTACGCAACTGAATTAATAAAAAAAGAATTGATGGAAAAAGGACTTCAAACTGGAATTTTATCAGTTGGTGGCGACGTTGCAATAATTGGAAAAAATCCTACAAGACCATCGGGGAAATTTAAAATTGCAATCAAAGATCCATCACTATCAGAAGATCATCCTTACGCTTCAGTAGTTTCTGTAAATAAGACATCAGTTGTAACAAGTGGAGATTATGAAAGATATTTTGAAATTGACGGAAAAAAATATCATCACATTATAGATCCAGATACAAATTATCCATCAACAAAATTTAAATCTGTTTCAGTAATAACAGATAATATTGCCTATGCAGATGCCCTTTCAACAGCTCTTTTTATAAAAGATTTGGAAGAAGGAAAAAAATTAGTCAAAAAATTTAATGCAGAAGCTTATTGGATTGACAAAGATGGCAATACATTTAAAACTGAAAATTGGGACAAATACGAAGTAAAAGAAAAATAAAATTTTTTAAAAAATTTGATGCGATATTTCGCATCTTTTTTTATAAAAATATTCAAAAATTTTTTCATCTAGTATATAATATAATCTGTATTTAGGAGGTAGGAATGATAAAAAAAGCTTTTAATAATGATAAATATATAAAAATCCAGTCGGAAAAAATAGAGGAAAGAATAAAAGAATTTGATAAGTTGTATCTTGAATTTGGCGGAAAATTATTTGATGATTCTCACGCATCAAGAGTTTTGCCAGGATTTTTGCCTGATTCTAAATTACAAATGTTAAAAAAATTAAAAGATATTACTGAAATTGTAATCGTAATAAACGCAAATGATATTGAATCAAATAAAATCAGATCAGATCTTGATATAGGTTATGACACAGAAGTTTTAAGGCTAAAAACTTCTTTTGAGGATTTGGGATTTTTTGTAAATTCAATAGTGATAACTCAATTCGATAACCAACCATCAGCTATAAAATATGGAAAATATCTTGATAGTTTAAATATAAAAAATTATAAGACTTATGACATTGAAGGTTATCCAAATAATATTCCTCATATTATAAGCAAAGATGGTTTTGGAAAAAATGATTATATACAAACAAGTAGGGACTTGGTAGTTATAACAGGACCAGGACCAGGAAGTGGAAAGCTTGCAACTTGTCTTTCACAAATGTATTTGGAAAATGAAAGAGGAATAAACGCAGGCTATGCAAAATTTGAAACTTTTCCAGTGTGGAACCTTCCTTTAAAACACCCAGTAAATATTGCCTACGAAGCAGCTACAGCCGATTTAAACGATGTAAATATGATTGATCCATATCATCTTGAAGCTTATGGAAAAACAACAGTAAATTATAATAGGGACGTTGAAGCTTTTCCTATTTTAAAACAAATGTTTGAAAAAATTTCTGGAGTTTGCCCTTACAAATCTCCAACTGATATGGGAGTGAATATGGTTGGTTTTTGTATCGACGATGAGAAAGAAACAATAAAGGCTTGTGAAAATGAAATAATAAGAAGATATTACAATGCCTTAGTAGATTTTAAACTTGCAAAATCCGACTTTAAACCTGTAGAAAAAATAGAAATTTTGATGAGCGGACTAAATTTAGAATCATCAGATAGGATAGTTGCCATAAAAGCTAGAGAAAAACAAAAAGAAAAAAATTCAGAAATTTTTGCAATTGAGCTTGGTGGTGGAAAAATTGTTACAGGCAAAAAATCAAAATTAATGTCATCTCCAGCAGCTTGTATTTTAAATGCCTTAAAAGAAATTTCTGGAATAAATGATGAAATTCCATTAATATCTCCACATATATTAGAGCCAGTTTTGAAATTAAAAGAAGATATTTTAAAACAAAAAGAGGAGTCCTTATCAGTTGATGATGTGTTGATTGCTCTTTCAATATCAGCAACAACAAATCCAGTAAGTCATTTGGCACTAGAAAATTTAAATAAGCTAAAAGGACTTGATGCTCACTCAACAATAATTTTAAACGACAGCGACAAAAAAACTCTTTTAAAAATGCATTTTAATTTCACCCAAGATCCAGTGTTATCACAAGGATATTTAAATATTTAAAAAATTCCCCGATGAGGGAATTCAGAGCGTAGACAAACCCTCAAGCACGAATA
>NZ_KV821178.1:33369-88584 GCF_001815585.1 Anaerococcus sp. HMSC075B03
TAGCATGAGGATTTGTATACTTTGTCAACAATCTAAATTCCCCAATGAGGGAATTTTTTATTTGCAAAATTTTAAAAATATTCAAATGAAATTATAATTCTATTTACTATATTTGCTTGACAAAAATTAATCAATGTTATAAGATGAATTTATAGAAAGCGTTTTTAAAAAAATCTTAAAGGAGAAAATATGAATAACGTAAAAGTAGATGTAAAAAATGAAATTGCTTATGTAACTATTGATAGACCAAAAGCTTTAAATGCTTTAAATTCAGAAACTTTAAAAGAATTAAATGAAACTTTTTCAGATATAAGAGATAGAAAAGATGTAAAAGTTTTAATTCTTACTGGTGGCGGAGAAAAATCTTTTGTAGCTGGTGCTGATATTTCTGAAATGGTAAATGCTACACCACAAGAAGGAAGAGCTATGAGTATGCTTGCCTATGAAACTTTTAATATGCTTGAAGAAATGCCACAAGTTACAATTGCAGCTGTAAATGGCTTTGCTCTTGGCGGCGGTTGTGAAATTTCTATGGCTTGTGATATTAGAGTTGCATCTAAGAATGCTCTATTTGGTCAACCAGAAGTTGGTCTTGGAATTATTCCAGGATTTGGTGGAACTCAAAGACTTCCAAGACTTGTTGGAAAAGGAATTGCAAAAGAATTAATTTTTACAACAGATTCTATAAAAGCTGACGAAGCTTACAGAATTGGTCTTGTAAATCACGTAGTTGAAAAAGAAGAATTAATTGATTATTGTACAAAAATGGCAGAAAAAATTATTTCAAAAGCATCTTATGCAGTAACACTTGCAAAACAAGTTATAAATCTTGGAGTAGAATCTGACCTCCACACAGGAATCCAATTAGAAGCAAACACTTTTGCATCAACTTTTGAAACTCACGACAAAAAAGAAGGCATGACAGCTTTCCTTGAAAAAAGAAAAGCAGATTTATCTGATTTTTAATTAAAAAAATTAGGGGCTTTTGTAGGATTAAATTATTTCTACAAAAGCCCCATTTTTTATTCATCTTCGTATTCCACATAAGAAAAATAATGATCTCTTTCATTTAAATCTTCATTTTCGTAAGTTTCAATTACTTCGTTGTTGATTGATTTTACTAAATCTATTATATATGATCTAAGATTTGCTCTTCCGAGCATTTTTTTACCTAAATTTTGTTTTATATTTGTGATTTTTTTATAATTTACTATATATTTTGCAAGGTCGACGCCTTCAACTCTTCTTTTTTTCAAAATAAATTTGGAAATAAAAGTTAGAAGGTCGAACAAATTATTTGATTTTCTTTTTAAATATTTAATTAAACTATTAAAAAATATTCCCTTTATAGAAACTAATTTATTAAAAAATTTATCTTTTGAACCATCAATTTCAAATCTTATATTTTTTGTTAAAAATTCAAAAATTTCATTAATTTCATCTTGGCAATAATCAATTATTTGGTCTGTTATTGAATAATTTGGATTATTTAATTTTGCCATAAATTCAACTACATAAGATGGAGTTGTCTTTTCATCAAGCGCCTTGTATTGGTAAATATAATTTGAAAAATCATATAAGCTATGTCCGTCTTTTGAAATTGGCATAGAAATACCTTTTTTCATAAGCTTATCATAATAATAAATTATATTGTCTGTTGTCATTATTTTTTCTTCAAATTGCTCAATCAAAATCTCTAGACATTCTTCCAAATCTTTTGCTTTTATTATGGCGTGAGACCTGTATGAATCAATTTTTATAAACATTTCCCCATCTGCATCAAAAATATTTATAAAACCTAATTTTTCAATATGAATTGGGAATTTATCCTTGTAAAATTTTAAAATTTCTCCTATATATCCTTTTTTTGGAAGATTTATTTTTAAAGCTGTGTTTATCCTATCAATTAAAAATTTTTTAATATTCATTTCAGAAATCATAGGATTTTTTGCCATGGAATGAACGTAATTAAACAAAACATCCTTTAGTGATAATTGATTTTCTAGAGCGTATGCAATTGAATTTTCTATTTTTATGGTTTCTCCTGATAAATTTTCGTAAGAAAAAGATTTGATTAATTGAGTTTTTAAATCAACCGAAAATCCATTAAATTCTTCTATATCATCCAAAACATTAATGTGTCTTATTGGAAGAGGATAGGTTACGGTTGAGCCAGTTTGAATATTAAATATTTCATTTCCCAAAACAGATTTATATTTTGCAGTTCCATTTTCATGCAGGTGACCTGTAAATAAAAATTTTACGCCCATATCTGCCAAAACTTCAATTGGAAGCTTATCATTTATTCTAGGATCATCGTCAATATATTTTTCTTTCCAATTTTTTATTATAAAAGGTCCCAAGACGAGTCTTTGATCTCTAAAATTTGGAATAAAAGCATGATGAGATATTACAAAAATCATATCTTTTCTACATTTTGCCTCATCGATTTTTTCAATCGCCCATTTCATAACATTTTTATCAAGGGCTCCAACCACATTTGTTTTGCCATCCTTATGATTTTGTTCATAATCACAAGAATAAATTGAAGTGTCAATAAAAAGTAAAGTTAGAGAATTTTTATTTTCTAAATTATTATCAATTCTTGCAAGATAAGAGCCATATCCTTGGCAATAATAAGAATATTTAAAATCTCTGTTAAATTTTTTATTTACAAAATCTAAATGAGATTTAAAAATATTAGAATTTTTATAAAATTCCAAAACCTTATCTTTGTATAAAAAATCATATATTTCAAAAAATTCTCTAGGTTCAATATAATCAGTTTTTTTTAGATTTTTATAGTCAAAAGCTTGCTTGTTATTTATATCATGATTTCCTGGAATTAAAAATATATTTCTTTGTGGATTTTCATAGGTCCAAGATTTTAAAATTTCCCTAACTTCTAGATGAGATTTTTTTTCTCCATCTTTTGTCAAATCGCCAGGAATTATTATATATTTGCTATCATTAAGACTTGCAAGCTCTAATGCTTTTTTTAAAAGCCCTTCGCCTTCAACCAAAAATTTTCTGTCATATTTTATAGCCATATTAAATTCTTTGTTATTAGCCATCAAAGATCTTGCCAAAATATGAATATCAGAAAGAATGCTGAGGCTTATTTTTTTATTATTTTCCATACTATCATTTCCTTTTTCTTAATTTTAATATACCATAAGTAAAAAATAAAAATAAGGAGAAATATTGAATTTTTAATGGAAATGGCTGCTTAATAATTTAAATTATTTTATTTTTTTGTTTTGATTTTTTTGGGTTAGCTTTTTTTTGCTAAAAATCGTATAATCTATGTGATAAACATCCTAAAAAATAGAAAGGATTTTTATGAATGATTATTTAAAGAAAAATAAAAAATTAGGAGCAATAATTTTTGGTTTAATAAATGTTGTTTTAGCATTTTTATCAACGCGTTTTTTGGTATTTGCATTTTTTATTCCAATTTTTACTGCCATAAAATTGTGGGAATTAAATGATAAAAATAAAATGATATTTTTATTTACGACAGGTTTATTTTCTGCAATTTTAAATATAAGGATGACTATTTTTTTAATGTCTCCTATGATAATTTATGGAAATGTTTTATATGATTTAATTAAGAAAAATAAAACTGATAAGTATAGTTTGAAAGTACTTACTATAATTTTTTCGGTTTTATCTTTGACAATTATTGGGTATCTTTACTCTAAGTCAGATATTAATTTTAATTTTTTAGTAGATGCAACGGAAAAAATATTTAAAGATCAAAATTTCAAAATAAATAAAGTAATAATAAGAAAAAGTCTTAAAGCAATACCTTTGGTTTTTATTTTCTTTTCTTTGATTTACAGCATGATTTCACTAAAACTTGTTAGAAATTATTTGAATTATAAAAATGAAAATATAAGGGATTTAAGAAGAATTAACACAATTAGAATTGATATAAAAGATTTAAGAGATATTTTTATTTGCCTAATTATTTCAGTAATATTATGTAAAATTTTATCTTTTTCAAATGAATTTATTTTGTTAAATTCAATTATGGCTTTTAAATTATTATTTTTTCTAAATGGAGTTTTGCTTATTGATTATTTTGTATCACTAAAGAAAAGCAAAGTAGCAAGAATAATTAATTGGTTTTTATTATTTATATTGTTTGCTTACATATCAGATATTATAGCAACAATAGGTTTTATTGATATATTTTTGAATTTAAGAAGAAAAGCGAGGATAGCATGAAGGAAAAATTAAGGTATTTTACGAAAGAAAATTATATTTTTATACTAATCTTACCTCTAATTATTTCGATAATCTTGTTTTTTTATGAGAAAATTTTTGCAACTATAGGACTTATCCTTGTAGTTTTATTATATTTTTATATTAGAAAAATAGATGATAATAATGAGGATTTTTTCCAAGCATATATTGATGAGTTGGATTATTCTTTTGATGAAATAACTAAAAACGTTGTATTTCAAATGCCATTTCCTATTGTTATTTTGGAAGATGGAAAAACAATTAAGTGGCATAATTCTAATTTTAAGGAATTGTTTGAGGCGAAAAATTTAATAGGGAAAAGTGTAAATAATTTTATAACAGATTTTAGCCAAATAGATTTTTCTAAACAATCAACGGATCCTATAACTGTTGATATTTACGATAAGGTTTATGAATTTTATTATTCCACAATAAAAAGAGAAAAATTTGATGATGAGCTTACTTTTGTTTATGGAATTGATAATACATCTGATGAAAATATCAAAAAAATATTTAAAGACAGACGCCTTGTTGTTTTGACAATGTATATTGACAACTTTGATGATTTAAGACAATCTACAAAGGCAAGTGACAGATCATCTCTAACTGGAGAAATTGATAGAATTATAATGAATTATTTTGAAAAATTTGGTGCCATGGTAAGAAAATACGAAAATGATAGGTACATGGTAATGATTCATTATGATGATTACAAAAAAATTTATGATAGTAAATTTAAAATTTTAGATTTGGTAAGAGATGTAAAAAAAGGAAATTCTATCCAACCAACTCTTTCTGTTGGTGTAGGTTTATCAGGCTCAAAGCCTATTGATATTTACGAGGAATCTAGAATTTCAATAGATATTGCTCTTTCGCGTGGTGGCGATCAAGTTGTAATAAAAGAAGGCGATAATTACGAATATTTTGGTGGCAAATCAAAAGCAACAGAAAAAATTTCAAAAGTAAGAAGTCGTGTTATATCTCAAGCTTTAAAAAGAATGGTAGAAACATCATCAAAAGTTTTTGTTATGGGACATAACAATCCAGATATGGATTCTTTTGGATCAGCTCTTGGAATTTATGAAGGAATAAAAAGTATTGGTAAGGAATGTTATTTTGTTTTAAATGAAGTAAACAAACCAATAGAAAATATTTACAATAGAACTGTTGAAGATTTGGAAGGCTTTAGAGAAAATGTTGTTACAGAAATAAAAGCTTTGGAACTAATGGATCAAGGCTCTTTGGTAATAGTAACAGACAATCACAGAAAAAATTCTACAGAAGCTCCATCATTAATAGATAGGACAGAACAAATTGTAATAATTGATCATCATAGAAGGGGAAATGATTATATAAGAAATGCAACAATTTCTTATATTGAGCCTTATGCCTCAAGTGCAAGCGAGCTTGTAACAGAAATTTTAAATTATTTTGATGAATCATTTAAGGCAAGAGTTCCAGTTGCAGAGGCTTTACTTGCAGGACTTACTGTTGATACAAAAAATTTCGTTTATCAAACAGGAGTAAGAACTTTTGAAGCTGCATCAATTTTAAAAAGATGGGGAGCAGATTCAATTATAATAAAAAGAATGTTCAAAGATGATTTTGAAATAGTAAAATACAAATCAGAAGTAATAGCTGATTCGACAGTTGTAAATGATTTTATTGCAATAGGTCATTTTAATAGAGAAATGGATGGCTCAACTTTAATTGCAAGTCAAGCTGCTGATGATTTATTAAATATAAAAGGTGTTAAAGCAAGTTTTGTTTTAACAAGATCGAATGATAAAATCCATATATCAGGAAGAAGTTTGGGAGATATTTCAGTTCAATTAATTTTGGAAAGAATTGGCGGAGGAGGACATTTAACTTCAGCTGCAACCCAACTTGATATGAGTATAGAAGAAGCAGAGATTATGCTTAAAAAAGCTATAAAAGAATATTTAGAGGAGGAAGTTGAAAAAAATGAAGATAATATTAACTGAAGATGTTAAAAAAATCGGCAAAAAAGGCGAAGTTGTAAATGTAAAGCAAGGTTACTTTAGAAATTATATTTTACCAAATAATCTTGGAGTAGAAGCAAATAAAGAAAATTTAGCAAAGCTTGATGAGCATCTTAAACAACTAAAAAAAGAAGAAGATGAAAACATAAAAGCTGCAATGGAAAATAAAGAAAAAATTGAAAAAACAGAAGTTATAATCAAGGTAAAAGCTGGAGAAAATGGAAAATTATTTGGCTCTATTACAAATATGGATATTAAAAAAGCTCTTGATGAAAAAAATATTGAAGTAGATAAGAAAAAAATCGACAAGGCTGACATTGATTCACTTGGAGATTATGAAGTTACAATTAAGCTTTACCAACAAGTTTCTGCAAAATTAAAAGTGAAGGTTGAGGCAGAATAATGGAAGAAAATCTTAGGCAAATGCCTAGTGATATTTCTTCAGAGATGGCCATAATTGGTTGTATAATTACAAAAAGTGAAACCATAGATCAGGCTATACAATTAGTAAAGCCTTATGAGTTTTATGATTCAAGATGCCAAAGAATTTATAAGACTTTAGTTAATATGTATCAAAAAGATATAAAAATAGATGAAGTAAGTCTTATATCAAAATTAAAATCAGAAAACATCTTGGAGGAAGTTGGAGGAGAGCAGTTTATTGTAGAGATAACACTCTCCTCATTTTATACTCCAAATATGGATCAATACTGTGAGAATGTCAAAGAAAAAGCTCTCCTTAGAGCATTAATCGGTGCGTGTGATGAAATAGTTGGAAAATCTTACGAGCAAAAAAAAGATGCTAAAGAAGTTATAGAAATGGCAGAATCAAAAATTTTTGAAATAAGCCAAAAAAATCTTGATAAGGGCCTTGTAAGAGTTTCTGAAACTATGGATGAAACAATAAAGCAACTTGAACTTTTAAGTTTAAATGAAGGAAAAATAACTGGAGTTACGACAGGAATTTCAAGCGTTGATGATAAACTGTCAGGTCTTCAAAATTCCCAATTAATTTTACTTGCAGCAAGACCTGCAATGGGAAAGACTGCTCTTGGTCTTACTATGGCATGGAATGCAGCAAACGCTGGCAAATCAGTTGCATTTTTTTCATTAGAAATGTCAACTTATCAATTAAATCAAAGATTAATTTCTATGGTTTCTATGATTGATCTTGAAAAAATTATTACAGGAAATTTGGAAGCTGATGAGTGGATTGAAATTATAAATGCAATTACAAAAATAAAAGAAAAAGAAATCTACGTCGATGAAACTGCAGGAATTACTTTGTCAGAGCTTAGAAGTAAATGTAAAAGATTAAAGGCAGAAGAAGGACTTGATTTAATTGTAATTGATTATTTGCAACTTATGACTGGGGAAGGAAGATTTGATAATAGGCAACAAGAAATTGCGCAAATTTCTAGAGGCTTAAAATCTTTATCAAAAGAAATAAATTGCCCAGTTTTATCACTTGCCCAACTATCTCGTGAGGCTGACAAAAGATCCGATCACAAGCCGATTTTATCAGATCTTCGTGAATCAGGAGCAATCGAGCAAGATGCTGATGTTGTTATGCTTTTGTATAGGGAAGATTATTATGACGTAGATGATAATCCTAATGTGGCAAAAATTATTTTGGCAAAACACAGAAATGGACCAACTGGTCTTATGGAGTTATTTTTCCACAAACAATGCACAACTTTTAAAGACCTAAGTCATGATGAAAAATAAAATGAAAATAATTGGAAAAGACGATAAGATATATTTAAAAAAATTAGACTTAGATGATGCTTATGATTTAAGAAAATGGTCAATGAATGAGGATGAAAGATTAAAAGGCTATAATTATGGAAATTTTTCTCAAATTGATTGCGAAGTTTGGTTTATGAATGTAAATATTTATAGGAAAAGATATTTTGCAGTAAGAAAAATTGACGATGATAGTTTTATTGCCTTTATTGGTCTAAAAAATTATAATCCGATTTTAAGAAAAAGTGAATTGGGAATTGTTTTTGATCCACAATATACTTCAAGAGGTTATGGTTTTAAGGCTATGCAAATCTTACTTGATTATTATTTTGAGGATTTAAAATTTAATGAACTTTATCTTGATGTAAATAATTTTAATAAAAGAGCGATTTCTTTGTATGAAAAATTAGGATTTAAAAAATGTGGCGATACAATAGAAATTTTTGAAAACCAAGAAATATATCCTGACGATAAATATTTTTTAATGAAAAATGGCAAAATTTATAGTTTTATTACAAAAATGAAAATAAGAAAAGATGGAAGGTAATAATTTGGAATTTAAAATTCAAAATTTAAGTTTGGATATGGGGGAAACATCATTTGAAAATATGTTTTTAAATACATACGTACCCATGGCAGACGGAGATAGCCTAAAAGTTTTTTTGCTTTTATATAAGGATTTAAAATCTAGTGGAGAAGTTGATTTAGAAAAAATAAAAAGACAACTTGCCTTTGATGATGAAAAAATGAACGAAATAATTTCATATTGGACAAATATGGGAGTATTTAGGAAAAAAGATAGGGGCGATGGGACTTTTTATCTTGAAATAATTTCTCTAAGACAAGCTTATTTTGGAAATTCAAAGGCAAATGCAAGCGAAAATATGCTTGATACTTCAAAAAGAAAATCTGTAATGTTTAATCAGGTTGAAAGAATTATTCAAAGACAGCTTACTCCACAAGATATTAGGAGGATTCACGAAACTTTAGATGAATATAAACAAGATCCTGAGCTTGTTACAGAAGCTTTTAGGCAAGCAAAAGAAGTAAATAATGTTGATGTAAAATATGTAATGGGATTTTTAAAAACTTGGAGAGATCAAAGTATTTTTTCCTTAAATGATTTAAAAATAAAAGAAGAAAGAGCGAAATTAATGAGAGAAAAATCTCCAAGAAAATATAAGAGTGCAAAAAAAGTTTATAGGTCAAAAAATAAAAATCCAAATGAAAAATCTTATGCCCAAAAGGCTAGGGAAGAAAGATTTAAAAAAATTCTTGAAGGAGGGGATATAAGATGAGTCCCAATGACAATATTTCAAGAATAATTGAAAAAAGAAGAATAAAAAATAAAGAAGATCAAGAAAAAAGAAAAAAAGAAATCTATGAAAAATTTCCAAGAATTAAAGTCATTGACAAAACTATTGCATCGCTTGGGCAAATGGCAATAACAAAGGCTCAAGAAGGAATTAATGTAGATGAATTAAAGAAAAAATTAAAAGAGCTTGATAGGCAAAAGGAAGAAATTTTACTTGAAAATTCTTACCCAAAAGACTATTTAAAAATCCATTATCATTGTGATATATGTAAGGATACAGGTTTTGTAAATACACAAATTTGTAGGTGTAGAAAAAAACTTATAATAGAGAAAAAATATTCCCAATCAAATATTAGTAGGCTTGTTCAAAGAGAAAATTTTAGAACATTTAACGCAAATTTATATTCTAAAAATCTTTACAAAGATTATCCAATTAGTCCCTACGAAAACATAATTAGAATTCAAAATGATGCAAAAACGTATGTTGAAAATTTCTCAAAAAATTATAAAAATCTTTATATATTTGGAGATGTTGGAAGGGGCAAAACTTTTTTGATAAATTCTATTGCCAAGGAAATTTTGGATAGAAATTATTCTGTTCTTTATCTTACAGCTACAAAATTATTTTCTTTTATGAATGATTATTTGTATGCCTTTTCTGAAAGAAAAGAGGAATTAAAAGAAAGATATGATTTGATTTTTGAATCAGATCTTTTAATTATTGATGATTTGGGAAGCGAAAATGACAGAAATTCTAATGAATCAAATCTTTTTGAAATTGTTAATGATAGGATGATTAACAAAAAACCAATTATTTTTTCATCAAACTATTCTGAAGATGAGCTAATGGAGTTTTATGGAGATAGGATTTTTTCAAGAATTATTGGTTCAAGTGACGTAATGGAAATTTTTGGAGAAGATTTAAGACTTTTATTTTAGGAGTAAAATATGCTTTTAGTAGATCGTGAAACCATGCAAAATATTGACAGTTACGCTATAAATGAAATTAAAATTCCATCTTTGTGTTTGGTTGAAAGAGCAGCACTTTCTGTGATGGAAAATATTAATCTTGATATAAGACACTCTTTTGCTCTTATTGTTTCTTGTGGAAACAACGGAGCAGATGGACTTGCTCTTGCAAGAAATTTACTTGCCCTTTCTAAAGATTGTGATATTTATATTATTGGAAATAAAAACAAGGCAAGCAAAGATTTTATAATAAATTATAATGCTTGTAAAAATCTTACAGAAAATATTTATTTGATTGAAACAATAGAAGATATGAATTTTTTAAGAAAAAATCTTGATAGGGTAAATACGATTGTTGATGGAATATTTGGAACTGGTTTGAATAGACCTGTTTCTGGAATTTATGCAAATATAATTGATTTGATAAATGAAAAAAATATCTACACGATTTCAATTGATTTGCCATCAGGTTTTGATGCAAATGGCGAAAATAATTATGGCACATACGTTGATAGCGACTTAATTGTTTGTATGCAAATTTTAAAAAAAGGTCTTTATGAAGATAATTATTTTAGGGATAAAACTGTAGTTTGTGATATTGGACTTCCTCAAATTGCTATTGAAAAATTTGTTAATGTTTGAAAAAAATAAAAATAAAAGTATATTACTATTAATTGAATAAAGCTGTGATGAGAAGTAGTAATTAAAAATAACCTTTAGAGAGAAGATGGTTGGTGAAAATCTTTGGTGAAAGTTAATGAATCCGTCTTTGAGCTTATAAATTTAAAGTGAATGAATTTATTTCATTAAATTGGGTGGTACCGCGATAATCTCGTCCCTTTTGGGATGAGATTTTTTTATTGTAAAAAAATTAGGAGGAAATATGTTAGACATAAAATTTGTAAGAGAAAACCCAGATTTCGTAAAAGAAAATATCAAGAAAAAATTTCAAGATGAAAAATTAGTTTTGGTTGATGAAGTAATCGAGCTTGATGAAAAATTAAGAGATGTAAAAACAGAGGGAGACAATTTAAGAGCAAAAAGAAATAAAACTTCAAAACAAATTGGTGCTCTTATGGGCCAAGGAAAAAAAGATGAAGCTGAAAAAGTAAAAGAAGAAGTTTCTGATATTAACGATAGACTTGTTCAAATCGAAGAAGATACAAGAAAATTCCAAGACCAATTAAAAGAAAAAATGCAAGTTATCCCACAAATAATTGACGATTCAGTTCCAATAGGAAAAGATGACAGCGAAAATGTAGAAATTGAAAGATTTGGCGAAAATGTAACTCCAGATTTTGAAGTTCCTTATCACGTTGATATTATGGAAAGTTTTAATGGAATTGATTTAGATTCTGCAAGAGATACATCAGGAGCAGGTTTTTATTATTTAAAAGGAGATATTGCAAGACTTCATTCAGCAATTCTTTCTTATGCAAGAGATTTTATGATTGACAAGGGATATGAATATCACATTCCACCATTTATGATTAGATCTGACGTTGTTACAGGCGTTATGAGCTTTGCTGAAATGGAAGATATGATGTATAAAATCGAAGGAGAAGATTTATATTTAATCGGAACAAGTGAGCACTCAATGATTGGTAAATTTATAAATTCAATCACAGATGAAAACGAAATGCCACTAAGAATGACATCATATTCTCCTTGTTTTAGAAAAGAAGTTGGAGCTCACGGAATTGAAGAACGTGGAGTTTATAGAATCCACCAATTTGAAAAACAAGAAATGGTTATAATTTGTAAACCAGAAGATTCAAAGAAATTTTACGATGAATTATGGAAAAATACAGTAGAATTTTTTAGATCATTAGAAATTCCTGTAAGAACACTTGAATGTTGCTCAGGAGATTTGGCAGATTTAAAAGTAAAATCTTGCGACGTTGAAGCATGGAGCCCAAGACAAGGAAAATATTTTGAAGTAGGTTCATGTTCAAATCTTGGAGATGCTCAAGCAAGAAGACTTAAAATAAGATTAAGAGGAGAAAAAGGAAATTATTTTGCTCACACATTAAATAACACAGTAGTAGCTCCTCCAAGAATGTTAATTGCATTTTTAGAAAACTTATTACAAGAAGACGGATCAGTAAAAATTCCAAAACCATTACAAATGTATATGGGCGGAATGGAAAAACTTGTTCCAAAAAATAAATAGAAATTAAAGAAACTCATTTATAAACACTCAAAAAATCCTAGCTTTTGCTAGGATTTTTAATATATTTTTTTATCTGTAATTATTAAATCTAATTTTTGATCAAAATTATCAAAATTTAATTTGTAAGATTTATTTATTTGGTAAAATAAACCGACGTAAAAGGACTTATGATTTTTTATGTAATAATCATAAAATCCTCCGCCGTAGCCAAGTCTAAATTTATTTTTGTCAAAGGAAAGTCCTGGGACTATGGTAAGGTCTATTTTTTCCTTTGTTGTTTCAAGTTTTGAAGTTTTTATTTTGTATTTTCCATCAATAAGATCATCAAATGATCTAAGCAAGCTTGCTTTCATTTGATTTTTTTCTGTGATTTTTGGAATATAAACTTCTTTTTTATCTAAAAATGCTTGTTCTATTATTTTTTTTGTATCAATTTCATCTTCAGTTGAATAATAAATAAAAATCGACTTGGCATTTTTATAATAATCGCTTGATATAAGTTTATTTTTTATTTTTTCATCCCAATTTTTTTTATCGTTTTTTGGGATTTTTTTTCTGTTATTTATAAAATAACGTCTTAGGTCTTTTTTCATTAAATCACTCCAAAAGCTCTTGTTTTTTGACTCAATAATTTTAAAATTTTTATTTTTTCTTAATTTAATCCTGTAAATTTATTTTTTGTTTTCATATAGGCTGCAATGATTTCTGCTCCCAAAATTATTGTCAATGAAAATAAAAGCATCCAAACTAATAAGGCTATAATTCCTGCCAAGGCTCCGTAAATAACGGACATATTGCTCATATTATTTAAGAAAAATGAATAGGCAAAGCTTGTTATGGTAATCATAATTGTTGTAGAAATTGAGCCGACAAAGGCGTCTTTGAAGCTTATTTTTATTGAATTATTGTAAGGCGCACACTTGTATAAAAGGCTTAGACCAAGAATTAAAATTATTGGTGGAAGTATTCCTGAAACCAAATTAATTAGCCAAGTAAATTCTTCAAGAGAAAATGAAGAATTTACAAGTTGCAATACATTTTCTATTAAATTTAAAATTCCATTTGAATAAATTCTTAGCAAAAATAAAAATATTAGGATAAAAATAAGGATAAATGTATACAAAAATCCAAATATTTTATTTTTTATCATGGAATGATCGTCTTCAAGTCCGTAGGCTACATTTATTGCAAGAATTATTTTTGAAACTCCTTTTGATGCTGACCAAAGGGCAAATATCAATGTGATTGTAGAAAGTGTGGAAACAGATGATGAATTAATAATTGATTTTACAAGCATCAAAATTACACCTCTTATTGTTTCTGGCAAAAGCTCAATAAATTCTACAATTACATCTTCGTTACCTTTCATATATTTTGTGACAAGATTTAACAAAACCAAAAGCATGGGAATTGCAGCAGATAAAAAATAATATGAAAGAGAAGACGCCAAGGTCATAATATCGTGGGACTTTGCTCTTTCGATTAGGGTAAAAATAAATTTTTTTGTTTTTTTTGATTTTATTTTTCCTTTCATTTCAAGTACCCATCAAACCATTCTTTAATTTTTTCTAGTCTTTTTATTCTTGCTTTTGGCTTTCCTGATCTTGACAATTCGTGATTTTCTCGGTGAAAAATATACATTTTTGTATCAACGCCATTTTCTTTTATTCTTGTATACATTTGAAGACCTTGCTCTAATGGACATCTATAATCTTCGTCAGAATGAATAAACATTGTTGGAGTTTTTACATTTTTCGCGTGTTTAATAGGAGATTGCTCCCACATTTTTTCTAAATTATCCCAAGGATTTGCCCCTGTTTGGTCAGGCGCAAAATAATATCCTATATCAGAAACTCCATAGAATGAAGTCCAATTTGAAATTGATCTTTGAGAATTTGCTGCCTTAAATCTGTTTGTGTGTGAAACAATCCAATTTGTCATAAATCCACCATAAGATCCGCCATAAACTCCCATATTATTTTCATCGATTTGTGGATATTTTTTTATAGCCAAATCTGTAAAATTCATCAAATCTTCATAGTCAATACTTCCATATTTTCCTCTAATATCAGAATATTTTACACCGTTTCCACTTGAACCGTGTGGATTTGTATAAATAATTATATATCCATCATTTGCAAAAACTTGGTGCTCGTGGTGGAAAATATTTGAAAATTCTGTTTTTGGTCCGCCGTGGATTGATAAAATGGTAGGATATTTTTTATTTTTATCAAAATCTACTGGCAAAAGAACATATCCTCTAATTTTATCGCCGTTTGATTCATAGAAAAATTCTTCGATTTTTCCAAGTGATGAATTTATTTTATTATCAAGTAAAATTTTGTTATTTTTCTTTTCTTTTAAGTGGGAAATTCTATCTTCTGTCATTGCAAAATAATAAATATTGTCATTTGCTATTGCAAAATCTTCAACGCAACCAGAAATTTCCAGTTTTATATTTTCATTTTCATCTATTGAATAAAGTTTTGATTCTTCTTTTTCTGTAACTACAAAATAAAATTTATTGTTTTTGTAAAAGAAAGTCCTATAAGCTTCGTATCTTGCATCGCTACCAATAGAATTGCCAAAA
Source organism: Anaerococcus sp. HMSC075B03 (assembly GCF_001815585.1). Lineage (NCBI taxonomy): Bacteria > Bacillati > Bacillota > Tissierellia > Tissierellales > Peptoniphilaceae > Anaerococcus > Anaerococcus sp. HMSC075B03. The sequence goes on from NZ_KV821178.1 coordinate 48,417, forward strand.
GATTTATCAAAATCATCAGGACTTATTTTTTTATATTCTCCAGATAAATTGGTTTTATAGATAAAGGCGTCTTCATTTATTCCGCCTTTTTTCATATCACTTGCCACAAAAATAATTTCATCTTTGTCATTAAAAAATAAATCATAATATGAAAATTCATTTTCGATTATAATTTTTTCTTCCTTATTTTCTAAATCTAAAATTATCAAATCATCTCTAAGCCTTGAAACATTATTATCATTTTTTCCCAAAACTAGAGCTAATTTGTTTGTGTTTTTATTTATTGCAAAAGCATTTAGACTATCATTTTCAAAATCTCTAATTTTTTGAAGACTTTTATCTTCCTTTTTATAAAGGTAAAGACTTTGTTTTTGATTATTTATATAACCTGTGCCATTAAACCAAAAAGGTAATTTGGTAACTTCCTTATAAAAAGAATTTTCCTTTTGTTTTTTCTTTTTGTCCTCACTTAATTTGTCAGAAGTTTTTATCAAATAATATCCATTTTTTAAATCTTTGATATATGAAACATTTTTATCAATTTTAAATTCTAAACTTCCAACTCCCATTGACCTATCTTTTTTATAAAAATAATCAAATTTATCGTCGGATTTTTCCTTGTAAATTAAATTATCATTTTCATCAAAAATAAAAATTCCAATATTTTTATTATCAGAAACTTTATATTTTTTATTTTTTTCTATATCAAAAAGATAAAGATAAGAATTGTATTTATTTTCGTCTAAATCGGCATTTGTTTTTAAAAAAGCCAAATATTTTTCGTCATTAGATATTTCAAGACTTGAATAAAAATCATAAGTTAAAATATCATTAATTTTTGTTTTTTCCATTTCTCCTCCTTGCATTTGTCTCATTATACAATAAATTTTAATAAAGAAAAAACTAAAGGTTTACATTAAACTTAGGGGGGTATATATATAATATCAAAGTGACGGAGGTTCAATATGAAATTAAATATTAAAGGTAAAAACATCAATGTTTATGAAAGCTTAAAAGAAGAAGCTAAGGAAAAATTTGATAGGCTTGACAAATATTTCAACAAGGAAGAAGAAATGGACCTCAAATTTTCTACCGAAGGTAATTTAAAAAAAGTTGAATCAACCATTTTTCTTAAAGGCGGAACAATTTTAAGAGCTGAGGAAGTAAATGATAATTTCTCAACAGGAATTGATAAGGTAATAGATGCTTTGGTTCGTCAAATTAGAAAACAAAAAACAAAATTACAAAGAAATAGAAGAAATGGTGAATCAATTAAATTTGAATCCTTTGATAACATTGAAGAAGAAAAAGAGGAAAATATTCCAAAAATCAAAAGACAAAAAGAAATAGTTCTAAGACCTATGAGCGATGAAGAAGCTTGTATGCAAATGGAATTATTAAATCATGATTTCTTCATATACTTAGATGATGAGGAAATGAAAACAAGACTTGTATATAAAAGAAAAGATGGACATTACGGATTAATTATTCCCGAATAAAATAAATTAACTGCTACAAATTATTTTGTAGCAGTATTTTTGTGTTTACTAAAATTTTTTTTGATATAATATAAATAAAAATATTTAAATATGAGGGATAAATAATGAAAAAAATTGCTATAGTTGGTTTAGGATTAATGGGCGGTTCTTTTGCTAAGGCTTTTATAGAGTATAGTGATAATATAGTTTATGGCTATGATATTGATGAAAAAACGAAAAAATCGGCCAAGAATTTTGGTATAAAAATAATTGAAGATAAGAATGAATTAAAAAAAATGGATCTTACAATTATTTGTTTAAATCCATTAACCATAAAAAATTTTGTTGGAAAAAATTATAAATACTTATCCAAAACTGTTATGGAAATTTCCGGAGTAAAAAATAATTTGTATCCATATATAAAAAAATTATCAGAAAAATATTCTTTCGTATATAAATCAATTCAGCCTATGGCTGGTAGAGAAGTTTATGGCTTTGAATCTTCCTTAAAAGATTTATACAAAAATGCTTCTATGATTTATGTTGATGATTTAGATGATGAGGAAATTTCTTTATTTAAAAAAATTGGATTTGACAAATTTGTAAAGGCAAGTCCCAAAAAACACGATGAAATGATTTCTTTTACATCTCAACTATGCCATGTGATTTCTAATGCTTATGCATTAAATCAAAAAAGTATTTACCATGACGGATTTTCTGCTGGAAGTTTAAAAGATATGACAAGAGTTTCAAAGATTGATGAAAACTTATGGTCAGAATTATTTTTATTAAACAAGGATTTTTTGATTGAAGACATAAATACAATGATAGAAAATTTGGAAGAATTAAAAAATGATTTGAAAAATAATGACGTAGATAGATTAAAAGCCCAACTAAAAAAAGGAAATGACATAAGAAAGAAGATGTGGTAATGAAATTAAGTGTAGATTTAATAAATCCCTATGAAATAGAAATAGGCTCAAATATTATAAAAAAATTAAATACATATTTAAAAGAAAATTATAAAAATTCAAAAATTTTAATTATAAGCGATGACTTAGTTTATAAAATCCACAAAGAAAAATTAATTAAAGAGCTTGATGGATTTTTTTATAAAGAATTTATAATAAAAAATGGAGAAAATTCTAAATCAACAGAAAATTTGATAAAAATTTTAGAATTTGCTGCACAAAATCAATATAGAAGGTCTGATTTAATAATTGCTTTTGGTGGAGGAGTTGTAGGAGATATTTCTGGGCTTGTTGCATCTTTATATCTTAGAGGAATTGATTATATTTCAATTCCAACTACTTTTTTATCAGCAATTGATTCATCAGTTGGAGGAAAAACAGCTGTGAATTTGAAGGCAGGAAAAAATTTGTGTGGAACTTTTTACCAACCCAAAAAAGTTTTTATAGATACAGATTTTTTAAAAACTCTTTCGGATTATTATTTTAATGATGGTTTGGCTGAGGCTATAAAATATGGAATGATTAGGGACAAGTCTATTTTTGATGAAATTTCAAAAGAAAATGTAAGTAAAACTTACGAAAATCTCCCATCAATTATAAAAAAATGCTTGGATATAAAAAAAGATGTGGTTAAAGATGATGAAAAAGATTTTGGTATTAGGCAAATTTTAAATTATGGTCACACATTTGCTCATGCTATAGAGAAAAATTCAAATTTTGAAATAAGCCATGGCCATGCGGTTGCTATTGGTATGAAAATTATGGTTAAAAATTTTTACGAAAGTTTTTACTATGATTTTATAAAAGTGTTGAAAAAATATAATCTTGATAAAGAAATTGATTTTGATACAGAAAAAATATTAAAAGTTTGTATGGTCGATAAAAAATCAAGAAATGACAAGATAAATATAATTGTTGTGAGAAATCTTGGAACTTGCGAAATTTTAAATATAGATTTAAAGGATTTGAGGAAAATTTATGAAAACAGATAATATTTTAATTCATCCATCAAGGCTTGAAGGAGAAATTGACGCCATTTCCTCAAAATCTTATGGACATAGGGCTTTGATTTTGGCAGGTCTTTGCGAAAATCCTACAAATATTTATATTAATGAATTTTCAAAAGATATAAATGTAACTATTGATGCTTTAATAAATTTGGGAGTTGGAATTGAAAAATTTGAAAATTTTGTAAAAGTTACTCCTCCAAAAGTAAAAATAGAAAAAGCCACAATAGATATGTACGAGTCGGGTTCTTCACTAAGGTTTTTTACAGCTGTAGCAAATCATTTTGCAAAAGAAGTAAAAATAATGGGAAAGGAAAGATTAAGTCAAAGACCAAATTATGAATTAATAAAAAATTTGAGAAAGCATGGTCTTGAAATTTCATCTGATAAAATTCCTTATACGATAAAGGGAAATTTATTTGGTGGAGATTTTGAATTTTTTGAAAATAAATCCAGTCAATATATTACCGCAATTATGCTTGCGTCAAGCAAATTATCTGGAAAAACTTCGATAAAATTAAAAGAAAAACCCGAATCTCTTGGCTATATTGATATAAGCAGAGAAGTTTTAAAAGATTTTAATGTAGATGTAAAAGAAGAAAATAATTCTTATTTTATAAAAAATCCACAAATAAAATCGCCTAATAATTATTATGTGGAAGGCGATTGGTCAAATGCTGCTTTTTTTTATGGGGCAAATCTTATAAATTCTAAAATAAAAATCAATAATTTGAAAGAAGATTCCTTGCAAAAAGATAGGGAAATTGTAGATATTATAAAAAAAATAAAACTTTGCAAAAATGAAAATAAGACACTTGAAATAGATATTTCTCAAATTCCAGATCTTTGTCCAGTACTTGCTCTTCTTTTGACATATTTAGATAAAACTTCCTACATCACAAATGGAAAAAGATTGAGGCTTAAAGAAAGCGATAGGCTTGAATCAACTTCAAAAATGCTAAATGATTTGGGAGCGAAATGCGAAATTATTGGAGATAATCTAAAAATTTCAGGAAAAATAAAATCTGGAATAGTTGACTCATTTAACGATCACAGAATTGTAATGGCAGCAAGCATCGCTTCCTTAATGGCAAAAGATGATATTATTATAAAAAATTATAAGGCAGTAAACAAATCCTATCCTTCATTTTTTAAAACTTTTGAAAAATTAGGAGGAAAAATTGAGTATTTAGGAGCTTAAATGGAAGATTTAAAAGAGATTAGAAATCAAATTAATAAAATTGATGAAGAAATTATAAATTTATTGAAAAAAAGATTTGACCTTTCAAAAAAAGTTAGAGCCTACAAAATTTCCCACAATAAAAAAATTTATGACCCAAAAAGAGAGCGAGAAATTTTAAAAAAAATAAAAGAGGAAAGTCCTGAATATGGCGAATATTTTCTTCCTATTTTTCAAGAAATTATGGATCAATCGAAAAATTTACAAAAAGAAGAAGAAAAATATGGACTTTTGGGAAAATCTTTAGCTCATTCTTATTCAAAAATAATTCACGAAAAAATAGCCTTTTATGATTACCAATATTTTGAAAAAAACGAAGAAGAATTAGGTTATTTTTTTGAAAGAAAAGATTTTAAAGGAATAAATGTAACAATTCCTTATAAAAAAACAGTAATGAAATACCTAGATTTTGTTTCAAAAAAAGCAGAAAAAATTGGAGCGGTAAATACAATCGTAAATAAAAATGGAAAACTTTACGGCTACAATACTGATTATTATGGATTTTCTTATAATTTGAGAAAAAATAAAATAAATGTAAAAGATAAAAAATGCTTAATTTTAGGAAAAGGCGCCTCATCAAAAACTGTAAGCCAAGTTTTAAAAGATGAGGGGGCAAAAAAAATAGTATTTTTGTCAAGAAAATATAAACCTTATTTTAAAGATGTAAAAGATTATTTTGATTTTGAAATTATAGTAAATACAACTCCTGTTGGAATGTATCCAAATAATGAAAAATATTTAAAAGAAATTGAACTTTATGATTTTAAAAATTTAGAGGCAGTCGTAGATTTGATTTATAATCCATATATGACAAAAATTATAGCTTGTGCCAAAGAAAAAAATATAAAATATGCAACAGGTTTTGATATGTTGCTTGCCCAAGCAGTTAAGGCAAGCGAATTGTTTTTGGATAAAAAAATTGATGAATCACTGATTGAAAAAATAAAAAAATCAATTTATAAAGAAAAAATAAATATAGCCCTAATAGGTATGCCAGCAGTAGGCAAAACCAGTCTTGGAAAAATTTTAGCAAAAAATATGAATAGAAAACTTGTCGATATTGATTTAGAATTTGTAAAAAAATATGGAAATATTGAAGAGTTTTTCAATAAATATGGGGAAGATGAATTTAGAAAAAAAGAAAGCCAAATAATAAAAGAAATTTCAAAAAAAACTTCTCTTATTATAAGCTGTGGCGGAGGTGTTGTTGAAAGAAAAGAAAATTATTATTCCCTAAAAGAAAATTCTCTAATAGTAGAAGTAAAAAGAAATTTAGAAAATCTAGAAACAAAGGGAAGACCTATTTCAAAAAAATATAATTTATTTGATTTATATAAAAAGAGAAAAAAATTATATGACAGTTTTAAAGATTTTGAGGTGGAAAATAATAATTTGCTGGAATGTGCTAGGGAAATTGAGGTGAAATTTTATGAGAATATTGATAATTAACGGACCAAATATAAATATGCTTGGAATTAGAGAAAAAAATATTTATGGCTCAAAAAATTATAAAGATTTAATAAAATATATAAAAGAATACACTAAAGAAAAGGACATTGAAATTGAAATTTACCAATCAAATTCTGAAGGACAAATTATAAATAAAATTCAAGAAGCTTATAAGTTGTATGATGGAATTGTAATAAATCCAGCAGCTTATACTCATACATCAATTGCAATTTTGGATGCGCTAAAAGCTGTAAATATTCCAACAGTTGAAGTGCATTTGACAGATGTAGATAGAAGAGAAGATTTTAGAAAAATATCTTATGTTTCATATTTTGCCAAAAAAACTATTAAAGGCAAGGGATTTGATGGTTATATAGAAGCGATTGATTTTTTAAAAGAAAATTATGATAAATAAATTTGTAAATTTATTTTACAATTTGTTGATTTTCATTTAATATTATATTTGTGATAGTTTAATCCTAACTTATTGCCAAAAGCTTATAAAAAGGGTAGGATATACAGAGAATTAGAGGTGAAAGATTTGGCGTTATTAAATATATTTAAATCATTTAGTCAAAAAGAAATTGATAACAACCAAAAATTGGTTGATAAAATTTTGGCACTAGATGAAGATATGCAAAAATTAACAGATAAACAGTTACAAGATAAAACTAATGAATTTAAAGAAAGATTAAACAAGGGAGAAAGTCTTGACGATTTATTGGTAGAGGCATTTGCAACAGTAAGAGAAGCAAGTGATAGGGTTTTGGGAATGAAACACTATCCTGTTCAATTACTTGGTGGAATTGTTCTACATAATGGACAAATTGCAGAGATGAAAACAGGAGAAGGAAAAACTTTAGTTGAAACTCTTCCTGCTTATCTAAATGCCCTTGATGGAAAAGGCGTTCACATAGTTACAGTAAATGATTATCTTGCAAAGCGTGACCAAGAGTGGATGGGAAAAGTTTATTCATTTTTAGGTCTTACAGTAGGTTGTATAATTTATGGACTTACAAATTCAGAAAGACAAAAAAATTATAACTGTGATATAACTTATGGAACAAACAACCAATTTGGTTTTGATTATCTAAGAGATAACATGGTTATTTATAAGGACAATATGGTTCAAAGAGGACTTCACTATGCCATAGTCGATGAGGTTGACTCAATTTTAATAGATGAAGCTAGAACTCCACTTATCATTTCTGGAGAAGGGGATGAATCAACTGATACTTATGTAAAAGCAGATGAATTTATAAAAGGTCTTGAAGGAAGAATTTTAGATCCAAACGAAGATTTGGACCAAGATCCATTTGATAGAGAATTTGTTGTAGAAAAAGTAGATTTCTTAGTTGATGAAAAAAGAAAATCATCAAACCTTACAGAACAAGGTACAGCAAAGGCAGAAAAATTCTTTGGAATTGAAAATTTATCAGATCCAGAACATCTTGAACTTGCTCACTACATCAACAATGCTTTGAAAGCAAACACTACAATGACAAGAGATATTGATTATGTTGTAAATAATGGCGAAGTTATGATTGTAGACGAATTTACTGGACGTATCATGCAAGGAAGAAGATATTCTGATGGTCTTCACCAAGCAATTGAAGCAAAAGAAGGAGTTGAAGTTCAATCAGAATCAAAAACTCTTGCAACAATTACCTTCCAAAATTACTTTAGGATGTATGATAAATTATCAGGAATGACTGGTACTGCAAAAACAGAGGAAGAAGAATTTTCAGAAATTTATAATCTAGATGTTGTAGAAATTCCTACAAATAAACCAATTCAAAGAGTTGATGATGTAGATTATGTTTATATAAATGAAAATGGAAAATATAATGCGATAATTGAAGAAATTAAAAGAGTACATGCAACAGGTCAACCAATCCTTGTAGGTACAATTTCAATAGAAAATTCTGAAAAATTATCAAATGCTCTTAAAAAAGAAAAAATTAAACACGTTGTGTTAAATGCAAAAAACCACGAAAGAGAAGCTGATATAGTTGCTCAAGCAGGAAGATTAAATTCTGTAACAATCGCAACAAATATGGCAGGCCGTGGTACTGATATTATGCTTGGTGGAAATGCCGATCACATGGCAAAACAAAGATTGAAAAGAGAAGGAATCTCAGAAGAATTGCTTGAACAAGTTGACTCTTTCCAAGAAACAGACAACCAAGAAATATTAGAAGCAAGAAAAAAATATAAACATTATAAATCTCTTGTAAAACCAGGAATTGACGAAGAAGCTAAAAAAGTTAGAGAAGTTGGTGGACTTTATATAATTGGTTCAGAAAGACACGAATCACGAAGAATAGACAATCAGTTGAGAGGTCGTTCTGGAAGGCAAGGAGATCCAGGAAAATCAAGATTTTTTATTTCATTAAAAGATGACTTGATTAGACTTAATGTTGGAGAACAAATTTCAAAATTTGTAGAAAATTATAATTATCCAGAAGATGAACCAATTGTTTCAAAAATGGTTACAAGGTCAATTGAAAAAGCTCAAACAAGAGTTGAAGCAAATAACTTTGCAACAAGAAAAAGAGTTCTTCAATATGATGATGTAATGAACAAACAAAGAACAATAATCTATAACGAAAGAAAACAAGTTCTTTACGGAGAAAATATGAGAGATTCAATTCTTGGAATGATAAAAGATTCAATCTCCCAATCCGTTTATTCATTTACAAATCCACAAGTAAAACCAGAAAATTGGGAAATGGTAGCATTATTAAATCATTTAAAATCAATTGCAATTCCTGTTGAATTATTGAAGTTTGAAAATATAAATGATTTTACTCAAGAAAAACTAATAGATTATATTTACCAAACAAGCTTAGAAAAATATGAAAATAAGGAAAAACAATTTGGCGAAGAAAACATGAGAGAAGTTGAAAGAGTTGTTTTACTTAGAGTAATTGATACAAAATGGATGGAACATATCGATTCAATGGATCAAATGAGAAAAGAAATTGGTGTAAGGGCAATGGGAAATGATGATCCTGTAAGAGCTTACACAAATACTGGTTTTGATATGTATGAAGAAATGACTAATGCCATCCAAGAAGAAACTGTAAGACTTATGATGGGTGTTGAAATCAGACAAAATATTGAAAGAAAACAAGTTTTAAAACCTGACGAAGAAGGATTTGAAAATCCTGAAAATCCAGAAGAAGCAACAAACAGGGCTGAAAGAAGAAGATTAAAAAGAGAAGCTAAAAAAGGACACATCAAGGGTAATTAGATGGCAGAAATTTATGAGCTAAGAGAAATCATTAAAGAACTTGATAAAAATCTAGATATGATTGGCTCTCATCTTAACCCAGAAAAGCTAAATACAGAAATAAAACAAATTGAAAAACAAACTCTAGAAGAAAATTTTTGGGATGATAGCCAAAAAGCTCAAGAAATAATGGCAGATTTGTCAGATAAAAAAGAAAATTTTAAAACTTTTACAAGCTTTGAAGAAGAATTAAAAGACCAATCTGATCTTTTGGATATAATTGAAGAAAGCAATGAAGATTTAGAAAGTTTAAATGAAATTGAAGAAATTTTAAATTCATTAAAAAAGGAAATAGGATCTTTTAAAATAAAAACTGAGCTTGATGGAGAATATGACAAAAATAATGCCTATCTTGTAATACATGCTGGAGCTGGTGGACTTGAAGCTACTGATTGGGCAGAAATGCTTATGAGAATGTACACAAGATTTTTCGAAAAAAGAAATTTTAAATTTGATGTAACAGATTTAAATAACGAAGAAGCTGGTGGTATAAAATCTGCAACAATTCATGTAAAAGGCTCTTTTGCTTATGGATATTTAAAAGGAGAAAAAGGCGTTCACAGGCTTGTAAGGATTTCTCCTTTTGATTCTTCAAAAAGACGCCACACTTCTTTTGCATCAGTTGATATTTTTCCTGAATTAAATGATGATATGAGTGTAGAAATTGATCCAAAAGATTTGAGGATTGATACTTATAGGGCAAGTGGAGCTGGTGGACAACATGTTAATAAAACTGATTCTGCTGTAAGAATTACTCACATCCCAACAGGAGTTATAGCATCAAGTCAAGCTGAAAGAAGTCAAACTCAAAATAAAGAAACAGCAATGAGGCTTCTTTTGGCAAAACTTACTCAAATTAAAGAAGAAGAACACAGGGAAAAAATTGAAGATATTCAAGGAAATTACACCCAAATAGCTTGGGGAAATCAAATAAGATCTTATGTATTTCATCCATACACTTTGGTTAAAGATCATAGAACAAATTTTGAAGTTGGAAATGTTGAAAGCGTAATGGATGGAGATATTGACGGATTTATAGATGAATATTTAGCTAATAAGGGAAGGGAATAATCTTTCCCTTATTTTTTATTAAAAAGGAGAAAAAATGAAAAATATAATTTTAACTGGAGATAGACCAACAGGAAAACTTCACTTGGGCCATTATGTTGGCTCATTAAAAAATAGGGTTAAAATGCAAAATGAAGGAAATTATGACAAAATGTATGTTATGATTGCCGATGCTCAAGCCCTTACAGATAATTTTGATAATCCAAAAAAAATCAGAGAAAATATTACAGAAGTTATGCTTGATTATTTATCAGTTGGACTTGATCCAAATAAGGTGACATTTTTTGTTCAATCTTATGTAAAAGAGCTTACAGAATTAACTTTTTATTTATTAAATTTAGTTACCCTATCAAGGCTTGAAAGAAATCCTACTGTAAAAAGCGAAATAAAATCTAAAAATTTTGAAACAAGTCTTCCTACTGGATTTTTAATTTATCCTGTTAGCCAAACTTCAGATATTATTTTGTTTGATTCTAATATTGTTCCAGTTGGAGAAGACCAAGAGCCAATGCTTGAACAAGCTAGAGAATTGGTTCGTTCATTTAATAGTACTTATAAAGAAATTTTTAGAGAACCAAAAGCAGTAATTCCAGAAAATAAAGTTTGTAGAAGACTTCCAGGAATTGATGGAAATGCAAAAATGAGTAAGTCTTTGGATAATTGTATTTACTTATCAGATTCAAAAGAAGAAGTAAAGAAAAAAGTAATGTCAATGTTTACAGATCCAGGACATATAAAAATTACAGATCCAGGAAAGGTTGAGGGAAATTCTGTATTTACTTATCTTGATGCTTTTTGTGAAGATTATCATTTTGAAAAATATTTGCCAGAATATAAAAATTTAGATGAATTAAAAGATCATTATAGACGTGGTGGTCTTGGCGATGTAAAAATTAAAAAATTCTTAAATAAAGTTTTGGAAGATTTTCTTGTTCCTGTTAGAGAAAAAAGAGCTTATTATGAAAAAGATATTTCCAAATTATTTGAAATTATGGAAAATGGTTCGAAAGAGGCAAGTGCTTATGGAAAAATGAAACTTGAACAAGTAAAAGATGCTATGGGCATAAATTATTTTGATGATAATAATTTAATTTCTGAACTTCAAAGAAAATATGACCAAAAATAAGAAAAATTGATAATAATTTGTTAAAAAAAGTGCAATTTTATTTGCACTTTTTTTCTTTATGTCCTATAATGGATAGGTAGTCACGTTACGAGCTATATATTGTACATAAAAAAATATAGCTGAAAAAGGAGTGTTTAAATTTTTATGAGTAAATCTGAAAAGAAAAAACTTGGTTTAATACCTAAATTATTGATAGCGATTGCCTTAGGTACTTTAGCTGGTTTATATTTGCCTGAATGGTTTGTAAGAATTGCAGTTACATTCTCATCAATTTTCGGTGCATTTTTAAACTTTGTTATCCCACTTATGATAATCGCTTTTGTTACTAAAGGAATAGCAGATCTTGGAGAAGGAGCTGGAAGATTACTTGCTGTAACTGTTCTTATTGCTTATACATCAACTATAGTTGGTGGTTCATTATCTTATTTAATGAGTTCAAATATTTTCCCAGCTTTTATAAGTCAAGATCAAGTTGCTAAGATCCAAGCTTCAAGTGAAATTGAAGTTAATCCATTTTTTGAAGTGCCTATCACACCATTTTTTGATGTTACATCAGCAATTATTTTTGCCTTTATGATGGGAATTTCAATTTCTTGGTTAAGAAAACATGGTAAGGGAGAATATTCTTACGGTTTAATTGGAGAATTTAATGAGATAATTACAAAAGTTTTATCAACAGCTATTGTTCCATTATTACCATTTTTTATTTTTGGTAATTTCTCAAAAATGGCATTTACAGGTTCTGTATTTGCAGTTTTATCAATATTCTGGAAAATATTTTTGTGTGTAATTGCTCTTCACTTATTATACATATCTGCTTTATTTATAATAAATGGTCTTTATACAAAGAAAAATCCTCTTGTTTTAATCAAAAATCAAATCAAAGGATATTTAACAGCAGTTGGAACTCAATCATCTGTTGCTACAATTCCTGTAAACTTAGAATGTGCTAAGTCAAATAGTGTTAGCAAGGGAATAAGAGATTTTGTAATTCCTCTTGGAGCTACAGTTCACATGCCAGGCTCAATGATTACAATCACAGCTTGTACATTTACAATTTTAACCATGTATGGAATGGATCATTCTTATTTATTAATGTTAAGATATATGGCAATTTTGGGAATAGCTATGGTTGCAGCCCCTGGAGCACCAGGTGGAGCTGTAATGAGTGCCCTACCATTTTTACCAGTTGTAGGAATTCCTTCAGAAGGAGAGCTTGCATCATTGTTGATTACACTATATCTAACTCAAGATTCATTTGGAACCGCTGCAAATATATCAGGAGATACAGCAATCTCTATTGGTATAGATAAAATATTTAATAAACATATAGTTAAAAATGATGACTACAAAGACGGTTTCAATGATGAAATTATAAATGCTGAAGAAATTTAATTAAAAAACTAGGCCTTGTGCCTAGTTTTTTTGTGCTTAAAATTATTTTATTTTATAAATTAGAAATTGGTAGGGAAACTTTTATTAGGCTTCCTTTTTCTTTGTCTAAAACTTTAATTTTTCCTCTATGAAGTTTTATTGTTTCTTTTACTAGAGAAAGTCCTAGTCCTGATCCTATTTCTTCATTTGCTTTTATTCTATAAAAGGCTTTGAAGATATTTTCTTTTTCACTTTTTGCTATTCCTATTCCGCTATCTTCTACATAAATTTCTGCAAAGTCATTATTTTTTTTGGAATAAATTTTTACAAATCCATTATTGTTGTTGTATTTTATTGCGTTTTCTATCAAATTATAAAATACTCTATAGATTAGTAAATCACTTCCTTCTATATATATTTCTTGGCAAAGATTTTCTATGTTTATATTTTTTTTGTCGGATATAAATGATAAATCTTGAATTGCCTCTTCAATTAAAGAGGAAAGCTCTATTTTTTCATTTCTTGTAACTGATCTTAATTCGCTTAAATCTAAAAGGCTTGTTACAAGTTTTGAAAGTCTATCTGATTCGTTTTTTATCATTGTTACAAGATTTTTTATTTCATCCTCATCCATATTTTCTTCTTCGAATAGGTCGATTTGTGAATTTATTATGGTAAGGGGAGTTCTCAACTCGTGGGCTGCTCTTGCTGTAAATTCTCTTTCGTTTTTGTAAGATTCGTTTAATCTTTCTAGCATTTGGTTAAAAGATTTGGTTAATTTTTGAAATTCTTTTATTGGATTTTCTTTTACTTCGTAATCGGTTATATTTTTAAGCTGGATTTGCTCAATTTGATTTGAAAATTTATCAAGGGGTTCTAGGAATTTTCCGCTTAGAAAGTATGAAATTATTCCTCCAACAATTGTAACTAAACTTGTTATTATCCAAGATTTTTTTGAAAAATTATTTTTTGTAATTGTGACTTGGTCTGAAAAATTTGTATCAAAATCACCAATTTTATCCTTGTCAATATTTATATACAAATCTTCTTTGTTTTCCATCTTATCGACATATCCACCCAAAGAATCTATATAAAAATATGCGGTTTTATTCATAAAAAAATTCATGGTTAAACTTGTAAGAGCTATCAAAATACTTGTTAAAATGGCAATTCGAAGCCTTAATGACATTTTTTTCATTTTATTTTCCTCAACAAATATCCTATTCCAATCCTATTTTCAATTGGATCATAGCCAAGTTCTTGTTTTAATTTTTTTCTAAGAGCAGATATATGCACTCTTATGGAATTGCTTAATAAATCAACGCTAGAATCCCAAACGTGGTCAATTAATTCTTCTTGGCTTACTGGTCTTCCTTGATTTAAAAGCAAGTATTCCAAAATCCCAGATTCTTTTCTTGTCAATTTTAATTCTTTGTCGTCTATAAAAATTGTCCTATTTTTACTATCAAATTTTATCTTATCAAAAGAAAGCTCTGTATTATTTTGTATAAAATTTCTTCTTGTAAGAGATCTAACTCTTGCTTTTAATTCGTCCAAGTGAAATGGCTTTTGCAAAAAATCATTTGCTCCGGCATCAAGACCTTCAACCTTATCTTGGATTTGACTTCTTGCAGATAGAATTAAAACTTTTGTTTCAACATCTTCTTTTCTCAAATTTTTCAAAATTTCCATTCCATCCATATTTGGAAGATTTAAATCTAAAACTATAAGATCATAAGATTCGATTTCAATCATTTCCATAGCATCAAAGCCGTCAAAAGCGGATTCGACTTCATAACCTGCATCTTTTAAAGATTTATTTATTGTGTTATTTAATATTTTTTCATCTTCTACTATTAATATTTTCATGTTCTCTCCTTTATAAGTATTATATCAAATCATAATAAAATATATGTTAAGAAAATCTTAACAGAAAATTTATATCTAATCTGTTATTATTAATTTGTAAAGAGGTGATTGATATAGAAATTAAGAAAAAGAAAAATATACAAATAGGATTTTTGATCCTTGCAATAGGTTTTATTTCTTATGGAGCCTTCCGTGGAGAAGTAGATACGGTTTTTAGCAAGGCGATAAAATTATGTCTGGAGTGTGTTGGAATTGGATAAGATTAGATCAAAAACTATAGCAAAATTTAGGTGGCTAATCCAAATTTTAGCAAGTCTTATGACAAATATTCACCTTCCTAATTTTTTAAAAGGAGTAATTTATAGGGGGAATATAAAAAAGATTTGCGTTCCTGGACTTAATTGCTATTCTTGCCCAGCAGCAACAGGAGCTTGTCCAATAGGAGCATATCAGGCAGTAGTTGGCTCATCAAAATTCAAATTTTCCTATTATATAAGCGGATTTTTGATTTTTGTTGGAGTAATGGTAGGAAGATTAGTTTGCGGATTTTTGTGTCCATTTGGTTTTATCCAAGAAATTTTACACAAGATTCCATGCAAAAAATTTTCAACAAAAAAATTAAAACCATTAAGATACATAAAATATTTGATACTATTAGTTGCCGTTATTATTTTGCCAGTTCTTGTAGTAAATGAATTGGGAATGGGCAATCCATATTTTTGTAAGTACATTTGCCCAGCAGGAGTTCTAGAAGGAGCAATCCCGCTTTCCTTGGTAGATACATCAATAAGAGCAAGCTTAGGTTCATTATTTAACCTAAAACTTACAATTTTGATAATAACAGTAATCCTATCAATAATATTTTTTAGACCATTTTGTAAATGGATTTGTCCTTTGGGAGCATTTTATGCCCTATTTAATAAAATATCCCTATTCAAAATAAATTTTGATAACAACAAGTGCATATCCTGCAAAAAATGCGTAAAAGCCTGTAAGATGGATGTAGACGTTAGAAAAGACCAAAACCATACCGAATGTATAAGGTGTGGAATGTGTATCACATCGTGTCCAACCTGTGCCCTCAAATATCAATTTGGACTCGATAAGAAAAAAGAAGAAAATAAAAAAGAAAATTTAAAAGAAGATATTAAAGGAGAAAAAAATGAAATTTAAAAAAGTAAAAGTATTAGCATTATCAGCAACATTAGTATTAGCATTAACAGCTTGTTCAAAACAAGAAAACAAAGACAATATGAACTCAAATCCTTCATCAGTAGAAAAAGCTGAAAGTAATTCAAATAACTCAAATAAGATGGACGATAATAAAGCTAAAATTGACGAATTGATGAAAAAACAAAATGACATCTTAGCTTCACACGATAAGCAATGGCAAGTAGCATTTTCAAAAGCAGATAAGTCAAGCGCAGAAGATAATAAAGATAAAGGATACGATGCATATTTAAAAGATTTAGTAGAAAAAGCAAAAGATGAATTATCCAAAGAAGACTATGAACTTTTGACAAAAGACGTAGAAGAAATTGCAAAATTAGAAGAAGAAATAACAAAATTAAAAGCAGGAAACGAAAGTGCATCAAACAAAAAAGAAGATGGAGCAGTTTCAACAAAAGAATTAAAAAAATTCCCAACATTTAATTCAAAAGATTTTGATGGAAATGATGTTACAAAAGACATATTCAAAGATAAAAAATTAACACTCGTAAATTTCTGGTTTAATGGTTGTGCACCATGCGTAGGAGAGCTTCCAAAATTACAACAATTAAACGATGAAATAGAAAAAATGGGTGGACAAGTAATAGGAATAAATTCAGAAGCCAAAGTAGGCGAGGAAGATACAATAAAAGAAGCTAAAAAAATCCTAGAAAAACAAGGGGCAAAATACAAAAATATTACTATAGACAAAGGTAGCGAACTTGAAAAATACACAGAAACAATAATGTCATATCCAACATCAATCCTTGTAGATAGCGAAGGAAATATAGTTGGAGATCCAATAGTAGGAGCAATAGACAAAGAAGACAAATACAAAGAAGTAAAAGAAATGATAGAAAAAATAATAAAAGACAAAATGTAGAAAATGAAAATTTTCGAATTTAGATTTATATTATCCTTCTTGATGAATCAAAAATACCAGAGTTTTAAAACTCTGGTATTTTTGTATTAATTTTAAATTATTTATTTCTTGGATGTTCAATTGCTTCTTGAGCTGCTGCAAGTTTTGCAATTGGAACTCTAAATGGAGAACATGATACATAATCAAGTCCTACATTATATAAATATTTAACAGTAGTAGGCTCTCCGCCGTGTTCTCCACAAATTCCTAAGTGAAGATTTGGATTTGCTTTTTTACCGCGTTCAACAGCAGTTTCAACTAAGAAACCAACACCTTTTTGGTCTAGAACTTGGAATGGATCTTTTGCGAAAATATCTTTATCTAAATAAAGATCCAAGAATTTACCAGCATCATCTCTTGAAAGACCAAAAGTCATTTGTGTCAAGTCGTTTGTACCAAATGAGAAGAAGTCAGTAATTTCTCCAATTTGATCAGCTGTTATAGCAGCTCTAGGAATTTCAATCATTGTTCCTAATAAGTAGTCAATTTTCTTTCCTTTTTCTTCAAATACTTTTTCAATTTCTTCTCTTACTTGAGCTTTTACATAAGCAAGTTCTTTAACATCAGATGAAAGTGGAATCATTATTTCTGGAACAACATTAATTCCATCTTCATGACAATGCATTGCAGCTTGAATTATAGCACGAGCTTGCATTTTTGAAATTTCTGGATATCTAACGCCAAGTCTTAGTCCTCTAAATCCAAGCATTGGGTTTACTTCTTCAAGATCTAGGATTCTCTTTTTAACTTCAGATATTTCCATATTTAAATCTTCAGCAAGAGTTCTAATTTCTTCTTGTCCTCTTGGTAAAAATTCGTGAAGAGGTGGGTCAAGAAGTCTTACAGTAACAGGTCTTTCGCCCATTAGAGAATAAATTTGATAGAAATCATCTTCTTGCATTGGAAGAATTTTATCTAAAGCTTCTTTTCTTGTTTCGAAATTGTGAGCTAAAATCATTTTTCTAACTTGGAAAATTCTATCAGCCTTAAAGAACATGTGTTCAGTTCTACATAAACCAATTCCTTCAGCACCAAATTCTAAAGCTTGTTTAGCATCGTGAGGTGTATCTGCATTAGTTCTTACTTTCATATCACGATATTTGTCAACCCAGCTCATAAATTCTCCAAATGTACCTTCAAGTTTTGGATTTTCAGTTTCTAAAGCTCCAACGTAAATATTTCCAGTAGAACCATCTATTGAAAGTACGTCTTGGTCTGAATATTTTTTGCCATCAATTCTTACGAATCTTTCATCTTCATTTACATATATTTCATGAGCACCAGATACACAACATTTTCCCATTCCTCTAGCAACTACAGCAGCGTGGCTTGTCATACCGCCTCTTGCTGTAAGGATTCCAACTGCTGAAACCATTCCTTCAAGATCTTCTGGAGAAGTTTCTTCACGAACTAAGATTACATTTATACCTTTTGCAGCTCTTTTTTTAGCTTCTTTTGCAGTAAATGCAATGTAACCTACAGCAGCTCCTGGACTTGCTGCAAGACCTTTAGCAACAGGTTCATTTTCTTTTATAGATTTTTGAGAAAGTGTAGGGTGGAGTAGACCATCAAGATCTTTAGGATCAATTCTTAAAACTGCTTCTTTTTCATTAAGAAGTCCTTCATGAACCATATCAACTGCAACTTTTACTGCAGCATGAGCAGTTCTTTTACCATTTCTTGTTTGAAGTAGGAATAATTGTCCTTCTTGGATTGTAAATTCCATATCTTGCATATCTTTGTAATGTTGTTCAAGTTTTTCTGCAGTATCATGGAATTGATCAAAAACTTCTGGCAATGAATCTTTTAATGTTGCAATTTCTTTTGGTGTTCTAACTCCAGCTACAACATCTTCGCCTTGAGCGTTCATTAAATATTCACCAAATAATTTATTTTCACCAGTTGCAGGGTTTCTTGAGAAAGCTACACCTGTTCCAGAAGTTTCTCCCATATTTCCAAATACCATTGATTGAACATTTACAGCAGTTCCCATAGAATCATCAATATCATTTAATCTTCTATATAAAATTGCACGTTCATTATTCCAAGATGCAAATACAGCAGTAATAGCTTTGTCTAATTGTTCTCTTGGCTCTTGAGGGAAATCCTCTCCTTCAATATCTTTATAAACTTTTTTATATTTTTCTACAACATCTTTTAAGTCGTTAGCATCAAGTTCAGTATCTTCTGTTACGCCTTTTTCAACTTTTTTTGCACTAAGAACCTTTTCAAAATTATTTTTATTGATTCCCATTGCTACATCAGCAAACATTTGAATAAATCTTCTGTAAGAATCGTAAGCGAATCTTTCGTTGTTTGTTTTTTTGCTAAGACCTATAACAGCATCATCATTTAAACCAAGATTTAAAATTGTATCCATCATACCTGGCATAGAAATTGGAGCACCACTTCTTACAGATACAAGGAGTGGATCTTCTGTTGAACCAAATATTTTTCCATTATGTTCTTCTAAATCTTTGATGTGATTTGTTATTTCTTTTTTAAGATCTTCCCAAATTTTTTTATCTTCTTTGTAAAATCTTGCACATGCTTCTGTTGTAACCGTAAAACCGTATGGGACATTGATTCCCATATTTGTCATTTCTGCTAGATTTGCGCCTTTACCACCGAGCAAAGAGCGCATGTCCTTGTCGCCTTCGTTAAAATTGTAAACATATTTTTCAGTCATTTTTTTCCCCTTTCCTACTGTTAATATGATTAATTATTATATCAGACGTTTCTTCTATAGATTTATATGTAACATCAATCATTACACAATCTAAATCTTCCATAATCGCTTTGGCATAGTCCAATTCTTTTTGAATTGCTCTTATATCTGAATATTGACTTTTTCCAGATAAACCCAAACTTTTAAGTCTTTCTTCCCTAAAAGACTTTAAAATATTTTTATCGATAGTTAGACCGAATATTTTCTTGCTATCAATTTCAAAAAGTTCATCGGGCAGGCTAGTATTTAAAAGTATAGGAATATTACAAACTTTATAGCCCTTGCTTGCCATATAAATTGATAATGGCGTTTTAGAAGAACGAGATACTCCAATTATTGCTATATCACAAGCTTTAAGTGATCTAAAATCTTTGCCATCGTCATATTTGATTGCAAAATCTAATGAATTTAATGTTTTAAATCGGTCAGTTTCATAAAGAGACTCTTCAGAAAAAGCATACTTTGGTTCTAATTCAAGTTTTTTAGAAATAGTCCTTATGGAATAGCCAGTTATATCAACATAAGTAATATTATTTAGCTCACAAAAATCATTGATATAAACATTCATCCTTGAATCTTGAAATGAGTGATAGATAATGAAATTATCGCAAGTTTCAATTATAAAATTTAATATATCTTTAAGAGAATCTATATCTCTTACATCTGGATATATATTTGTAATTGATTCAACATTAAATTGACTAAGAGATACTTTTACAATTTTTTCTGTAGCGTATCCACTTGTATCAGAGATAATGTTTACACTAAGCTTCATCCTGTCACCTCTTTAATATAAGATTCTATTAATATTATAGCATTTTTAATCGAAAATCCAAGAGCTGAAAACATTTTTCAACCATTAAAACTAATAATTATTAATATTTTACAAATATATTATTTGAATTTTCAACATTAACTTTTACAAGTGAAATTGACAAAAAAATAATTTAAAATATAATAAGAAAAAGAATTGAATAATAAACTTTGACAAAAAGGAGTAGTAGGGGAAATTTTTTAGAGAGAAGACGGCTGGTGAAAGTCTTTAAATTGAAACTATGAAGGTTGTTTTGAAATAGTTTAATGTAGCATGCATGAATGCAAATAAGAGCCTTTTTTATAAAAAAGGAAGATAGGTGGTAACGCGATAATCTCGTCCTTGAGAATTGTGTTACTTTTTTTATTATTTATTTTTAATTTTTTATTTTGAAAATAAGGAGAAAATATGCAAACAAAATACGAACCACAAAAATTTGAAAAAGAAATTTATAAAAAATGGGAAGAAGGTGGATATTTTAAAGCAAGAGTTAATGAAAATAAAAAACCATTTACTATTGTTATGCCACCACCAAATATTACAGGAAAATTACACTTGGGCCATGCCCTAAATAATACAATTCAAGATATTATTATTAGATACAAAAGAATGCAAGGTTATGAAGCATGCTGGATTCCAGGAACAGATCACGCATCTATTTCTACTGAGGCAAAAGTTGTAGAAAAAATAAAAAACGAAGGAAAATCAAAAGAGGAGCTTGGACGTGATAAATTTTTGGAAGAATGTTGGGATTGGACAGAAGAGTACGGTGGAACAATCAAAAGACAATTAAGAACTGTAGGAGTTTCTTGCGATTGGGATCGTGATTCTTTTACTATGGATAAAAATCTTACAAGAGCTGTAAGAAAAGTTTTCAAAAAAATGTATGATGAGGGATTAATTTATAGGGGAAATAGAATTGTAAATTGGGATCCTGAAGCAAAAACTGCTCTTTCTGATGCAGAAGTTTATCACAAAGACCAAGAAGGACATTTGTGGTATATAAAATATTTCTTTGAAGATAGCGATGAATTTATAACCATTGCTACAACAAGGCCTGAAACTATGCTTGGAGATTTGGCTGTTGCTGTAAATCCAGAAGACGAAAGGTTTAAAGATAAAATTGGGAAGAATTTAATATTGCCACTTGTTGGACGTAAAATTCCTTTGATTGAAGATTCTTATGTTGATATGGAATTTGGTACAGGCTGTGTAAAAATCACTCCATCTCATGACCCTAACGATTTTGAAGTTGGGAAAAGACATAAGCTTGGTCAATGCGTAGTTATTGATGAAGGTGCAAAAATAAAAGAAGGATATGGAAAATATTCTGGTCTTGATAGGTATGATGCTAGAAAACTAATGATTGAAGATTTGGAAAAAGAAAATCTTTTGGTAAAAACTGAAACAATTGAACATGCAGTAGGTTATAGTGAAAGAACAAATGTTGTAATTGAACCATTAATTTCTAAACAATGGTTTGTTAAAATGCAAGATTTGGCAAAGGATGCAATCGAAGTTTATAAAAATGGAGATTTAAATTTAATTCCAGATTCTTTGGGAAAAACCTACATGAATTGGCTAGAAAATATTAGAGATTGGTGTATTTCTAGACAATTGTGGTGGGGACATAGACTTCCGGTTTTCTATACAGAAGATGGGAAAATTATTGTTTCAGAAGATGATCCGGATGAAAATGGATATTTGGATGGAAAAAAAGTAACACAAGAAGAAGATACTCTTGATACTTGGTTTTCATCAGCACTTTGGCCTTTTGCAACTTTAGGTTGGCCAGAAGAAACTGAAGATTATAAATATTTCTTCCCAACAGATATTCTTGTAACAGGTTATGATATTATATTTTTCTGGGTTATAAGAATGGTATTTTCTTCACTTTACAATACAAATAAAACTCCTTTTGACCATGTACTTTTCACAGGTCTAATTAGAGATCCTCAAGGAAGAAAAATGAGTAAGTCTTTAGGAAATGGGGTTGACCCAATTGATGTTGTAAATAAATACGGAGCGGATGCTCTTAGATTTACAATTATTACAGGAAATTCTCCTGGAAATGATATGCGCTATGACGAAAAAAGAATTGTAGCAAGCAGAAATTTTGCCAATAAGTTGTGGAATGCAACAAGATTTGTCTTGATGAATATAGATGAATCTGATGATCTTGAATTTAAAAATTTAGATTTAAGTCTTGAAGATAAGTGGATTTTAAAAAGATTAAACAATGTAGTAGAAGAAGTTTCTAAAAACTTAGACAAGTATGAAATTGGTCTTGCTGCAAGCAGGATTGAAGATTTTATTTGGGAAGAATTTTGCGATTGGTATATTGAATTTGCCAAGGAAAGATTAAATTCTGATAATGATAATAAAAAAGCTACAGTTAAAAAAGTTC
Organism: Anaerococcus sp. HMSC075B03; assembly: GCF_001815585.1. Taxonomy (NCBI): domain Bacteria; kingdom Bacillati; phylum Bacillota; class Tissierellia; order Tissierellales; family Peptoniphilaceae; genus Anaerococcus; species Anaerococcus sp. HMSC075B03. The sequence continues at coordinate 71,374 of NZ_KV821178.1, forward strand.
TACTTTATGTTTTAAAAGATATGATTTCACTCTTACATCCTTTTATGCCATTTATTACTGAAGAAATTTATAAGCAATTGCCAAACAAAAAAGATATGCTTATAGTTGAAGATTGGCCACAAGTTAGGGATGATTTTAATTTTGATGATGAGGCAAGAGTTGTTGATGGAGCAATTGAAGCTATAAAAGCTATCAGAAATCAAAGACAAACTTTAAATCTTGGATCAAAAACAAGACAAGATTTAATAATTTACTCATCTGATGAAAATACAAGAAAATTCTTAGAAATTTTGAAGGGACAATTTGTAAATCTTTCAAAATCTGGGGAAATTTCAATTATAAGCGAAGATAAAGAGGTTGAAGATGCGGTTAGTTTGATTTTTAATGATTTTAAAATTTATATTCCTTTGAAAAATTTAATTGATTATGACAAGGAAAGAAAAAGATTAAAAGATGAAATCAAAAAATTAGAATCCGAAATAAAAAGAGCTGAGGGCAAACTCAACAATCAAGGCTTTGTTTCAAAAGCACCAGAAGCAGTTGTAAATGAAGAACGTGAAAAATTAGAAAAATATAAAGACTTACTTGTAAAAACTCAAGAATCTTACAAGGAAATAGAAGATAAATAATGTATAAAGATTTTGCTTATATTTACGATAAATTATCCTTTGACCTTGATTATGAAAAATATGCAAATAATATCAAGAATTTAGTCGGACAAAATAATATAAAAAAAGAAAAAATGTTAGAGTTAGCATGCGGGACTGGCATGCTAACCAATCATTTTTTTGATTTTTTTGAAAAAATTGATGCCTTAGACTTATCAAAATCTATGCTTGAAGTTTTTTCAAAAAAATTTCAAGAAGAAAATGTGTCTTTATATAATTATAATATGGTCGATTTTCAAAATGAAAATTCCTATGATTTAATTGTAATTTTGCTTGATTCTATAAATTATATTTTGGATGAAAATGATTTGAGAAAACTCATTGAAAATTCATATAAAAATTTGAAAAAGGGTGGACTTTTGGTTTTTGATATAAATTCAGAATATAAAATGAATGAAGTTTTTGGCTCAAAATCTTATATTTATGAGTATGAAGATATTTTTTATACTTGGGATAATATTAAAGATGGCGATATAATTGATATGGAATTAAACTTTTTTGTTGAAAATGAGGACGGAACTTACCAAAGAATAATTGAAAATCAAGTTGAAAGAATTTATTCTGTAGATTTTATGAAAAAAGTTTTAAAAGAAAATGATTTTTCAGATATAGAAATTTTTGATGAAGATGATATGGGAAAAGTTAAGGATAATACTTTGAGAATTTTGTTTAAGGCTAAAAAGGAGTGAATATGGAAGGAAAAGTTAAATTTTTTGATGAGAAAAAAGGATTTGGTTTTATAGAATCAGAAAGTGGCGACTATTTTTTCCATTATTCTGAAATAATTTCTGACAAGGTTTATAAAACTATTGAAAATGGTGCAAGGGTTGAATTTGATGTGAAAGATTTGGGCAGGGGAGATACTGCCTTTAATGTGAAAAAAAAGGAGTTAAGATGAAATATTTTATTTTGATTTTGTTTTTGATTTTTCTTCCTCAAATTTATTATTTATATAGGAAAAAAACTTATCTTGATTTAAAAAATGGTTCAAGATTTTTTATCAAAGAAGAAAGTATGATTAATGACAATAGGTGTAAGGTGGTTTTGACAAATTCTGATGGTTTTGATATTTATGCTAACCGTTTTGATGTTGAAAATCCAAAAGCTGTTGTACAAATTGTTCATGGTATGCTTGAACATTCACTTAATTATTTGCATTTTATTAAATTTTTAAATGAGAGAGGATATGCTGTTATCATTTCTGATAATAGGGGACATGGAAAATCTATTTCTGAAAATCATCCTTCTGGATTTATAAAGGAAAAAGATGAGCTTGTTGACGATCAATATGTCATAAATAAATATATTAGAATGTATTACAAGGACAAAAAAATTTATATGATAGGTCATTCTATGGGATCTTTGATTTGTAGAAATTATTTGCAAAAATATGATGATACAATTGATAAATTAGTTTTGACAGGAACTGTAGCTTATATTCCAATAGCAAGTCTTGGAATTTTTATTGGAAATATTGTAACATTTTATTTGGGAGAAAAAAGAAAATCTAAAATTCTTGATAAACTTTCTGGAATTTCATCAAAAGATCCATCTTGGATTTCCTATAATGAAGAAAATGTAAGGATTAAAAACAATGACCCAATGCGCCTTGAAGGATTTTTGGCAAGAAGTAATGTATCTTTGTTTACTCTTGTAAATAATTTAAACAAGAAAAATAAATTTAAACTAAAAAATAAAAATTTACAAATAGCTTCATTTAATGGAGTTGATGATGACGTTACTGGTGGAGATAAGGGACTATTGAATACAAAAAATATTTTATCTTCTATTGGTTACGAAAATTTATATTTCAAAACTTACGATCACATGAAACATGAAGTTTTAAATGAAGATGAAAGATTTGAAGTTTTTGAAGATATAGATATGTTTTTTAAAAAATGAGTCTAGGCTCATTTTTTTAATGTGATACAAAAAAATGATTTTTAAATAAGGAAATAAAATGATTGAAGAAGAGCTTATTAGATTAAGAAGACATTTTCACAAATATGCCGAACCTGCTTGGATGGAATTTTTGACTACTGTAAAAATTATTGAAGAGTTGAAAAATTATAATCTCGACCTTTATTATGGAAAAGAAATTTATTTCAATAAAAGAATGGGACTTCCAGAAAAATCAATCCTAGAGTCTTATAAAAATTCCATTTCTATTTCTGATATAGAAAAAAAGGAAGAAATTTTGGATTCTTACACAGGTCTTATCGCTGTTTTGGATACGAAAAAAATTGGACCAAATATTGGATTTAGATTTGATATAGATGCAAATGAACTTTGCGAAAGTAATTCACTTGGACATTTGCCAAATATTTTAAATTTTTCATCAAAAAATTCTTTTGCCATGCACGCTTGCGGTCACGATGCTCACATGTCAATTGGGATTGAGCTTGCAAAAATTCTCGCATCAAATGTAAAAAAATTAAAAGGAAAAATTATTTTTATTTTTCAACCAGCAGAAGAAGGAGTAAGAGGAGCTTATTCTCTAATGAATAATCCTATTATAGATAAACTTGATTACTTGGCTGGCATGCATATTGGAATGGACGTAAAAAGTGGAGAAATTGGCGTGGGAAGTCATGGATTTCTTGCTACAAAAAAAATTGATATTATTTTTAAAGGCAAGGCTTCTCATGCTGGAGCAAGTCCCGAAAAAGGTCACAATGCACTTTTGGCTGCATCAAGTGCAGTTTTAAATTTTAATAGTCTTGCTCAACATTCTATGGGAGAGGCAAGAATTAATGTTGGAAAATTAAATGCAGGAAGTGGAAGAAATATAATAGCTAATAAGGCGAAAATCGAAATGGAGATTAGGGGAGAAAATGAAAATATAATTTCTTATTTATACGATGGAGTAAATAGAATCGTTGAAGGCTCAGCTATCTCTTATGATTGTTCTTATGAAATAGAAATAAAGGGACAAGCTCCATCACTTATTTCTTATGATGAAGAATTTATAAAAAATCTTAGAAATTATTATAAAGAAAAATCCTACAAACTTGTTGATGCACAGTTGAAAGGCTCAGAAGATATTGCTTATTTATTAAATGAAGTGAGAAAAAAAGGCGGCAAAACTGTTCATTTTATTTTAGGCTCAAATTTAAAAGACAGCCATCACAGCGAAGAATTTGATATTAACGAAAAAGATATGTTAAGAGGAGTCGACCTAATGGTAGATTTTGTAAAATATATTGAAAAAATTGATAAGATTGATTATGAAAGGATAGAAAATGAAAATTTTGCTTACAGGATTTGATCCTTTTGATAAAGACAAAATAAATCCATCAATTGAACTTGTAAAAAAAGTTGAAGAAAAAATTGAAGGCGCCCAAATTTTTAAAATAGAAATTCCAACAGTTTTCAAAAAATCTGGAGAAATTTTGGAAGAAAATATTAAAAAAATAAGGCCAGATGTAATTTTGTGCATTGGGCAAGCTGGTGGAAGAAGCTCTATTTCTGTTGAAAGAATTGCAATAAATATTGACGATGCAAGAATAGCTGATAATGATGGTAAAAAACCGATTGATGAAAAAATAAGAATTGACGGAGAAAATGCTTATTTTTCAAATCTTCCAATTAAAAAAATTGTAGAAGAGATAAAAAAAGAAAAAATTCCAACAGAAATTTCAAACTCAGCAGGCACTTTTGTTTGCAATCATTTGATGTATGAGGCCTTGTATTTGGCAAAAAAATATAAAAATATAAGGGCAGGATTTATTCATATTCCATATTTGCCAGAACAAGTTTTAAATAAAGCGAACACGCCTTCAATGGATTTGGAAAATTCTTTAAAAGCAATAAATATTGCTATAAAAACTATAATAAACCATGACGGAGAAGATTTGAAAATTTCTGGTGGAAAAATTTTATAATTTTTTTAAAAAAGCAAGTTTTGTACTTGCTTATTTTTTTGTTATAATGAAAAAGATTAGTGATAAAATAAATAATATTATTAATAAAATAAATATAAATTTTCTTAAAGGAGCTTTTATGAAACTTGAAATAAAAAATCTTTCCAAAAAATTTGGTAAAAAAGAAGTTTTGAAAAACATAGATTACACTTTTGACCAAGGAGTTGTTTATGCTCTTTTGGGAAGAAACGGTGCTGGAAAAACTACACTTTTTTCTTTGATTAGTGAGCAAATAAAAAAAGATTCTGGAAATATTTTTCTTCTTGATGAAAATGAAAAGAAAGAACTTGATTTTAGGGATGTATTTTTTATGGTGGCAGAGCCAGATCTTCCCAAATTTCTTACAGGGCGAGAATTTATAAAATTTTTTGTAGAGGCAAACAAAGAAATTATAAAAGATTTTAAGTCCGTCGAAGAATATTTTTCTCTTGTGGATTTTGACATTGAAGATGCTGATAGATTAATTCAAGATTATTCAACAGGAATGAAAAACAAACTTCAAATGCTTATGTTTTTGATTCTAAGACCAAAGGTTATTTTGATGGATGAGCCTCTTACAAGCCTTGATGTAGTTGTTCAACTTGAAATGAAAAAAATAATTAGAGATATTCACAAGGACCATATAATTATTTTTTCAACCCATATTTTGCAACTAGCAAAAGATATTTGTGATGATATTGTTCTTCTCCATGACAAAAATTTACAAAAAGTTGATAAGAAGGTTTCAGAAGATAAGGATTTTGAAGATAAAATAATAAAGCTTTTGACAAGCAAAAATATTGAAAATATTGAGATAAATATAGATGATGAAAATTTGGGTGATAAAGATGAGTAGATATTTTTCAAAATTTCTTTTAATTGAAAGAATAAAAATCACCAAAATTTTTAATGGGATGGTTTATGGTATAAGAAAAATTCCAATAATTGGAAAACACATGGGCGATAAGTATTATTTTTATGATTTAAAAGAAATTGTAAATACATTTGTTCCGATTTTTTCTATAATTTGGCAATTTATCAAATCGATTTTAACTTTTGGATTTGCAATAATAATTTCAAGGACTATGTTAAAATTTTTATTTGAAAGTTCTGATAAATCTCCCTTATTTTTTAGGGAAAATTTTGATTTAAGTCTGGGAGCAGTTTTTCTAACTTGTATTCCTTTTGTTTTTTATATAACAAATATGATTACATCATCAATGCTAACAGATAATGGAAATGTATTTTCAGATTTGAGTAAAAATTTTAATTTTTTTCCAGATGATTTGGCGCGCATATTTTTGTATTTACAGCCATTTTTGATTTTTATTGGAAGGACTTTGGGATTTGTGATTTTTGGAAAAATTTTTGCAAATATAAATCCTATTTACACATTTTTATTTAGTCTTGGTATTTATTTTTATAATATAAATATTACGGGATTTTGGACAAAAATATATGAAAAAAGAGAAAAATCATTTTTTGAAGATAGACCATTTTTACAAATCATTTTGATTTTAATTTTGGATTTGGCGATAAGTTTGTTAGTTTTAATAATAAAACTTGATTTTAAAGTTTTAAGCCTTGGATTTTTCTTGATTAATTTAATTTTATTTCCATTTACAGTGAAATATTTTAAAAATTTCAAGGGATATGACAAAATAATCGAAAAAACAATAAATGTATATAAAATTGCGGTTAAAGATGCGAAAAATATTCAAGATGGTGTAGTAAAAATTGAAAATAAAGATATAAATAAAAAGGAAAAGATTAAAGGCGAAGGCTTTGTGTATTTAAATAAGATATTTTTTAAAAGACACAAAAAACATCTTTTAAAGCCAACTTTAATAAAAAGTGGAATTTTTCTTATCTTAGGAATTGGTGGATTTTTATTTGTATCAAGCCTTACAATGAAGGCGAAAGAAATTTATAAAATCTTAATATTTATAATTCCAATAATTTCATATATTTTATTTAAACAAGATTTAATACTAATGGCATTTTATAAAAACTGCGACTCATCGCTTTTGTATTACAATTTTTATAGGGAAGATAAGAATTTGTTGAAAATGTTTTGGCTAAGATTTAATTCGATTTTTAAACTAATGCTTATTCCTATGGGAGCCATGTTTGTAATTTATATTGGTTTTGCAATAAAATTTTTGATAAACACTGATTTAAATTTATTATTGCCGATTTTTTATATTTTATTAAATGCAATATTTTTTACAGTTTTGCCCTTGTTTCAATATTATATAATCCAGCCCTTTGACAAGGAAGGAAAACAAAAATCTGTAGTTTTAGTTTTAATGAATATATTTTTGTATTACATTTTTATATTTGGACTTCCAGCTTTGGCAACAAAAATTGGAGAGATTAAATTTATGTTAATAATTTCAATTTTTATGGTTGCCTTTGTAGGACTTGCAAGTTTTTTAATATATAAATTTGCTCCAAAAACCTTTAAAATTAAGCAATAAAAAAGACCCTGCTGGGTCTTTTTATTTGTTTTCTTCTATATATTCAAATTTTTCCTTTTGCATTATTGAATCAGGAATCATTTTGCTTGTTACATATATTAAAAATGGGAGGACAATAGCATCATCCAAAATTCCAATTGCTGGTATCACATCATTTATAATATCAGCAGGTATTATTGCGTAAGCAATTGCTCCAAGTCCCAAAATTTTTGCAAGTTTTGGAGTTTCTTTATTTCTCATTGCCTTAAAATATACTGGTATAAAATTTTTGATTTTTCTAAATTTATTTATCATTATTTATCCCTTACTTTCTTTTGTTAAAACAGAATATAAAATATTCTTAGGTTCAATTTAATTATACTAGAAATATCACGCTTGTAAATTAAATATATTAATTTTAAATTTAAAGTATTCCTACAAGAATAGTATATTATGATTTTTTTAAATTTCAAGTTATAATATATAAAAGGAGTTATTATGGCGTTAAAAGTTATTGATATAGATATTTTAAAATTAAATGTAGATGCAGTTGTAAATGCTGCGAACGTAGACTTGGTTGAAGGTGGTGGAATTTGCGGGCAAATTTTTGAAAAAGCTGGAAGAGAAAATCTAAAAAAAGCTTGCCAAAAAATATCCCCAATTAAACCAGGCGAGGCTGTAATTACAGATGGATTTAATCTTTATCAAAAATATATAATCCATGCAGTAGGCCCTGTTTATAATGAAATGTATAAAGAAGCTTGTCAAAAAATCCTTCAAGATGCCTACAAAAATTCTTTAAATATTGCCAAGAAAAAAGGAATAAAGTCTATAGCTTTTCCACTAATTTCATCTGGAATTTACGGCTATCCTGACAAAGATGCCTTTATGATTGCAAAAAATACAATAGATGAATTTTTAAAAGATAATGAAATGGAAGTTTATCTATCAACTTATGGGAAAAATATTTTATCTTTAATTATGGGATAAGGAAAGTTATTTATTTCATTTTTGAAAAATAAAAAAATTCCGATAAAATTAAATATTTTTACAAAAAAGAATTAGACTTTTGCCTAAGAGCTAATTCTTTTTTGTTTATAAACATTCAATTCAATCATAAAATCGTTATTTAAAACTTGTCTTATACAAGTATAACTTTGATTCCTAAACTTTCGGCATATTCTAAAATACTTCTTGGCATAGAACTATCTGTTATCAGAATATCTATATTTTCTATTGTTCCTATTTTAAAATTTGCGGTTTTTGAAAATTTACTTGAATCGCATACCAAAATATTTTTGCTTGTAGATTCGTTTATCATATATTGGTTTATTTCAACTTCATCTATAACTGACGTAGTTAATTCTCCGCTTTCAGATACACCAGAAATTCCTAGGATTGAAATATCTGATGCAACAGTTTTGAGATTATTTAAAGCAAAAGTACCGGTAAGTGCGTTTTTTGGATAAGAAACCCTGCCACCGGTTAAAATCACATTGACTAAAGGGTCTATATCAATATAAGATGCTTTTGCGTTATTTGTTATAACATTTATCCTTTTATTTTTGAGATATTTTAAAACTCCTAGGGCTGTCGATGATGAATTTATAAAAATATCATCATTTTCTTTTATAAAATCAGCACATTTTTTTGCGATTTTTTCTTTATTATTTTCAATAGTTAGATTTTTACAGCTGTTTGATTCGTTATATTCTGCTCCTCCATAAAATCTTTCTATTTTTCCTATTGATTGAAGATAATCCAAATCTCTTCTTATTGTTATTTCTGAAACTTTAAATATTTCGACAAGTTCATTTGTTTTTGCTTGTTTATTATCCTTTATAAATTTTAATATATTATTTCTTCTGTTATTTACGATTGTTTTTTTAATTTTCATAACTACCTCTCTTTAAATGATAACCTATACTTAGAAAAAAATCAAAAGAATCCATTAATTTAATTAAAATTTTTAAAAAAACCTTTCTAAATTATAAAAAAATCAAATAACGAAAGAAACAATCGTAAAATATATGCAAAAATGTGTTTTTTATGCTTGACCGTTCAAAATAATTATTATATTATAATATCAAAGAAAAAAAGAAAATGAAAAATTGGAGGTATTGATGAGCAAAGTTGACGAAATCACAAGAGAAAATTGGATTTTAAATGCTTTTCCAGAATGGGGAACGTGGCTAAATGAAGAAATTGATGAAGAAGTTGTAGAAAAAGGCACATTTGCTATGTGGTGGATAGGATGTACTGGTATTTGGTTTAAAACTGAAAATAATACTAACATAGCTGTTGATCTTTGGTTTGGTAATGGAAAGAGAACAAAAAAAGTTAAAGAGATGCAACCATATCATCAAATGAGAAATATGACTGGTGGAAAAGCTCTTCAACCAAATTTAAGAGCAAATCCAATTGTCTTTGATCCTTTTGCTGTTAAGAATGTTGATGCAGTTTTATCTACTCATTATCATAATGATCATATTGATCCTTTCTTTGCTGCAGCAGTTTTGAAAAATTGTCCAGAAGATGTTCCTTTTATAGGTCCTGAGGAATCTGTAAAAAAATGGTTGTCTTATGGTGTTCCAGAAGAAAGATGCAAAATGGTTAAACCAGGAGATGAAATTAAAATTAAAGATACTACTATAGTTGTGTTGGACAGTTTTGATAGAACTTGTTTAGTTACTACTGAAGTAGGAGAAGATATTGAAGGAGTTTGTCCTACAAATATGGATCAAAAGGCTGTAAATTATTTAATAAAAATGCCAGCTGGTAGCGTATATCATACAGGTGATTCTCATTTTTCAATTGGTTTTGCAGAAGTTGGAAAAAAATATGATGTAGATATTGCGTTTGGTTCTTATGGAGATAATCCTGTTGGAAATCAAGACAAGATGACTTCAATTGATATTTTAAGAATGGCTGAATCAGTAGGATGTGAAGTTGTAATTCCAATTCACTATGATGTTTGGACTAACTTCAAAGCTGATCCTAAAGAAATAAAATATTTATGGCAATATAGAAAAGATAGGTCAAAATATAAATTCCATCCATATATTTGGGATGTAGGTGGCAAATACGTATGGCCTAAGATGAAAGATGAATTAGAATTTAGATATAGACCTGGATTTGAAGATGCGTTTGATAATGAAAGGAATGTTCCTTTTAAATCTATTTTGTAAAATAATAAGTGCTGTCAAATTTTTGGCAGCGCCTACATATAAGTGAGGATAATAATGATTAGTGAAATTATTGAAAAGGGTTTATTTGATTTTTATGATAAAATCGATACCTGGCAAGATGCTATTATAAAATCTTGTGATAAGCTAGTGGAAAAGGATATTGTGGATGATTCTTATGCTAAACAAGTTATAGAAACAGTTGAAAAATATGGTCCATACATAGTTTTAATTCCTGGAGTTGCCATGCCACATTGTCAAGAATGTGCCGATGGAGTAAAAGATACCGCTGTGGCTTTTATGAAAGTAGAAAAGCCAGTTGTATTTGATGAAAATGATAGGGATAAGGATGCGAAAATATTTTTTACAATAGCAAGTGAAAATAATGAAAAACATTTGGAAAATATAGCACAACTTTCTGATATTTTGTGTGATGAAGAAATAGTAGAAGCTTTTAATCAGGCTAAGAACGTAGATGATTTAATAAAAATTTCAAAAAAATATAATATTTAGGAGAAAAATATGGATATAATTTTAAGTATTTTAAATGGATTTGTAAAAAATATTCTCACAAAACCAGCGTTTTTCATAGGATTTTTGGTTTTAATTGGTTATTTGTTAGATGGAAAAAAATGGTATGAAGCATTGGCTGGTTTTATTAAAGCTACTGTAGGATATATGATTTTGATGGTAGGTTCTGGTGGACTTGTTTCAACTTTTAGACCAATTCTTACAGGACTAAAAGATAGATTTAATATTTCTGCAACTGTAATAGATCCTTATTTTGGACAAAACGCAGTTACTGAAGGTATGGAACACTTAGGTAAATCATTTTCTCAAGTAATGATTTTGTTATTGGTTGCCTTTATTGTAAATATTATTTTGGTAAGATTAAAAAATATTACAAAAATGAGAGCTGTTTTTACAACAGGACACGTACAAATGCAACAAGCTGCTACAGCTTTTTGGTTAATAGTTTTTTGTTTTCCAAAGTTAGGACAAACTCCTATACTTGTTATAATGGCAATTCTATTAGGACTTTATTGGGCTGTTGGTAGTAACTTGACAGTTGAAGATACACAACGCTTAACTGATGGGGCTGGTTTTTGTATAGCTCACCAACAAATGTTTGGTATTAGACTTGCTTGCTGGTTAAGTGATAAATTATTTGCAAATAAAAAAGATCAAAGTAAAGATATTGATGATATTGAACTTCCTGGATTTTTGTCAATTTTCAATGAAAATAATGAAAATATGGTAGCAACTGCTATACTAATGACTTTATTCTTTGGAATAATCCAAGGTGTTTTGGGAAAAGAATATTTAGTAGCTCAAGAAGCTTTAACAATGGAGGATAATTTCTTCTTCTATATACTTCAATCATCATTTAGTTTTGCTGTAAATTTAGCTATTTTACAATTAGGAGTTAGAACTTTCGTTGGAGAGTTGACTGCATCATTTGATGGAATTCAAAACAAACTTTTACCAGGAGCTCTTCCAGGAATAGACTGTGCTGCAGTTTTCGGATTTGGTGCAGCAAATGCTGTTACAATTGGATTTATGTTTGGTGCGTTAGGTCAATTTTTAGCAATAGCAATTCTATTTTTACTAAAATCTCCTACATTAATAATTGCAGGATTTGTACCTTTATTTTTTGATAATGCTGTAATTGGGGTATATGCTAATAATAGAGGAGGATATAAAGCAGCTTTCTTGATGCCATTTATATCTGGACTAATTCAAGTATTTGGTTCTGCTTTTATAGCAACATATACAGGACTTGCTCAATATGGTGGATACTTAGGAATGTTCGACTGGGCAACAGTATGGCCAGCATTTACAGTATTGATTAATAATATCCAATATGTTGGTGTAGCAATAGTAGCAATTTTCTTGATAGTTATACCTCAAATTCAATACAAAAAGAACAAAAAAGGTTATTTCATGATAACTGAGGATTACGAAAAGTACAAAGAAACAATTGAAAACAAATAGGAGGAAAAAATGAAAGTAATAGTAGCGTGTGCAAATGGAGCTGGAACTTCTTTAATGATGATGAATAAAATCAAACAAGCATTTAAAGAGTTGGATTATAAAGGAAAACTTGATATATCTCATTGCTCCTTGTCAGAAGGAAAATCTACAGGTAGAAATGCTGATGTTATATTCTGTGCTATTAATTTTACCAAAGATTTTGATGCGTTAAAATCAAAAGGCGTTGAAATAATTGGAATGAAAAATATTCTTTCTAAAGATGAAGCTATTGAAAAGATTAAAGAACATAATCTTTTAGAAAAATAAGTTGGTTAAAATGTTAGAAGATATAAAAGAAAGGGTCTACAAGGCAAATTTATTATTGCCAAAATATGATCTAGTTAAATTTACTTGGGGCAATGTTTCAGAAATCACTGCTGATAGAAAATATGTTGTAATAAAACCATCCGGCGTTGATTATGATAGCATGAAAGCAAGTGATATGGTTGTAGTTGATTTAGATGGAAATATCGTAGAAGGTAATTTAAAACCTTCTAGCGATACTCCAACACATCTTGAACTTTACAAAAAATACAAAGATATTTGTGGTATAACTCATACTCACTCAAAATGGGCAACAATTATGTCACAAGCAAAGCTTGACATAAAAGCTATGGGAACAACTCATGCAGATTATTTTTATGGAAGTATTCCTGTAACAAGAGATATGAAAAAAGAAGAAATCGAAAATGACTACGAAAAAAATACTGGTCTTGTAATAATAGAATGTTTTGAAGAAAAAAATATCTCTCCAAAAGATGTGCCAGCTGTGTTGGTAGCAAATCATGGCCCATTTGTATTTGGAAAAGATGCAAATGATTCAGTGTTTCATTCAGTAGTTTTAGAAGAAGTTGCCTTTATGAATTGGCACTTAGTTTCTCTTGGAAAAAATGAATCTATGAGTGATGATCTTCTTAATAAACATTACCTAAGAAAACATGGAAAAGATGCTTATTATGGACAAAATTAATCTTGGAATATATGAAAAGGCTCTGCCAAATAGGTTAGATATAAATGAAAAATTAAAACTTGCAAAAAAAATAGGATTTAATCAGTTAGAAATTAGCATAGATGAGTCAGATGAAAAATTAAATAGGCTTACAAATGGTTTTTCCAAAAAACTTCTCAAGGCACAAATTGATAATGACATGAGAGTAAGGACAATGTGTTTGTCAGGACACAGAAAATATCCTTTTGGTTCAAATGACGAGAAAATCAGAAAAAAAAGCCTTGATATTATGCAAAAAGCTTTAGAATTTGCTGATATTAATTCTATAAAAATAATTCAACTTGCAGGTTATGATGTTTATTACGAAAAATCAAATGAAAAAACAAAAAAATATTTTATAGAAAATTTATTTAAAGCGGTGGACTTTGCATCAAAATATGGAGTTATACTTGCTTTTGAAACCATGGAAACAGAATTTATGGATACTGTAGAAAAAGCTATGGAATATGTTAATCTTGTTGATAGTCCATATCTTGGAATATATCCAGATATTGGCAACTTAAAAAACGCATCTGTAAAATATAACAAGGATGTAGTTGAAGACATAAAAAAAGGCAAGGGACATATTTTTGCAGCACACCTTAAAGAAACAAATCCTGGAATTTATAGGGATATGCAATTTGGATCTGGTGGTCATACAGAATATGAAAGATGTATAAAAGAATTAAAAAATCAAAAAGTTCAAATTTATACTGGCGAATTTTGGGATCATGGAGAAGAAAATTATAAGGAAATAATAAAAAATTCTTACGAATTTTTAAGTGAAAAACTAAAATAAGGAGAAAGTTATGGCAAAACCAAAACTACAAATAGCACTTGATAGTCAATCTTTAAGTGAGGCTCTAGTTACAGTTAGAGAAGTTGGAGATGTAGTAGATATTTTAGAAGTTGGAACTGTACTTTGCTTGCAAGATGGTATGGAACCTGTAAGAGCAATCAGGGCATTGTATCCAGAAAAAACAATTCTTGCAGATACAAAATGTGCAGATGCTGGAAAAACTGTTGCTAAAAATTGCAAAGATGCAGGTGCTGATTGGATGACTGTTATCTGCTGTGCAACAATACAAACAATGCAAGCGGCTAACAAAGAAATAGACGAGCTTCAAGTAGAATTATATGGAGATTGGACATTCGATCAAGCAAAAGATTGGAAAAATATTGGGATAGAACAAGTTGTTTATCATCAATCAAGAGATGCCCTTCTTAGTGGACAAAGCTGGGGAGATAAAGATTTAGATAAAATTAAAAAATTGGTAGAAATGGGCTTTAAGGTTTCAGTTACAGGTGGGCTTGATGTAGATACTCTTGAATTATTTAAGGGAATAAATGTTAATGCTTTTATAGCAGGTAGATCTATAGCACAAGCGGAAAATCCTAAACAAGCTGCCATTGATTTTAAAAATAAAATAAACGAAATATTTTAATTGTTAGAAGAAAGTTAGGAGTTAAAATGAAATTTTTCTTAGACACAGCAAATATTGAAGAAATAAAAAGAGTAAACGACCTTGGACTTTGCGACGGAGTAACAACAAATCCATCTATAATAAAAAAAGAAGGTAGAGATTTTGAAGAGGTTGTAAAAGAAATTTGTAAGCTTGTAGATGGTCCTGTATCAGCAGAAGTAACAAGCTATGAATGTGAGGGAATGGTTGAACAAGCAAGAGCTTTATCAAAATGGGCAGAAAATATTGTTGTAAAAATTCCTATGACAGAAGAAGGATTGAAAGCAATAAATATTTTGTCAAAAGAAAAAATAAAAACTAACTGTACACTAATATTTTCTGTATCTCAAGGATTAATGGCTATGAAAGCTGGAGCAACATATATTTCTCCATTTATGGGAAGAATAGATGATATGGGAGAATCTGGAGCAAAATTAGTAAGTGAATTAAGAGATGTTATAGATATTTACGGATATGATTCACAAATAATTGCAGCAAGCATAAGACATATTGGTCATCTAGAAGAAGCTGCTTTAGCAGGGGCTCACATAGCAACAATCCCAGGAACTTTATTCGAAAAACTATGGTCTCATCCATTGACAGATGCAGGCATAGAATCATTTAAAAAAGATTGGGAAGCTTTCGAAAATCGTTAATTTAAAAATGGCTTTGCACAATGTTTAAAATATTTTGCAAAGCCTTTTTCTTATTCAAAAATAAAATTTACAAATAAAAATATATAAGGAGAATCAATGTTTACAAAAAATGATCAACTAGCAGTTAATGCAATAAGATGTTTGTCCCTTGCTCAAATAGAAAAAGCAAATAGCGGCCATCCAGGACTTCCTATGGGAGCAAGTCCTATGGCTTATGTTTTGTTTAATAAAATTTTAAAAGCAAATCCAAAAAATGAAAATTGGTTTGATAGAGATAGGTTTGTTTTGTCAGCAGGTCATGGTTCTGCAATGCTTTATTCGCTTTTGCATTTGTCAGGATATGATTTATCAATTGATGATTTAAAACAATTTAGACAAAAAGGTTCAAAAACTCCAGGCCATCCTGAATATTCACACACCAAAGGAGTAGAGGTTACAACAGGTCCACTTGGTCAAGGTATAGGTCAAGCTGTAGGTCTTGCTATTGCAGAAAAACACATAGAAGCTCTTTACAATAAAGATGATTTAAAAATTATTGACCATTATACATATGCTCTTTGTGGAGATGGCGATCTTATGGAAGGTGTTTCTTATGAGGCGATGAGTCTTGCAGGACATCTTAACCTAAATAAATTAATTGTTTTATACGATTCAAACGATATTTGTTTAGATGGTAATCTTTCATCATCATTTTCTGAAAATGTAGAAAAAAGAGTTAAGGCACAAAATTGGAATTATTTAAAAGTAGAAGATGGAAATAATCTTGAAGAAATTTACAAGGCTATAAAAAAAGCAAAAGAAAATCAAAATGGTCCAACATTAATTGAAGTAAAAACTATTATAGGATATGGTTCAAAAAATCAAGGAACAAATAAAGTTCATGGTGCTCCGATAGGAGATGATGATTTTTCTTTAGCCAAAAAAAATTATGGCTGGGAATTTGAAGATTTTATAGTGCCAGATGAAGTTTATAAAACTTTTGAAGATGGCATTTTAAAAAATGGTAAAGAAGAAAACGAAAAATGGGATGAAATTCTTAAAAATTATGAGGAAAAATATCCGAAAGATTATAAAGAATTAATGATAGGCATTAATAGAAAACTTCCTAAAGATTTTATGAAAGATGTAAAAAAATATGACTCATCAATGAAAGCTCTTGCAACAAGAGCATCAAGCGGAGAAGTTATTCAAGATCTTTCAAAAATAACACGAAATTTCTGGGGTGGTTCTGCTGATTTGTTTGCATCAAACAAGACTGATATAAAAGATGAGAAAAGTTTTAGCGATGAAAATTCTTGTGGAAGAAATATTTTTTATGGAGTTCGTGAATTTGCTATGGCAGCAATTGGAAATGGAATTATTGCCCATGGCGGAAGTTTTCATCATGTGTCAACATTTTTTGTTTTTGCAGATTATTTGAAAGCTGCAATTAGACTATCAGCTTTATCGGGACATGCTTTAACTTATGTTTTTACACATGATTCAATTGCTGTTGGAGAAGATGGACCAACTCACGAACCGATTGAACAATTAGCAATGCTAAGATCAATTCCAAATACTATAGTTATAAGACCAGCAGATGCAAATGAAACAAGACTTGCTTGGAAAATTGCCTTGGAAAGTCAAAATACACCAGTAATACTTTCTTTGACAAGACAAAATCTTCCAAATTTAAAACAAACAGAAAATTTAGAAGATATTAATAGGGGAGCTTACGTAATAAAAGATTGCGAAAATCCAGAATTAATTTTAATATCTACAGGCTCAGAAGTTTCTCTTGCCCTAGAAGTTTCAAAAAAGCTTGAAGAAGAAAATAAAAAAGTAAAAGTTGTATCAATGCCATCAATGGAATTATT
>NZ_KV821178.1:88684-192122 GCF_001815585.1 Anaerococcus sp. HMSC075B03
TGTATCAATGCCATCAATGGAATTATTTAGGATGCAAGATGATTCATACAAAAATGAAATTTTACCAAAAAATGTAAAAAAAGTTTCAATAGAAATGGCATCAACATTTGGCTGGAGCGAATTTACCGGAGATGATGGATTAAATATCGGCATAGATAGGTTTGGAATTTCTGGTAAAGGAGAAGAAGTCCAAGAAGAATTAGGATTTTGTGTAGAAAAAATTAAAGAAAAAATTACAAATAAATTTTTCAAATAAAAATACAAAGACATAAATATAAAGAGACTCATATTGATAAAATATTATTGATATGAGTTTTTTATATTCTTCTTATTTTAATTTTCTAATGGGTAAAATTATAATGAAAATAAAAAAAGGAAGTAAAAATGGAATTGACAGAAAAATTTGAAAAAGACAATTGTAAAAATCCTAGAGAGTATTCACTAATACATAAGGAAATTCCCATAAAATTATCAAGCGATATGTGGGCTGCTCTTGCGTATTTGTTGTGGTATGTGCCAGATATTTCATCGATCCAATCAAAATCAAATGAATTGATTTCAAATAAGGAATATGATTATTATACTTTCGTAGAAATAATGACTTATATGGATTTAAGAGATGAGGATTGTTTGTTTACAAATGAAATTGACGAAAAAATTGCATCTGAATATAAAAAAAGAATTTGTACAAATTCTCAAAAATTAATTTTAACTCAATCTGATGGGGAAACAAAAACTGAATCCTTGTTAAGACATATTAGAAATGCAATAGCACACGGCTCTTTTAATATAGTTGAAGATTTGATGGTTGGTTTTGATGAAAAAATAATTGGCAAAGATGAGGCAAAAACTACAGCAATTTTTAAAATAAAACCAAAAAATCTTTTGAATGCCTTAAAAATGTTAAATGAAGATTTGACAAATCAAAAATTAATTTCAAAAGCCTTAAAAAATACTTCTTATTGGGTTGAGCCTTATCAAGAAGGTTTTGAAAGAAGCAATAAATTTGATTTATATGCCAAGAAAAATGAAAGAAGATACGCGATTGAGATTAGAAATTATAAATCTCAAAGAGATATTGATAAAGGATTTGCAAGAAAGCTTGCTGATAATTTTGAAAAATTAAAAAATGAAAGAGTAAGACCTGTTCTTGTAATAAATACATCTTTTTTGCAAGAAGAATCAAAAAACGAATTGATTGCAGCAGATGTATTGATTTTGGATGTGAAAAATATTAAAAAAATGTTAAAGGGCAGAGATATGATAAGAGAAATTGAAGATGCTCAAAGCCTATATAAATATAAAAAATAAAAATAAATATTAAATTTTCATATATAAATAAATAAAAATTACAAAAATACAATCTAAAATTTTAATTTTATTTACTAATCCTTTAGAAAAATTAATTATTATGAGATTTGAAATTGATTCTTAAAATATTTCCAGTATAATCTTCATATATAAATTATTTATATTTTATAAAATTTTAAAGGAGGAATTATGACTGAAAATTATAATGAAAATAATAGGAAGAAAAGAACTTCCGAAATGAGGGAGCACAGAAGAGCTAGATACAATGATGATTATTCTAGAGATAATAGTATTTCTTGGGGTTCAATTATCGCTGGTGCAATTTCATTTGCAGCTGTTTTTACAGTATTAAGTTTACTTGTTGGAGCTTTAGGTCTTGGAATTTTTTCACCAAATAATGAAAATCCAATTCAATCTATGGGAATTGGTGTAGGAATTGCTACAATAATTATTTTGATAATTTCCTTTGCAATTTCTGGATTTATTTCTGGAGCTTTTTCAAAAGGACAATCTTTACTTCATGGATTTATGAGCTGGGCTTTATCAATAATGTTATTATTTGGTTTAGTAACTAGCATTTTATCATCTGCTTTTGGACTTGCAAGTTCTGCTGCAAAATCTGTAGCAAATACTGCAGGAAATGTTGCAGGAAGCGTAGCAAGCACAGCAGCTGATGGAGCAGGAAATGTTCTATCAAGTGTTGGAGATTCAATTTCTGAAGTTGATATAAAAGAGCTTGAAAAAAATATAGAAGATGCTTTAAAAGAAACTGATGTTAAAGAACTTCAACCTGGATATTTAAAATCTCAACTTGATGAATCAAAAGACGAAATTGCAGAAGCTGGAAAAGAACTTGTAACAAATCCAGAAAATTCTGATCAAATAATTGATGATTTAGCAAAATCTTTAGAGAAAAAGGCTAAAAATATTACTGATTCTGTTGATAAAAAAACAATCCAAGAAGAAGTTTACAAAAATTCAGATCTTTCTAAAAAGGAAAGCGAAGAGGCTGTAAATAATATTTATGATGGAATGGATAAGGCATCAAAAGAAGCTAGCAAACAAATTGAAAATGCAAAAGATTCTTTAGAAAAGGCCAAAAAAGATGTAGATAAAACAGTTGAAAAAGCAAAAGATGGGGCAGAATCTGCAACAAATAAAGCATCAGCTGGAGCTGTTTTAGTATTTTTATTCTTAATTGTTGGACTTGCAATTGAAGTTTATACAGCAAAAATTGGAGAACAATACGTAAATAATCTTTAAAAATAAATTCAAAAAATCCTAAAGGAAATTTCCTTTAGGATTTTTTCGTACGCTTAAATAATTTGAATGTCCATAAGATAGAAAAAAACCACCTACTAGTCAGGTGGAAAAATTAAGTTTTTATTATTTTATCATAGATAAAACTTGCTTGTAAGGATTTTGTGCATTTATAATTTGGCTATATTTTAAATATTTATCATCTTCATCTAAACTTTTTGCGCAATCAATGGAAACTAAAATTCCGGAATGATCTAATTTTATGATTTCAGTTCTCATGTGATAAATAATATCGCTTTTGGATTTATCTCCTTCAAATCCGTTTTTTACAACATAAGCATCTGAAGTATTTTTTAAAATATTTGCAAATCTAATGGCGTCATTTTTTGTATTATCATTTGTCAATATATATATTTTTTTATCTGGCAAATCTGGATCTTTTTTGATTTCAGTTTTTATTTGATCATAATACATAAAATCATTTTTATTTATGCCTTGTGATTTTTCAGGGAATTTTATAGCCTGATTTTTCATAAATGAGGAGTAAGTGTTGACTTTATCCTTGTTATTTTTCATGTAGGATAGACTTTGCTTTAATAAATTTCCCCTATAAAAAATAACTTTTTCGTATGAATAATCTTTATGAATTAGCAAAGGAAGAATTTCGTTTGCATATTTGTCATCAATTGATTCGTTGTTTGATAAGTTAATAAAAATATTTTTAATTTCTTGATTATTTTGTAATATTTTTTTCAAATTTTCCTTGTCTTTTTCCAAATCATTTGAATTAAAACTTGGCATATTTATCTCTAAAATATTTTTATTTTCCTTAATTTCTATTTTTTCTAAATCATCTTTTCTTCCAAGAAGTCTTTTGTACCTATTTACAACTTGAGCATCTCCTAAAATTTTTCCCCTAGGAGAATCTTTATTTTCTTTGTAATATCCAAATATACTTCTATAAGTTTTAATATCAATTACATTTGTTCTATTATCATCAAGGATTGAAAGATATGATTGAATTGCATCAAAAAATTCTTGATCTGATTTTGAATTTTTAATTCTTTTTTTGTAAGCGTCGATTTGATTCATTAGAGATTTCAAATTTTCTTTGTTTTCCTTATCAATAGCATAATTTCTGCTTACATAATAAGTAAGTTTATTAAAATCTGCAATTTTTTCTGCACTTGTAAGGGTTCTTTCTTCAGTATTTCCAATAAAAATTTCTTTTTGTACAGAATTCATTACATTATCTCTAAATTTTGGATATTTATAAGTTTCGAATTTATTTTTTGAAGAAAAAATAGCTTTAACAATAAAAAATATTAAAAAAATCAAGATAAGAAGAAGGGCAAGCCTTCTTCTCATATATTTTCTTTTTTTTGCCTTTAATCTTTTTTTTGATCTTTTATTAATATTTGTTTTTTTTGATTTAATTTTTATATCTTTTTTTCTTACTTTTTTTTTCGTATGTCTTGATGCGGACTGATCTTTTTTATTTCTTTTATTATTTTTACTTTTCATAATTCACCTGTATTTAATATATCAAAAAATAATTTATATACAAAATTTTTTGTAATATAAAAAATTATTTAGGGAAAATAACTGAAAAAGTTGAGCCTTTTCCTAGTTTTGATTTTAATTTTATTTTTCCTCCAAGGCTTTCAACGAAATTTTTTGTAATAGAAAGACCTAGACCATGTCCGTTTGTTTTTGTGTTTCTTGCATCATCAATTCTATAAAATCTCTCAAAAATAACTTCTTTTTTTTCATCAGATATTCCAACACCATTATCCTTTATGTCAATGTAAATATTGTTTTTATCTTCATAAAGGCTTACTCTAATCAAGCCATCTTCTTTTATAGCTTTTATAGCATTTGAAATTAAATTTTGAATTATTTGGCTTATCTTATCCTTATCAGAATAAATCATAACTCCATCTTTTATTTCTTCAATCAAAGAAATATCAAGTTTTGTAAGTCTTGGCTTTATAGTATCAAGAATAAGTTTTATATGTTGGGATAAGTCGAATTCTTTTTTATTTATTTTTAAATATTCAGAATTATCATTGAAAGATTTATTTAAATTTACAACAAGCCCTTCAAGTCTTTGAGTTTCCTCTAACAAAGACGAAAGAGTTTGCTCATCAACATCAATAACTCCATCTTTTATCGCTTCTATATAAAGTTGTAGATTTGTAATTGGAGTTCTAAGTTCATGAGAAATATCTTGAGCGTATTGCTTTCTTACATATTTTTGATTTTTTAAATTCCTTGAAAGATACCTTATATTATTTTGTAAATTTTCAAGCTCAATAATTTTGCTTTCCTTTAAATTTATATCATAATCGCCATCTTTAATTTTTAAAGTTGCATCAGAAATTTGCTTTATAGGATTAGTTATATTTGTAGAAAGCACTAAGGCAATAATTATCCCAATAGTAAGAGAGATGACAATGGCAATTATGATTGAATTTCTAAAATTATTTAAAAGTTCATTAGCTGCCATTTCTCCAGTATCATAAGTTATAATTAATTGGCCCCTATAATCATTGAGATTAGGATTTATAATATCGTAACTTTTTGTAGTGGTAAGAGGATTTTCATTGTCATTTCTTCCCTTAAAACGCATTACTGGCTCATTGTTTTTATCTAAAATTTCAATATCAATATTTAAAGCCTTAGAATATTTGCCAAGTCTTTCTTTCATAGTATAAACATCATTATCAGTCAAAAGACTTTCAAATTGCTTTTTAATATTCAAAGGCATATTATCCTCAGTGGTTGCAAGGAAATTTTTTGTATAGATACTTAATAAATAAGAAATTGCAATAGAAAAAACTAAGATGCAGGCAAAAATTCCTCCAACAAAGTTTCTAATTATTTTATTTCGAAGAGACGTCATCGACACCACCAGATTTATAACCCATACCATAAATTGTTTTTATATAGTCAGGTTTTTTTGGATTATCTTCAATTTTTTGTCTGATATTTTTAATGTGAGTATCAATAGCTCTGTCGTAGGCGTCATAGTCAAAACCAAAAGTGATTTCTATAATTTCTTCTCTAGTAAAAATCTTATTAGGATTTGAAAATAGAGTTTTAATTATTTGAAATTCATTTTTTGTAAGGAAAATTTCTTCTCCATCTTTGAAAAATCTATTATATTCAAGATCCATTTCAAGTCTGCCATCAATTGTTTTTATAATGTCAGCTCTTGGAATATTATATTTTTCAATTCTTCTAAGAACAGTTTTGATTCTTTGCATAAGTTCCTTTGGAGAAAATGGTTTAGTAACGTAATCATCAGCGCCAAGTTTTAAACCATTTATAATATTTTCCTCACTTACCTTGGCAGTAACCATGATAACAGGAACATTAGACTTGTTTCTAATCTCTTTAATAAGATCTTCGCCAGAAATTTTTGGAATCATCAAATCAAGCAAGATCAAATCAATTTGTTCATTTTCAAAAAAATCCAAACCTTCCTTGCCATCAAAAGCTTGAAAGACATTGTAGCCTTCTTTTTCAAGATAAGATTTAATAATTTTTGAAATACCTTGTTCATCTTCAATAATTAAAATATTTATATCATTCATCTGTTTCACCTCTGTTTTATTATACCTTATTAAAATTGTTAAAATTAATATATCCTATTAATTAGTTTATATTATGTGAAAAATTTAAAAAAATGATAGATTTTAAATAAGCTGGGTATAAATAATATGTAAGATAATTACAAAATTTTAAAAATATATGAAGGAGAGAAATATGATTAGTTCAATTATAATAGGCGCATTGTGCGGATGGATTGCAAGTATGATAATGAAAACAGATGCTCAAATGGGAGCTATAGCAAATATAGTAGTAGGAGTTATAGGAGGAGCAATCGGTTCTTGGATACTTGGAATGGTAAATATAAGCGTATCAGGATTTGTAGGAAGTTTAATTTCAGGAATCCTAGGTTCTGTAATTTTAATTTATATTTATAATTTAATAACAAAGAAAAAATAAATTTTAAAAATTTTAAGACTGGTTTAGCCAGTCTTTTTTTGTAAACATTTTAAAAAAAATTTAAATTGCTATCAAATGTCAAGAGGGTTTGCTATAATATAATTATGGATGTAAATGAAAAATATATAAAAATCGCAAAAGAAATTTTAGAAAAAGGCTATGACGAAGAAGAATTAAACAAAGAGGTAAGACCTGTTTGGGATGATGGAGAAAGTGCTTACACAAAATATTTGCCCCAACAAGTCGTAAGATATGAGAAAGGAGAATTGCCTCTAATAAGTTTAAGAAAAATTGCTTGGAAATCAGCTATAAAAGAAATTTTGTGGATTTATCAAGATAGGTCAAATGATGTAAATTTATTAAAAGAAAAATACAAAGTAAATTATTGGGATTCATGGAAAAATGAAGATGGCAATCTAGGAACAGCCTATGGCTATCAAATAAATAAAAAATTCAAATCGCCAGAAACAGGACAGATGACAAATCAAATCGAACGTTTAATTGACCAAATAAAAAATAATCCTCTAAACAGAAGATTAATTATGAATTTGATTGATGTAGACGATATGGCAGATATGACTTTGATACCATGTGCATTTTTGACAATGTGGACAGTAAGCGGAGAATATTTAAACCTTACTTTGGTACAAAGAAGCGGAGATTTTTTGGCGGCAGCAGCACCAGGAGGAATAAATGCTTTCCAATATTACGTTTTATTAAGAATGGTTGCCCAAGTTACAGGATATAAAGCAGGAGATTTTGTTCACTTTATTCAAAATTACCACATTTACAAAAAACACATACCAAGCGTTAAAAAAATATTAGAAATAAAAGTTGACGAAAAAAGCAAACCAAAGCTTGAAATAAATCCAGCTATAAAAGAATTTAAAGATTTTACAATAGATGATTTTAAATTAATAGACTATTATCCAGACCAAACAAAATACGACATAGATATTGCTTTGTAGCTTGTTGCAAAGAAATATTTTTTAAGTATAGTCAATCGGTATGGAGGAATTATGGAAAAAATAACTATAATTGGATCAGGAGGTTCTGGAAAATCAACTCTTGCCAAACAGCTAGGAGAAAAGCTTAATATAGAAGTTTTTTACTTAAATAAAATATGGTGGATAAACGATAAAGACCACATTAGCGATGATGAATTTTTAAAAATTCAAAAAAATATAATAGAAAACAAAAAATCATTTATTTTTGACGGCTACTATCCAGACACTTTGGATTTAAGATTAAAAGCTAGTGATACGATTATTTTTTTAGATTTTCCACCAGTAACAAATTTAAAAAGATCAGTAAAAAGATCATTAACAGAAAAAAATAATGAAGACGATCCAAGCCTAGATAGGACCGAAAAATTAAATAAAGATTATATTTCTTGGCTATTAAATTTTGATAAAAACGAAAGAGATAAAATCCTAGAAAAATTAAATAAGTTAAAATTAGAAAAAAAGATTGTAATAATAGACAATGACAATAAAAAAGATTTATTTTTACAATCTATTGCATAAAAAAAGAGCTTTAAGCTCTTTTTTTAATGTAAATTATTTTTATATTATTGACCATTATTTGTATTGTTTTTATTATTTTTATTTTCTTTATTATCTTTAGATTTTTCATCCTTATCTTTTTTATCCTTTTCATTAGAATTGTCGTCTGATTTTGGCTTTTCAGCTCCTAAAGGAGAATACATATAAGGAATATTATATTTCCAATCTTCTGGTATTATTCCATCCCATTTATTAGGATCATAAGATTTTTTTCTATCAACAAAGGCTCTAGTTGCTTGTAAGGATTTAGGGGTTTTATTTGTTGCAAGCAAATTGTTTCTTTTATCAACTGTGATCCAAACGTGCATATCATCTTCATCTTTTGGAAGATTATCTTTTGTAAATATTTCATCTTTGACAGTGCCTCTAGGATCTGAATAAGATGCATAGGTTGGAAGTTTTCCACTTATTGTGTCAACTTTTGCATGGATTATTCCTTCTGGCTCTTCGAATTTTGCAGTTTCATATTCCTCTAAAAGATTTCTATTAACTACATTCCACATACTAGCTGCTCTATTATATGAATAGCCATTTAAAGATAAATTTTGATCGTCTGATCCCATCCAAACTCCAACTGTATAATAAGGACTATATCCTACACACCAAAAATCAACACTATCATCACTAGTACCAGTTTTGGTAGCATAATCTGTACCATCTAAGTAGATAGTCTGGTAACTTTCTCCAGTAGATTGTAAAGCAGATGTTATTTGATAAGCGGTTTCTGGACTAGTAACTTTATTTTTATTAACTTTATTTGAATCAAAAATTACTTTATTTCTATTATCTTCAATTTTAGAAAAAGTAAGAGGTTCAATATACTCTCCGCCATTTGCAAGAGCGGCGTATGCTGCGGTCATATCTAAAACTGATAGACCTCTTGTCATTGCTCCAAGTCCTAACGCTGCTAAATTTTCATCGTTATGAGCACTATCTTCTTCCTTAGTAATAAAATTATCTTTTTTATCTTTTTTTATTAAACCAAAGTTTTCGAGATATTCTTTTGATTTATCTATCCCTATATCTTTAAGGGTTCTAACTGCGTTAGTATTAATTGAATATACCAAAGAATCTCTTAAAGTTACAATACCTTTGTAATATTTATATACGTTTTCTGGCCAAATTTCTCCTTGTTCATTTCTCATAAATGGAACATCATCAATCCCAGTTGCCAAATTATATCCGTTGTCTAAAGCTGGGGTATAGGTAGCTAGAGGTTTAATTGAGGAGCCAGGTTGTCTTGGCTGATCTATGGCTCTATTTAGTGTTTTAAGACCTTTTTGATCACGTCCACCAACAACAGCTTTTACTTCTCCATTTTTATGGTCAATTACAACAGTAGATGATTGTGGTTGAATAACTCCTTCAAGATCAATATCATAATAAGATTTATTAAGAGAATAAGATCCTGATTCGTTTTTTGTAATTAAATCTTTGTGTGCTTTTAAATATTTTGATGTAATTATAATTGAGCCATCATTTCCTTTTTTGACATTTTCATTTGAAATTAATTGTATTAAGCCTGTTTTATGAGTTCTTAGATTTGAATTTTTGTCATCTAATGTATAAAATTTTTTCAAAATTATATTAGTTTGGTCTAGACGAACTTTGTTTGAATTTATTATGAAATTTTCATTTTCATCAAAGTAGGCTTCATCAGCTGATAAAGTAAAATCATTGTTATCATTAATCACATTTGATTTTGCATAGTATAAAACTTCTCCTTGTTCATTAATAATATTTCCAAAATTATCATATAGTAGAGAAAGTAATGGGGCATTATACCAGCCTTGAGTGTTTCCCATTATATATTCTGAAAAATCATCATAAATATTTTCAAGTTGTTCTTGCATTTTTGTATCTATAGTAGTTGTAATTTTTAAACCACCATAATACAACTTGTTATAAGCTTGTTTTTCATCAATGTCATAAAGTTCTTGTAGTTTTTCTACTACTTGTTTTTCTAAAAGTGTATTAAAATAAGAAGCCATTAATGGTTTTTTGTCTTTTGGTGGCTTTATATTGCTAGCTACATCTTCGTTTAAAGCTTGTTGATATTCTTTTTGAGAAATATATCCTTCTTCTTTCATTTTTAAAAGAACATCTTTTTGTCTTTCAAATGGTTTTGGATTATAAATAGCTGAATATTTTTGCCCATCTATTGAAAATTCTCCTAAAACTTTTTGGTTTGTAACTTCAGATGTTGGGATTGTTTTAAATAAAGCAAATTCTGTAGGGGATTGAACGATTCCTGCGATAGCTGCACATTCGGCAAGTGTTAATTCTCCTACGTCTTTTGAAAAATATGTTTGAGCTGCAGCTTGAACTCCATAAACATTTTGTCCTAGAAAAACTCTATTCATATAAGCTTCGAGTATTTCATCTTTGTTTAAATTTTTTTCGATTTCTAGGGCAAGAAATATTTCCTTAATTTTTCTTTCATAAGTTTGGTCGTTTGAAAGATAAGTGTTTCTTGCAAGCTGTTGAGTTAGAGTTGATCCGCCTCTTACTATTGATCCGCTTTTTAAATTTTGAAAAGCAGAACCAATTATTGACATTGGATCAATTCCACCATGTTTGTAAAATCTTCTGTCTTCAACTGCTACAAAAGCATTTTTCATATTTTCAGGAATTTTATCGTAATCAACAATTTCCCTATTTTCGCTAGTCCTAATAGAATCAATTTCATTTCCATCTTTATCAACTATAGTTGAATTTTCACTCATTTCATATTTTATATTATCGGGATTAACCTTTGGAGATTTTTTCATAACCTCAATTATTCCTCCACCAACTAATCCTGCAAATATAGTTGCTAATATGCCTAAGGCAAAAAACGCTATAAGTAAAACTTTTAAAACTATAGAGGAAATTTTTTTATTCATTTTGACCTCCTTGCTTAAAGTCTTTATTTTTTTATTTCAAATTAATCATAAATTTAAACTTACTATTATTTTATCATTTTTTAAAAATTTAATCTATTTTATTCAAATAAATATTGGAGATTATTTTTAGATTCTTTAATTTGATTCAATAAATTGTATAATCTTAATAGAAAGGAAGTTTATGCAAGAAGTTATACAAGTAAATGTTTTTGAAAAAAATGAAAATCCAAATAAAGAATTTGAGCTTGAATCATTAATTAACACAGCAGGCGGAAAATCTGTTGCAAAAATTAGTCAAGTTATTTCGAAAGTAAATCCAGCCTACTACATAGGTTCTGGAAAAGTTTCTGAAATTGAAGATATAGCAAAAAAATTAGATGTAAACACTGTAGTTTTTGATGTGGAGCTTTCGGCATCTCAGCTTAGAAATCTTGAAGAGAAAATGAAACTTCACGTCGTTGATTGGACAACTTTAATTTTGGATATTTTTGCTCAAAGAGCAAATACAAAAGAAGCAAAATTAAAAATTAAACTTGCTCAATTAAAATATCAGTTGCCAAGAATTAATAAATGGTTTGCTTATCTTTCTCGTCAATCAGGTGGAATTGGAACAAGAGGGCCAGGCGAAACAATGCTTGAAACTGATAAGAGAGCTATAGTTCGTGATATAAGAAGTCTTGAAGAAAAACTAAAAGATTTGGAAAAAACAAAAAGTGTAAATAGAAAATCAAGAGATAAGATTTTAAATATTTCACTTTTGGGCTACACCAACGCAGGAAAATCTACAATATTAAATAATATGCTAAAAATTTTTGGTAAAGAAAAATATGTATATTCTGATGATTTGTTGTTTGCAACTTTGGATACATCAACAAGAAGATTAGATTTTTCAAATACCAAGGTTACCTTAACTGATACAGTAGGATTTATTGATAATTTGTCAAAAGAATTAAATGATTCTTTTCTTACAACACTTGAGGAAATAAAATTTTCAGATATGCTTTTAGTTGTAATTGATTCATCATACGATATTGAAACCCAATTGAAAACAATAGATAAGGCTTTGGAAGATATTGACGTTGGAGATAAAAAAATTCTTTATGTTTTTAATAAAATAGACAAAATAGAAAATGATACTCTTCTGTTAGGATATAAGAGAAAAGAAGAAAAAATTTATATATCAGCAAAAAATCAAGATGATATTATAAAATTGAAAGAAAAAATTGTTGATGTTATAAAAGATGATTATATAAAAGTAAAAATGAAAATACCATACGAAGATGGGAAAGTTTTAGATTATATAATGACAAATTACGACATTGACAATAAAGATTATGATGAGAGTTCATCAATATTAGAGTTTGATATTTCAAAGAAAGACTACAATAAATATGAAAGATATATCGAGAAAAATTAGCGAAGATTATAAAACCATCAAGGGCGAAATTAAAGATGAATTTGAAATAGAAAAATCAATTTTTATCACTAATATGAAATATGTGGAAAGCGAAAAAGATGCCATTTCTTTTATTGAAAAAATCAAAGAAAAATACAAGGATGCCAACCACAATTGCCATGCATATATAATAAATGAAAAACCAGAAATAAAAAGATATTCTGATGATGGAGAGCCACAAGGCTCAGCAGGTCTTCCCATGCTTTCGGTTTTAGAAAAAGAAAAACTTTTTAATGTAGTTGCAATTGTAACTAGGTATTTTGGTGGCAAAAAACTTGGGAAGGGCGGTCTAGTAAGAGCCTACACAAGAGGAGTTTCAGATTGCCTTGATGGAAATATTACTTGTCGAAAAATTTTTGTAGAAAGTAAAATAATTTTCGATTATAATTTACTAGGAATAATAGAAAACTTCCTAAATGAAGAAAAATATATTATTATAGAAAAGGACTTTCTTGAAAATGTTAGAATAAATTTATATATTAAAAAGGAAGATTTTGAAAAATTTGAAAAAAAACTTATTGATATGACATCATCGAATATAAAAATAGAAAAAATTGATGAAATAATGTTATACGAAGATTAAAAATAGGAGGAAATATGTCAGGACATAATAAGTGGAGCAAAATTAAAAATAAAAAAGGTAGTGAAGACGCAAGACGTGGAAAAATTTTTACAAAACTTGGTAGAAATATTTCAGTTGCAGTAAGAGAAGGTGGAGATAATCCAGAATATAATCCAGCTTTAAAAGCAGCAATCGACAAGGCAAAAGCAGAAAATATGCCAAATGATAATATAGAAAGAGCAATAAAAAAAGCAAGCGGCGACACAAGCGGAGCAAATTTTGAAAGAATAATTTACGAAGGCTATGCCAAAGATGGAGTAGCTGTAATTGTAGATTGTCTTACAGACAATAAAAATAGAACAGCTCCAGATATTAGACACATTTTTGATAAAAACGGTGGAAATCTTGGAACAGATGGTTCAGTTATGTTTATGTTTAACAGAAAAGGACTTATTGAAATCGAAAAAGATGAAATTGATTTTGATGAATTGATGTTAGAAGTTATTGATTTTGGAGCAGAAGACGTAACAGACGAAGGAGATGTTTATCAAATAATAACAAGCGTTGAAGACTTCCAAACAGTTCTTGATGGAATAAAAAAAGAAAATTATAAACTTGCAAAGGCAGATATTTCGTATATTGCAGACAATTTGATTGATGCACAAGAATCAAATAATAAACAAATAATGAAATTAATCGATTCCCTTGAAGATAACGATGACGTTCAAGAAGTTTATACAAATTGGAATGTGCCAGATAATATAGAAGAATAATATGTTAAATTTTAATATAGATAGAGTAGCATTTTCTCTTTTTGGAATTGATATATATTGGTATGCAATATTAATTATTACCGGAGTTTTAATTGGAGCAAAATTTGCCCAAAAAGAATTTGTAAAAAGAGGATTTAAAGAAGATTTTATTTACGACTTACTTTTTGTGATTTTGCCACTTGCAATTATTGGAGCAAGAGCTTGGTATGTAATTTTTGAATGGGATATGTACAAAAATAATCCAATTCAAATTTTAAATTTCAGAGCAGGAGGACTTGCTATCCACGGCGGAATTTTATTTGCAATAATTGGTATTTATTTTTATGCCAAGAAAAAAGAAATTCCGTTGATAGATATTTTAGATGTAATGGCACCATCTTTAGCTTTTGGTCAAGCCATTGGAAGGTGGGGTAATTTTGTAAATGGAGAAGCACACGGGACACCTACAAATTTGCCATGGGCGATAATAGTTGATGGAGTAAAAGTCCATCCTACATTTTTGTATGAATCAATTGGAGATTTTTTAATATTTTTATTTTTAATAAATTATAGGAAAAAAAATCCCAAAAAAGGAATTCAAACAGCAATATATTTTATCGCTTACGGAATTTTGAGATTTTTTGTAGAAGGACTTAGAACAGATTCTCTAATGATAGGGCCAATAAGAATGGCACAACTTACAAGCGTTATTTATTTAATCGTAGGCTTGTATTTATTTTTCAAATATAAAAATATAAATTTAAAACCATATAGAAAAAATTAAACAGCTTCGGCTGTTTTTTTATTGAAAATTTTTATTTTGGGAATTCAAACCACTTTTTTTAAAAAATATAAAAAAAATTAAAAATTTCAAAAAAATTTTAAAAAAATAAATTTTTTAATCCTTTACAATTTACAGATTTTGGTATAAAATATATGTGAAGTGGAAATAAGTGGTAGAAGGTGGGTCATGTTTTTAGGAGAATTCATTCACAAATTAGATTCTAAAAATAGAATAATGATGCCAAGTGAATTTAGAGATGATCTTGGTAATGAATTTTATGTAACCAAGGGCCCAGAACGCTCATTAGTTTTGTATACTATTGAGGAATTTGAAAAACGTGCTAAAAAGTACGAAGAATTATCCTACCAAAACAAAAACAACAGGGCGATAAAAAGATTGTTTTTTTCTTCCACTATCAAGGCTTATTTGGATAAACAAGGGCGAGTTTTATTAAATAAGCAATTACGCGACTATGCTAATTTAGGCAAAGAGGCTATTATAATCGGAAATAATTCAAACATAGAAATATGGGATTTGAATAATTGGAATGATTATATTGGTGATGTTGAAGTGAACTTATCAGAAATTATGGATCAGTAATATGGAATTTTCTCATAAATCAGTTTTGTTAAATGAAACTATTGAAAACTTAAATATAAAAGAAGATGGAATATATGCTGACCTAACTTTGGGTAAGGGAGGCCATTCTAAAGAAATTTTAAAAAAATTATCACCAAATGGTCTTTTGATTGGCTTAGATCAAGATAAGGATGCTATCAAAGCAGCTAGAGAAAATTTGAAAGATTTTTCTAATGTCTTATATTTTAATGAGAATTTTGAAAATATTGAAAATGTTCTTGATGAAGCTGGTTTTAATAGGATAGATGGCGCTTTGATGGATATTGGCGTAAGTTCTTACCAAATTGACAATGAAGATCGAGGTTTTTCTTATATGAAAGACGGTCCATTGGATATGAGGATGAACAAAGATAATGAGTTAACAGCAAAACAAATTGTCAATGATTACTCTTTGGATGAGCTTTGGAAAATTTTTTCTGAATATGGAGAGGAAAGATATTCCAAAACAATTGCTAAAGCAATAGTAGATTACAGAAAAATGCACGAAATTAATACAACTTTACAACTCCGAAATATTGTTATGAAATCTGTAAATACTAGTGAAGCTCATCCTGAAAAAAGAGTATTCCAAGCTTTAAGAATTGAAGTTAATAGAGAGCTTGAAGTTTTGGAAAATACTTTAGAAAAAATAGTTGATCGTCTAAATAAAAATGGAAGATTATGTGTAATAACTTTTCATTCTTTGGAAGACAGGATCGTTAAAAATAAATTTAAAGAGATGAGTAAAAAATGTATTTGTCCACCTGATTTTCCTGTTTGTGTTTGCAATCATGAAAAAAAGGTAAAATTAATTAGCAAAAAACCTATTTTACCAAGCAAAGATGAATTGAAAAATAATAATAGGTCTCATAGTGCTAAGCTTAGAGTTTGTGAGAGGATTTGATATGTCAAACGCTTTGAAAAAAAGAAAAATAAATAAAAATTTAAATAAAAAATTAAAGCTAAGTTTGCACGATCAAACTTCTTATGATATTAAGTTTAGATATAATAAACTCCAAAAAAAAGATAGGAAGTTTAAGAGAAATATATTAGCTTTATTATTTTTATCTTTTATTTTTATGGGTTTTATTTCATTACATAATTATATTAAATTGAATAATAGAATAAAAGAGTATAATAAATTACAAAGTCAATATACATCTTATCAATTAACAAGGGATAGATTAAATAGTGATCTTGAAGATTCAGTTAGTTTGAAAGAAATTCAAAGATATGCGATGGAAAATCTTGGCATGATTTATGAAAATGAAGGTAATGTTGTATATCTTAATATTGATAGGTAGGAGAGATGAAAAATACGATTTTAATTATTTTAATAAGTTTAATATTAACTTTGATTTTGGGAAAAATTATAATTCCAATTTTAAGATCAAGTCATATTGGACAAAATATTAGACAAGAAGGACCAAAAAGTCATTATGGAAAAGCAGGTACGCCAACTATGGGTGGTATTATATTTTTAATATCAGCACTTGTTTTGACATTGATATTTGTTCCTTTTTCTATGAAAACTTTTATATTATTGTTAGCAACTTTTGGATTTGGAGCTATAGGTTTTATTGATGATTTTAGAAAATTAATTTTAAAGAGATCATTAGGATTAACAGCTAAGCAAAAAATAATTCTTCAAGTTGCTTTATCATTTTTAATTGCAATTTTATGTTTTATTTTCCAAAATGATACAATAACAAAATTGTGGATTCCTTTTACAGATATTAGATTAAATGTTTCAATTTTAGGAATTCCTATAATGATGTTTATTATGATTGGAACTTCAAATGCTGTAAATTTAACTGATGGACTAGATGGTTTATCTACTCAAGTTTCTATTCCAGTATTTTTAACATTTATAATTTTAAGTCAAAATATAGAAGATGAATTGTTTGCAAGTATTATGCTTGGTTCTGTTTTAGGATTTTTATTTTATAACTCAAATCCAGCAAGTGTATTTATGGGGGATACAGGTTCTATGGCAATCGGTGGAGCTGTAGTTGGACTTGCCATAAATATGGGAATAACTTTATTTTTAATTATACTTGGAGGAGTTTATGTGGCTGAGGCTTTAAGTGTAATAATTCAAGTTGCCTCATACAAATTTAGAAATAAAAAGAGAATATTTTTGATGACTCCAATCCACCATCATTACGAATTGAAAGGATACAAAGAACCAAAAATAGTTACTGGTTTTACAATAGTATCAGTAATTTTATCTTTGATTACTTTATTGATAGTATTATGAAAAAAGTTTTAGTTTATGGTTTAGGAATTACAGGCATATCTACAGTAAAAACTTTGGACAAATTAGGTTATGAAGTTTTTACTTTCGATAAAAATAAAAATACTGATGAAAGATTAGAGGGCTATAATTATAGCCCTATTTCTGATATTAAAATTGAAGAAAAATATGATTTTGTAGTAAAATCTCCAGGAATTAGACCTGATGATGATATTATAAAAATTTTAGAAAAAAATAATGAGATAATTACTGATATTGAATTATCATATAGACTTTTTAAAGATAAAAAAAATATAGCAATTACAGGAACAAATGGCAAAACAACAACTACTTCACTTATTAGCCATATTTTAAATCAAAGTGGAAATAAAGCTATTGGAGTCGGAAATATTGGCGAAGGCATTTTGTGGCAAATGTATAAGAATGATGAGATTTTTGTTGAAGAAATTTCTTCATTTCAACTTCACAATACCAAATTTTTTAAGCCACATATAGCAGGGATTTTAAATATTACTCCAGATCACATAGATTGGCATGGATCTTTTGAAAATTATATAGAAGATAAGTTAAAAATTGCTATAAATCAAAATGAAAGTGATTATCTTATCATTAATCACGACGATGAAATTTTAAGAAAAAATAAAAATAAATTCAAATCAAAAATATACGAATTTTCTATAAAAGAAGAAGTTCAAAAAGGAATATATTTGAAAGATGACTCTCTTTATTTAAAAGACGAAAAAGAAATTTATTTATTAAAAAGAGATGATTTAAAAATTGTAGGAGATCACAATCTTTTAAATGTAGCTTGTGCTATACTTTGCTTGTATTTATTTGGCCTTGATCTTGATGAAATTATAAAATATACAAAAACTTTTAAGGCTATTGATCATAGACTTGAATTTGTAAAAAAAATTAGAAATGTATCTTTTTACAATGATTCTAAGGCTACTAATGTAGATTCTGCAATAAAAGCAATAAATAGTTTTGATAAAAATGTTATTTTGATTGCAGGTGGCTATGATAAAAAAATTGATTACACGCCATTATTTAAAGATACAAAGAAAAAAATAAAAACTATGATTTTAATGGGTCAAACAAAGGAAAGTTTACGAAATCTTTGCGAGAAATATAAAATTAATTATTATTTAGTAAATGATATGAAAGAAGCTGTAAATAAATCTTTTGAAATAATGAAAGATTTTGATACGGTATTGCTCTCTCCTGCAAGTGCTAGTTGGGGAATGTATGACAATTACATGCAAAGAGGGGATGACTTCAAAAAAAGAGTTTTAGAAAAGGAAGATTAGATGAGAGTAATAGTATCTGGCGGTGGAACTGGCGGACACATTTATCCAGCCATAGCCATGTGCCAAAAATTAGAAGAAGAAATAGATGATTTGGAAATTCTTTATGTGGGATTAAATGATGGGCCAGAAAAAAGAATTGTAAATAAATATGGTTACAAATTTAGATCTATTGAAGCTATGGGTCTACCAAGAAAAATTTCCAAAAGACTGTTTAAATCTCTTTTGACAAATTTAAGAGGTTTCAAAGAAGCAAAAAAAATTATTAAAGAATTCAAACCAGATCTTGTTATAGGAACAGGTGGTTATGTTTGTGCACCAATTCTCTATCAAGCAAGCAAGAAAAATATAAAAACTTTGATACATGAATCAAATTCTTTTCCAGGAGTTACTACAAGATTTTTGTCAAACAAAGTCGACCTTGTTTGTATATCATTTGAAGAAGCAAAAAAACATTTGAAAAATAAAAATAATGTTTATGTAACAGGAAATCCAGTAAGAACTAATTTTAATACATCATATAGTCAAGAAGATTTGGACAAGTTAGGAATAAAAAAAGATAGACCAGTAGTTTTTTCTTTTGGAGGTTCTAATGGTTCAAAATATCTAAATGATGCAGTTAAACAAATGAGTGAATTTATGGATGGAAAATTTTATTTGCTCCATCAAACTGGATTAAAAAATTATGATGAATTTATTAAAAACACAAAAGAAAATGAATATATAAAGGCATTTTCTTATATAGATAATATAGATTTATTTTATGCGGTAAGTGATTTAGTAATAGCATCATCAGGAGCTATGAGTTTAAGCGAAATATCAAATCTAAAAAAAGCATCAATTTTAATACCAAAAGCCTACACAACAGAAAACCATCAAGAATATAACGCAAGGTCATATTTGAAAAAAGGTGCTTGCTCAATGATTTTGGAAAAAGAATTAAATGGCAAAATCCTCTATGAAAATATACTTGATATTGTAGAAGATAAAGAAAAATTAAAGGAAATGGGCGAGAAGGCAAGCTTGTTACAAAATCCTAATGCAAGTGATGAAATTTTTGATTTGATAAAAAAAGTTATGGGTATGTGAAATGAGCAAAAAAAATAGACAAAAAAATAAAGGCAGAAAAAAGTTAAAAAGAAAACAAAAATTATTTACTCCTTTTTTTGTGATTTTTTTAATGATAGTAATCGCAGCTATATTAATTGTTAATTTATTTAGGCATGACTATTATAAAATTTCTCAAGTTTATATAAAAGGAAATAAAATTTTATCAAATGATCAAATTTTATCAAAATTAAATAATCCAATGGGAAAAAATATAATTTTATACGATGAGAAAGAAAGTATAGAACATCTAAAAAAAGAAAAAATAATAAAAAGTGCCAAAATAGAAAAAGAACTTCCAGATAAAATTATAGTAAGAGTAAAAGAAGAATATCCTTATATGATTGCAAGATACAAAAAGGATAGCTATGTTATTGCAAATACAGGAAAAGTATTAGATAAAACAGTAAATGAAGAAAATAATAATTTACTAAAAATCAAAGGAATAAAAAACAAACCAGAAATTGGAAAAAATTTTACCGATAAAAAAAATCTAATAAAATTTATCGATTCTATTCAAAAGCTAAAATATGCTAAAGACATAAAAGAAATAGACTTGGAAAACTATAATGAAATTGGTATAATAATAAATGATATTCAGATTAATTTCGGAGATTTAAAAAATTATAATTATAAACTTAAACTACTTGATTCAGTTTTAAAGGATATAGAAAATAAAAAAATAAAAGCTTATTCAATTAGCCTAGATAAGGGTAAGAATCCAGTAGTTGAAGTTGAAGAAAAAAGTCTTGACGAAAAAGATGAAAATAATTAAAAATATTAATCTTAATGAAACGGGGGATGAAGATGGCAAATATTAACATGGAAGTAGAAAATAACGCCTTAGCCAAAATAAAAGTAATAGGAGTTGGTGGTGGCGGAAATAATGCTATAAGTAGAATGAGAGAGGGTGGCCTTTCTGGAGTAGAATTTATTGCATTAAATACAGACCTTCAAACTTTAAATGAAGCGAATGCTGACATCAAATTACAAATAGGAGCAAAGCTTACAAGAGGACTTGGAGCTGGAGCTAATCCTGAAATTGGTGAAAAAGCTGCTGAAGAAAGTGAATCAGAAATTGATGAATCACTAAAGGGAGCAGACATGGTATTTATCACTGCTGGAATGGGCGGTGGAACTGGTACTGGAGCAGCCCCTGTTGTAGCAAGAAAAGCAAAAGAACAAGGAATACTTACAGTAGGTGTTGTAACTCGTCCTTTCACATTTGAAGGAAGAAAAAGACAAACATCTGCAGAAGGTGGAATCGAAGCTTTAAAAGAATGTGTGGATACATTAATTACAATTCCAAATGATAGACTTTTACAAATTGTAGAAAAAAGAACATCAATGGTAGACGCATTTAAAATGGCTGACCAAGTACTTATGGATGCTGTAAGTGGTATTTCAGAACTTATAGCTGTACCAAATGTAATCAACCTTGATTTTGCTGATGTTAAATCAATTATGTCAGACCAAGGAATAGCTCACATGGGAATTGGTAAAGCAAGCGGAGAAAACAGAGCAGTAGATGCTGCAAAAGCTGCAGTAAATTCTCCATTACTTGAAACATCAATCGAAGGAGCTAATGCAGTATTATTAAATGTAACTGCAGCAGAAGTTGGTCTAATGGAAGCAAACGAAGCAGCAGAATTAATTAGAGAACATATAGATTCAGATGCAAATATAATTTTTGGTGTAGGAAGCGATGAATCATTGGGCGATGACATTAAAATTACTGTAATTGCCACAGGATTTGATCAAGACAACCAAACAAGAAGAGAAGTTTTAGAAAACAGAAGATCTTCACAAAGTGTTAGCCAAAGACAAACACAAAAAAAACCAAGTTCTTCAAATCCATTTGACGATATAGATCTTCCAGATTTCTTAAAATAAAATGAAGTGTCCATATTGTGACTCAAATGATACAAAAGTTATAGACTCTAGAGCAACAGAAGATAATCATGCTATTAGAAGAAGAAGGCTATGTCAATCTTGCAATAAAAGATTTTCAACTTATGAAAGATATGAAGACCAAACTTTAATGGTTGTAAAAAAAGATAATACTAGAGAATCTTTTGATAGGTCAAAACTTATAAGTGGAATTGTAAAATCTTGCGAAAAAAGACCTGTAAGCATGGAAGACATTGAAAAAATAGCAGATGATGTCGAAGTTTCTATAAATCATATTGGTAAAAAGGAAGTATCATCCACTACCATAGGAAAATTTGTCATGGAGCATCTAAAACAATTAGATCCTGTAGCTTATGTGAGATTTGCATCAGTATATAGGGAATTTAAAGATGTTGAGAGTTTCTATAGAGAGATTAAAAATTTAAAAGAAAAAAATTAGAAAATTTAAGGGGCTATTGCAAGATGAAAATGACAAAAAACAAATTCATTTTGCAACAGTCCTTTTTTTGAAAGATTGGATAAAATGGACTTATTTGAATTAAATAAATTAAGAGAACTAGAAAAGTCTGCGCCATTAGCTGACAGGATGAGACCTGAAAAAATTGAAGATTTTTTAGGACAAGATCATCTTCTAGGAGAAGGAAAAATTTTAAGAAGAATGATAAAATCTGATAGAATTTATTCTTCTATTTTTTATGGACCTCCAGGAGTTGGCAAAACTACCCTTGCAAAAATTATTTCAAATTCAACTAATATGGCTTTTGAAAAAGTTTCTGCGGTAGCTAGTGGAATTAATGACTTAAAGAAAAAAATTCAAATTGCAAAAGATAATTTGAAATTTGAAAATAAAAAAACTATTTTATTTATTGATGAAATTCATAGATTTAATAAAAGTCAACAAGATTATTTACTGCCTTTTGTTGAAGATTCTACGATTATTTTGATAGGAGCTACAACAGAAAATCCATATTTTGAAGTAAATAAAGCTTTAATTTCTAGAATGTATGTATTTGAATTAAAAGCACATACAGATGATGATTTAAAAAAATTAATAGATATGGCTTTAAGTCGAGATAGGCTTTTACAAAATAAAAATATAAAAATTGACGATGATGCCAGAAATACTTTGGTTAAATATTCTAACGGGGATTGTAGAGCCTTGTTGAATGCTTTAGAAATTGCAATATTTTCACAAGAAGATAAAGAAGGTATAATAGTAGTTGATCGAAAAAGTATTATAAATTCTATCCAAAAGAAAATTTCTATTTATGATAGGGATGGAGATAGACATTATGATACTATTTCTGCTTTTATAAAATCTATGCGTGGCTCAGATCCTGATGCAGCAATTTATTATTTGGCAAAAATGTTAAATAGCGGAGAAGATATAAAATTTATAGCAAGAAGAATGATTATATTTGCATCAGAAGATATTTCGCTTGCTGATCCCTACGCGCTAGGCCTTGCTACAAATACTTTTACAGCAATTAATACTGTAGGTATGCCAGAGGCAAGAATTATTTTGGCAGAGACTTGTATATATTTATCTTTAGCAAAGAAAAATAATTCTACATACCTTGCTATAAATAAGGCTATGGATTTTGTAAAAAATGAAAAAGATTTGGAAGTACCAAATAAATTAAAAGATACCCATTATAAAGGAAGTAAAAATTTAGTTAAAGATACTTATTTATATCCTCATGATTATGACGGATATGTAAAACAAGACTATCTTCCAGATGGCTTTGTAGATGAAAAATTTTATAATCCAAAAAATATAGGTTATGAAAAAATACTTAATGAAAGTTTAGAAAAAATTAAGAGAGGAAATAAGGATGAAATTAAGAGAGATTAAAAAAGATGTTGAAAAATACATCGACCAAGAAATTACAGTTGAAGGATGGATTAGACAGGCGAGATTTACAAAAAATGTCGGCTTTATAGAATTAAATGATGGGACAATTTTTAAAAATCTTCAAATTGTTGTTGGAAAAGAATTAGAAAATTTTGAAGATTTACAAAAAGAACATCTTTCAGCATCATTAAGAATCAAAGGAATTCTTGTAAAAACAAATAATGCCAAACAAGCCTACGAACTTCAAGCAAAATCTGTAGAAGTTTTAGGTCACAGTGATGAGAAATTTCCTATTCAAAAACAAAAACAATCTCTTGAATATATGAGAACTATTCCTCATTTAAGAGCTAGAACTAATACTTACAGGGCAGTTTTTAGATTAAGGTCAAAACTTGCTTATGCTCTTCATAAATTTTTCCAAGAAAGAGGATTTATTTATTTAAATGCTCCATTAATTACTGCATCTGATACAGAAGGTGCTGGAGAAATGTTCCAAGTTACTACCCAAAATTTAGATAAATTAGATTTAAATAAGGATGGAAAAGTTGATTATTCTAAAGATTTCTTTGGAAAAAAATCTTATTTGACAGTTTCAGGACAACTTGAGGCAGAAGATTATGCTCTTGCTTTATCAAATATTTATACTTTTGGTCCAACTTTTAGGGCTGAAGAATCAAACACACCAAGACACGCTGCGGAATTTTGGATGATTGAACCAGAAATTGCTTTTGCAGATTATAATGTGTGCATGGATGTGGCTGAAGATATGATGAAATATATGATAAGTTTTGTTTTAGAAAATTGTAAGGATGAAATTGAATTTTTCAACGAAAGAGTTGATGATACTTTGATTGAAAGACTTACAAAAGTTAAAGAGGCAAAATTTGCAAGAATTACTTATACTGAGGCTATAGAAAAATTACAAGAAGCTGATGTTGATTTTGAATATCCTGTAAAATGGGGAATGGATCTTCAAACTGAGCATGAAAGATATTTATCAGAAAAAATAGTTGATGGTCCAGTTTTTGTTACAGATTATCCAAAAGATATAAAGGCATTTTATATGAGAAGAAATGAAGATGGAAAAACTGTTGCAGCTTTTGATATGTTAGTTCCTGCTGTAGGAGAATTAATTGGTGGAAGTCAAAGGGAAGAAAGATATGATGAGC
This sequence comes from Anaerococcus sp. HMSC075B03, assembly GCF_001815585.1. Taxonomy (NCBI): domain Bacteria; kingdom Bacillati; phylum Bacillota; class Tissierellia; order Tissierellales; family Peptoniphilaceae; genus Anaerococcus; species Anaerococcus sp. HMSC075B03. Next base: position 113,498 of record NZ_KV821178.1, read on the forward strand.
TTGTAAAATCTATGGAAGATAATGGGCTAAAACTTGAAGATTATCAAAATTATTTAGATTTAAGAAAATATGGAACAGTAGTTCACTCAGGTTATGGACTTGGATTTGAAAGAGCAGTAATGTATCTTACAGGAATGAAAAATATCCGTGACGTAATCCCTTACCCAAGAACAGTAAAATCTTTTGCATCAAAAAACTAAGGAGAAAAAATGAGAGAATATAATCCAAATGCCATCGAAAAAAAATGGCAAGAAAAATGGGATGAAAATGAAATTTTTAAATCAGTAATTGATAAAAATAAGAAAAAATTCTATCCACTCGTAGAATTTCCTTATCCGTCAGGTCAAGGTCTTCATGTTGGCCACCCAAGACCATACACAGCTTTAGATATTGTTGCAAGAAAAAGAAGACTTCAAGGAGAAAATGTAATTTATCCAATGGGCTGGGATGCTTTTGGACTTCCTACAGAAAATTATGCTATAAAAAATCACATTCATCCTTCAATTGTAACAAAAAATAATATCGAAAATTTCAAAGCGCAAATGAAATCTATTGGATTTTCATTTGATTGGTCCAAAGAAGTAAATACAACAGATCCAAATTATTACAAATGGACTCAATGGATTTTCATTCAATTGTATAAACATGGACTTGCTTATAAAAAAGAAATGCCAGTAAACTGGTGTCCTTCATGTAAGGTTGGTCTTGCTAATGAAGAAGTTGTAGATGGAAAATGTGAAAGATGTGGGTCAGAAGTAACTCACAAAGTTAAAAATCAATGGATGCTAAAAATCACAGAATATGCCGATAGGCTTATTGATGATTTGGACGAAGTTGATTATGAAGAAAAAATAAAAACTCAACAAAAAAATTGGATTGGAAGAAGCCACGGGGTAGAAATTAATTTTTCTTTAAAAGATAAAGATTACAAATTAAATGTCTACACAACAAGACCTGATACAATTTTTGGGGCAACTTATATGGTAATTGCACCAGAACATCCAATGCTTGAAGAATTTAAAGATGAAATCAAAAATTTGGATGATGTAAAAGAATATCAAGATTTTGCTAAGAAAAAATCAGATTTTGAAAGAAGTGAGCTTACAAAAGAAAAAACTGGCGTAATGCTTGATGGAATTTCTGCAATAAATCCTATAAATGGAAAAGAAATCCCAATTTGGATTTCAGATTATGTATTAATTTCTTATGGAACAGGAGCTATAATGGCGGTTCCTGCTCACGATGATAGGGATTTTGAATTTGCACAAAAATTTGATATGCCAATTGTTCCAGTAATTAATACAGGCGATGAAGATTTACCAACAACTTCAATTGATAAGGGGATTTTAATAAATTCAGATTTTCTAAATGGATTAAGTGTAGCAGATGCTAAAAAGAAAATGATAGAATTTGTTGAAGAAAAAAATCTAGGATCTGCTAAGGTAAATTATAAATTAAGAGATTGGGTATTTTCTAGACAAAGATATTGGGGAGAACCAATCCCAATGATTTATTGTGAAGAACACGGATGGGTTGCTGAAAAAGAAGAAAATCTTCCAATAAAATTACCAGAAGTTGAATCTTATGAAGTAACAGATGATGGCGAAAGTCCACTTTCAAAAATTGATGAATTTGTAAATACTACTTGTCCAATTTGTGGAAAGCCAGCAAAAAGAGAAACTGACACCATGCCACAATGGGCTGGATCTTCTTGGTATTATTTAAGATATACAGATCCAAATAATAATGAAGATCTTGCAAGCAAGGAAAGTTTAGATTATTACACACCAGTTGATTGGTACAATGGTGGAATGGAACATACAACTCTTCACTTATTGTATTCAAGATTTTGGCACAAATTTTTATATGATATAGGAAAAGTTCCAACAAAAGAACCATATCAAAAGAGAACTTCTCACGGAATGATTTTAGGAGAAGACCATCAAAAAATGTCAAAATCAAGAGGCAATGTTGTAAATCCTGATGATATTGTAAGAGATTATGGGGCAGATACCCTAAGATGCTATGAAATGTTTATTGGAGATTTTAGATCAACAGCTCCATGGTCAGACGAAGGCGTTAAGGGTTGTAGAAAATATTTGGAAAGAGTATTTAATCTTTATGATTTAGTTGAAGATGGCGACGAATATACAAAAGAAATTGAAATTCTAATTAACCAAACTATTAAAAAAGTAAGTGATGATTATGAATCATTAAAATATAATACAGCAATAGCTTCACTTATGAGCTTGTTAAATGAAATGAGAAATATTGGAAAAATTACCAAAAAAGATTTCAAAACTTATTTGATTTTATTAAATCCAGTTGCTCCTCACTTGACAGAAGAATTGTGGGAAGAAATTGGTTTTGAAGGCGAATTAAACCAAACTAGCTGGCCAACTTATGATGAAAGTAAACTTGAATATGATTCAATTGAACTTCCTGTTCAAGTTAATGGTAAAGTTAGGGCTACAATAAAAATTTCAAAAGATGCGAATCAAGAAGAAGCTGTAATAAGTGCAGAAAATGATCAAAATATTCAAAAAAATATAGATGGTAAGGAAATATTTAAGGTAATATATGTACCAGGAAAAATATTAAACTTGCTTGTAAAATAATAAAAAGGCTCTTGCAAAAAATTAATGCAAGAGCTTTTATTTATACCTAGATTTTTGAATAAGTGAAATTATTTTTCTGATTTTTTCAGAAGAATTTAAGTCATCAAAAGATATTTTTTTAATATTATTAATTATTTCTATATTATTATTTGTGAAATTTTTGTAGTCAGATCCTGTTATGAAATCAATAAAGAAATTTTTTTCGATTTTTTCTATAGAAAGAATAAAAATTCCTTCTAAATCTTTTGCATTATTTAAATAAACTCCAAAATTATTTTCTCGTTCAAAACCATTTATCCAAACAAAATCTTTATCCTTATTTATTTTTAATCCCAAATCAATTATTTTATTAAAAATTTTCAAAAAATCATCGGCAATAAAATCATCATAGAAATTGGAAATTTTTATTTGCCCATAAGAATTTTTGATTTTTAAAGAAACTTCCTTGTTATTATAAAATTTAGCAAACAGAGATTTAAAAATATAAAAAGCTGTATTATACGATAAATTTTTTTCTCTGGTATTTTTGTCCAAAGAAAGAATTACAGATGATTTTTGGGGTTTATTTTTTATTGTATGAACTAAATTTCCATTTATAAACTCAACGTCCAAAAGCACATTTTCCGAAATTTTTGGATTTTCATCTAATAAATAGGAAGAATTAGGCATAAAAATACTTCTGTCCAAAATTATTTTTGTTGTATCATCTTCGTATTTTCTTTTTACAATTTTGGCGCTTATTTGATTTATTTGTGGATGACTAATATATAACAAATCCTTCATAAAATTACCTCTAAATTATTATATCATATGTTATAATCATATTGGGAGAATCTTATGAGAAAAAATTTGTTTTTTTTACTTATTTCTTTAATATCTGGTATAGGAATTTATACTTATTTTGAGGCTTATGATTTTTTGTTTGGGATTATAGGCTTATTTGTATGTGGAATTTTTCTTTTTGTAAAAAAATCTTCTCTTTCTTTTTTATTTTTTGGATTTTCTCTGGGAATTTTTTTGGCATTTTTTAATTTTCATTCTTATAAGCTTGAAAAATATGATAATTTAGATTTAAATTTAACTGTTGTTGAAAAAATTAAAAATGATAATTCCTATACTTATTATGTAAAAGCAAAAAATACTGATAAAAAAATAGATGGAAAATCTACTTTTATATCTGATAAAAATTTTGAAATAGGAGATAGGTTAAGGGCAAATTGTGATATTTCTATGCCATCATCTAATACCAATCCATATTTATTTTCTTATAGGAAGTATTTATTATCTAAAAAAATAAAAAGCAAGCTTGATATAAAATCTTTTGAAAAATTGGGAGAATCTTCTTCTGTTTTTTTAAAAATCAAGAAAAATTTTAACCAATATATTAATAAGGTGTTTGAAAAAAATTTGTCTAAGGATTCTTTTTCTTTTGTAAAAGCTGTTATTCTTTCGGATAGATTTGAATATAGACAAGGTCTTTCGAAATTAGGATTAGCTCATATTTTGGCGGTTTCTGGTCTTCACATTGATTTATTGATGGCTTTGTTAATATTTTTATTGATAAAAGCAAATATTTCATTCAAGTACGCTTATCCGATTTCTTTGGGAACTTCTTTATTTTATGCCTATTTAATTTCATTTCCATTTTCGGTTTTGAGAGTTTTATTTATATACAGTTTATCTTATTTGGCATTTTTACTAAAAAAAGGCAAGGATACAGGAAAAAATCTCATTGTAGCCATGTTATTAATTTTACTGGCAAATCCTTTTGCAATTTTAAATTCTGGCTTTATTCTTTCGTTTTTGGCAGGATTTGCAATTTATGAGATTTATCCAAAACTTGTAAGGGGGAAAAATTTCTCTTATTTAAAAAAATACATAATTTTTATTCTTTGCTTGCAAATAACTTTGGCTTTTCATGTGATTTACTATTATGGATATTTTAATTTGCTTAATTTTTTTGCGAATTTTTTGGTTGTTCCAATTTTTTCTATAAGTATGTATATAATTTTTGGAATAATTATTTTGTATCCGATATTTGGAGGATTGTTAGCTGGTTTTTTCTTTATTTTGGATTTTTTGATAAAATCTATCATGGATATAGCAAATTTTTTGAGTACTTTTACAATTTTTGGCTTGAATTTTCCAAAAGAGTCGATCTTAATTAGTTTTTATTATTTAATACTTTTGTATATACTTGTGAAATTTAAAAATAAAAAACTAAGGGCAAAAAATTTTTTGGCGATTTCTATGATTATAGTGATTTTTTCTATTTTAAAAGAAAAAAATAAGCCGATTTCCTATCAAATGCTTGATATAGGGCAGGGAGATTTTTTTATTTTGGAAGATAAGGGCGATTTTTATTTGTTTGATTGTGGGGAAGTTTCTTACAAAAATTATTCATCAACTGAAAAAATAGCTATAGATTTTTTAAAGGCAAAAGGAGTTAAAAAAATCAAGGCGGTTTTTATTTCTCATGAGGATAAGGATCATTCGGGCGCTTTGGAAAAATTGAAAAATGAATTTGAAGTTGGTCCTGTAATTTCTAATATTTATAATAAAAATCTAGGGAAAAAATATAAATTTTTGGAAATGAAAGAGGGAAATATTTATAAGGGAAAAAATTTTAGCGTTGAATGTTTAGAAAATTTTTCTGGAGATGAAAATTCTAATTCTATGCCTCTTTTAATTAGGATAAATAATTTTAAAATTTTGACTATGGGAGATTTGCCAATGGAGTATGAACAAAAAGTTGCAAGAGATATTGATATTTTAAAAGTTTCCCATCATGGCTCAAGATTTTCAACTTCAAAGGATTTTGTAAATAAAACAAGTCCACAAGTCGCTTTAATTTCAGCTGGAAGAAAAAATACGTACGGACACCCATCAAAAGAAGTCTTAGATAATTTAAAAAATGTTAAAATATACAATACTCAAAAAGATGGATATTGTAAGATAGAATTTTACAAGAATTCATTTAAGGTAAAAAAATATATGAAAGGAGGATTTTTTAGATGAATTATAAGGAATTTATGGCTGAACTTTTTTCAAAAAAAAGCAGGGGAATTTATCTAATCGATTCAAAAGAAGAATATCTAAAAGAAACAATTATAGACCAAGCAAAGGATTTAATTTCTTTTCCTGACTTTAATTATATAGAAATTAAGGGCAAAAAAAGCCTTGAGGACATAAAAACTGCCATGGATACATATCCAATAATGGAAGATAAAAAAGTTGTGATTTGGAGAAATATCGACTTATCTAAAAATAATATAAAAGATTATGAGGAAATTTGTAATTTGATTATTGAAGATATAGAAAATTTAGCAGATTTTTTGACATTTATAATAATATCTGATGAAAGTGTATTTAAAGGAAAATTTTACAAGGTAATCAAAAAAAATGGAAATATTGTAGAAATTGATAGGCTAAATAATAATGAGCTTGTTTCTTTTATTGGAAAAAGATTTGTAAAAAATAATAAAAAAATCAAAAAATCTTATATAAATGAAATAATTGATAGGTTTTCATATTTAAATAAAAATTCGCAAATCGACCTTTATGAGGTTGTAAATACAGTGGATAAAATTATTGCAAATTCCGATAAAAGCGAGGTTTTATTGGAAGATGTTCACGACCAATTAGACCAAGTTTTAGATTTAAATATTTTTAATCTCACAGATGCTCTGTCAAAAAGGGATACAAAAACTGCTATGAACACATATTTATTTATGGCAAAGGATATGGATGAAATATTTAAAATTTTTTATATGCTAGTAAGACACATTAGAAATTTAATTGGAATAAAAATTTTATCAAAAGATTCTTACAATGATTCCTTTATGCAAAAATCTTTGGGTATATCAAATTTTGAACTTAGAAAAGATAAAAGTTTTATTGGGAATTTTACTTTGGATGAATTATTTGATTTGCAAGATTTTTTATATACTTGCGACTTAAAACAAAAAAGCGAAGATTTTGATATGAATTTAAATATGTTAATTTTTATAGAAAAATTTTCAAAATAAAAAAATCGACTCATTCTAATCTTGGCGACTTTTCTAAGTCGCAAGTTTGAATGAACCGACTAAAAATTAAGCGTTTAATGAATTTAATTTTTTAGCTAATCTTGAAGTTGTTCTACTAGCTTGATTTTTGTGAATTATGTTTTTAGCTGCTGCTTGTTTTACTTTTTTATCAACAGTTTTGAAAAGTTCATTAGCTTTTTCGCTATCATTATTTGCAATAGCTTCTTCAAATTTTTTAACATAAGTTTTTATTTCAGATTTTGCTGATTTATTTCTAGCAGTTTGTTTTCTTGTTACATCAATTCTTTTTATTGCTGATTTAATGTTTGCCATTTTTTCACCCCCAATTTATATCGACTGATTTATTTTACCATAAAACTATATTTATTACAAATCTTTATAAATTTTAAATATTAAAATATTTGGAACTTTTGAGATATTCGTTTATAATTATAAAATGAGAGAGGTGTTATATGACAGAAAAATCTAATGATTTAGAATTTCTTGATTGGATAAAAACAATACTTTTGGCATTGGCAATTGCTTTTGTTATAAAAATTTTTATAATGGATGCAACAAAAGTTGAAGGAAATTCTATGCTAAATACATTACATAGTGGCGATATGCTATTTGTTGACAAAGTTTCAAAACATTTTAAGGGATACAATAGGGCAGATATTGTAATAATTAATGCTCCAGACCAAGAAGATACTTTGTATATAAAAAGAATAGTTGGTATGCCAGGAGATAATATAGAAGTAAAAGATGGAAATGTGTATGTAAACGGAGAAATCTACGAAGAAAATTATATAAATAACGAAGAAACCCTAACGACAAATGAAAATTCATCTTGGGAAGTTGGCGAAGGAGAATATTTTGTTATGGGAGATAATAGACTTCCAAATGCAAGCAATGATTCAAGAAATTTTGGTCCGATTTCCGAAGAAAAAATTGTAGGGCATGCATTTTTAAGATTTTTCCCAATTTATGATATAGGATTTGTAGATAAGGAAAACAGATAATGAAGAAAAAAGAGAATATTAGAAATTTCTCTATAATTGCTCATATTGACCATGGAAAATCGACTCTTGCAGATAGGCTTATAGAAAAAACAGAGTCTGTTGCAAAAAGAGATATAAATGATCAAATGTTAGATAGCATGGAGCTTGAGCAAGAAAGAGGAATAACCATAAAATTAAAATCAGTAAAGTTAAAATACAAGGCTAATGATGGAAAAATTTACGATTTAAATTTGATTGATACTCCAGGCCATGTTGACTTTACTTATGAAGTTTCAAGATCACTAAAAGCTTGCGAAGGAGCAATTTTGGTTGTTGATGCTTCCCAAGGAGTTGAAGCTCAAACTTTGGCAAATACTTACCTTGCACTTGAACAAGATTTGGAAATTTTGCCAGTTTTAAATAAAATTGACCTTGAAAGTGCAAGAGTCGAAGAAACAAAAGAAGAAATAGAAAATCAAATTGGTCTTGATACAGAAAATATTCCCTTAATTTCTGCAAAAACTGGTTTAAATATTGAAGATGTACTTGAAGATATTATAGAAAATGTTCCAGCCCCAGAAGACCATGATGACAAACCATTAAAGGCTTTGATTTTTGATTCATATTATGATTCATACAGGGGAGTAATTTGCTATGTGAGAATTTTTGAAGGAAGTGTAAAAGCAGGCGATGAAATTTTGATGATGGCAAGTGGAAAATCCTACGAAGTAACTGGCGTAGGATATACTATGAAAAATAGAATTGAAACCAAAGAATTAAAAAGCGGAGATGTAGGATTTATTGAAGCAAGCATAAAAGATATTAGAAATGCGAGAGTTGGAGATACAATTACCTTAAAAAATAATCCAACACAAAAAGCACTTTCTGGTTATAAGGAAGTTTTGCCAATGGTTTATTCTGGAATTTATCCAGCTGAAGGAGAATCATTTAACAAATTAAAAGATTCATTGGAAAAGCTTCAAGTAAATGATGCGTCTTTAGTTTTTGAACAAGAAAATTCACAAGCTCTTGGTGTTGGATTAAGGTGTGGATTTCTAGGTCTTTTGCACATGGATATTATTACAGCAAGACTTGAAAGAGAATATGATTTAGATATAATCGCAACAGCACCATCAGTAATTTATAAGGTAAAAACAAAAGGACACGAAGAAAAAAAATTAGAAAATCCTAATGATTTTCCTCCACCATCAGAAATTGAATATGTAAAAGAGCCTATTACAATTTCTGAAATTATGACTCCAAAAGAATATATAGGACCTGTAATGGAACTTGCTCAAGCAAGAAGAGGAGATCTTATAGATATGTCATATATTGACGAAAATAGGGTTTCAATAAAATATAAAATTCCTTTGAACGAAGTAATTTATAACTTTTTTGATTCTTTAAAATCAAGATCAAAAGGATATGCTTCGCTTGATTATGAAGTTGTAGATTATGAAGAAAGTAATCTAATAAAACTTGATATAAAAATCAATGAAGATAAAGTCGATGCTCTATCTACAATTGTTCACAAAGATTTTGCCTATGCTAGGGGAAGATCAATTGTCGAAAAATTGAAAGATCAAATTCCAAGACAACAATTTGCAATTCCAATTCAAGCTACAATCGATTCAAAAGTTATAGCAAGAGAAACAGTAAAAGCTTTGAGAAAAGATGTAATTGCAAAATGCTACGGTGGAGATATATCAAGAAAGAAAAAACTTTTAGAAAAACAAAAAGAAGGAAAGAAGAGGATGAGACAATTAGGAAGCGTACAAATTCCACAAGATGCCTTCCTTGCTGTTTTGAAATATGATGATGAATAAAGCTTTTATCTAGCTTCAAATTAAAAAAAACCTTCAAGCACGAATATCTGACTACAAAAATTTTTGATTTCTAAATCAAAAACTTCTAAAAACCGTAAACTCGCTACGCTCAGACATACGGTTTTTTAACGAAGTTTTTAATTTGAAATCAAGTAAATTTTTTCCGTATGATATTCTTTGCATGAAGGTTTTCTAAATTAATTAAGTGAAGTTAGTAAGGCTTTTTTATTTTTGAAAAATTTAAGGAGAAAATATGGAAAAAATTGGAATCTATATTCATATTCCTTTTTGTAAGAAAAAATGTTTTTATTGCGATTTTACAGCCTTTCAAAATTTAGAATCTTGGATTGATTCGTATTTTGAAAATTTAAAAAAAGAAATAATCTTGTACCAAAAAAATATGAACGTAGAAGTCGATTCTATTTATATTGGTGGAGGTACACCAACTTACGTTGATTATCATTATATAATTGAGCTTGTAGAAATTTTGAAAAATTTTGATTTAAGTCATGTAAAAGAATTTACAATTGAGGCAAATCCAAATTCTTTGACTTTGGAGAAATTAAAAGCCTACAAGAACTTGGGAATAAATAGAATTTCTCTTGGTGTCCAATCTTTTGATGATAAAGTTTTAAAAAAAATTGGCAGGGACCATAATAAGGAAATTGTCTTAAAAGATATAGAAAATATAAGAAAAGCAGGTTTTAAAAATCTATCTTTAGATATGATTTTAAATCTGCCTGGTGGAAATTTTGATTCTATAAAAAATGATTTGGAGATAATAAAAAAGATAAATCCAGAACATTTATCTTATTATTCTTTAATACTTGAAAAAGGATCACATTTTTATAGTTTGTATAAGAAAAATAAGCTTGATTTGATGGATGATGATTTGGAAAGAGATATTTTTTCTTATATTGAAAAATATTTGAAAGATTTGGGACTAAATAGGTATGAAATTTCTAATTTTTCAAAAAAGGGATTTGAATCTTACCACAACAAAAAATATTGGTCAGAAGGTGGATACCTTGCCTTTGGACTTGGTGCATCTGGATTTTTGTCAAATGTAAGATATAATAACGTAAAAAATTTTGTAAAATATGAAAAATTAATTAATGAAGGAAAATTTCCAATAGAATTTAGAGAATTTATTTCAGAAGATGAAAGAGAAAAAGAATATATAATTTTTAAATTAAGAGAAGTGGAAGGGATCAACTTAAAAGAATTTGAAAATATTTTTGGGCATTCTCTTTTAGAAAAGTATAGTGAAATAGTTGAAAAATTTTATAAAGAAGGATTTTTTGAAATTGATAAAAATTTAAGATTTACTCACAAGGGTTTTGATTTATCAAATGAATTTTATATTGAAATAATATAACTTGCAAAAAGAAATTTACCTAGTATATTATAATTAGCAGTCAGATAATTGGAGTGCTAAATGAGGTGAAAATAATGAACGAGAGAAAGAAGATGATACTCTTTTCCATTATAAACTCATACGTTAATCTTGGAGAGCCTATTGGTTCAAATTCATTACTTAATGAATATTCTCTAGATATTTCGTCTGCAACAATTAGAAATGAGATGAGCACTCTTGAAAAAATGGGGCTTTTAGAAAAAGCTCACACATCGGGAGGAAGATACCCATCTGATAAAGGTTACAGACTTTATGTAAATAATTTATTAGAAAATTCATTAAATGAAAAAGAAGATGAAAATTTAGAAAAAATTCTTGATAAAAGATATGGCAATGTTTCAAAAATTGTGGAGACTGCAACACTGCTTCTTTCAAAAATGACAAATCTTACAGCTGTTTCTTACACTATAAGAAACAATATTACTAAAGTCATAAATTTAGAACTTTTAAAAATTGATCCTAATATGCTTTTGTTTGTTGTAGTTTATGATAATGCAAGTATTGTAAGCGATAGAATTTATATAAGTGAAGAAATTAATGATGATAAATTAATAGAAATTTCTAGGACTTTAAAACAAAACATTGAAGGAAAAAATTTAAAAGACCTTGCAAAAATTTTTGAAAAAATCAAAAATTCTGGCTTTAAGCAATATGAGAATTTGTTAGATATTTTGGAGAAAAAAATCAACAATGATTCTTTAAGTGATTTGACAAAAGAAGTTATTATAAAGGGACTAGGCAATATTTTTAATTTTAAAGAATTTGAAGATCCAATTAAGGCTAGAGAGTTTATTAAGATATTTGATAGTAAGGAAAGAATTTGGGAATTAATTGAAAATTCTAACAACGAATTACAAATTACTATTGGTGATGAAAATGAGATAAATGAATTGAAAGATAATACAATCATAACTTCACATTTTAATTATGACAAAGACATTGTAGGCCAAATTGGAATTATAGGACTTACAAGAATTGATTATAAGGAAGTTATTTCTGACATCAAACTAATATCAGATTTACTTAGCAAATAATAAGGTAGGTGTTTAAGGTGGACAATGAAAAAAAGCATGATGAAAATGTTGAACAAGAAGAAAATATAGATGAACAACTAGAAGAAATTGATGCTGAAATAGTTGATGAAGATGGTAATGTTGAAGAAGAATTGCCAAATGATGACGATAATGAATATAAAGAAAAATACCAAAGACTATTGGCAGATTTTACAAATTTCAAAAAAAGAGAAGAAAAAGCAAGAACAGATTTTAAAAAGTTCGCTTCATCAAATTTAATCGAAGAGCTTTTACCAGTTTTAGATAATTTTGATAGGGCACTTAAAGATCAAGACAGCGAAGACTCTTTTGTTAAAGGAATAATGATGACAAGAGATTCTTTTTGGAAAGTTTTGGAAAAAGAAGGACTTGAAGAAATCGAATCTGATGGAGTAGAATTTGATCCAAATTTCCATCACGCTTTTCAAACAGAAGAAAACGAAGATTTTAAATCAAATTATATTATAGAAACCTATCAAAAAGGATACAAACTAAATGATAGAGTTATAAGACCAAGTATGGTTAAAGTTGCAAAATAGGAGGAATTAATATGGCAAAAATTATAGGAATTGATTTAGGAACAACAAACTCAGCAGTTGCCGTTATGGAAGGTGGGGATTCAACAATAATCCCAAATACTGAAGGAAACAGAACAACACCATCAGTTGTAGCATTTACAAAAGATGGAGAAAGACTTGTTGGAGAAACTGCAAAAAGACAAGCAATAACAAATCCAGACAGAACAATCTCATCAATCAAAAGAGAAATGGGATCAGATTTTAAAACAAATGAAATTGATGGAAATTCTTACACACCAGAAGAAGTTTCAGCAATGATTTTACAAAAATTAAAATCAGATGCAGAAAGTTATTTAAATGATACAGTAACAGATGCTGTAATTACAGTTCCTGCTTACTTTACAGATGCTCAAAGACAAGCTACAAAAGACGCTGGAAAAATTGCAGGCTTAAATGTAAAAAGAATTATAAACGAACCAACAGCAGCAGCCCTTGCATACGGAATGGACAAAGAAACTGATCAAGCAAAAATTATGGTTTACGACCTTGGTGGTGGTACATTCGACGTTTCAATTCTAGAAGTTGGAGATGGAGTATTTGAAGTTTTATCAACAAGAGGAAATAATAAATTAGGTGGAGATGACTTTGATAATAGATTAGTTGAATACTTAGCAGCTGAATTTAAAAAAGAAACTGGCGTTGATTTAACAAAAGATCTTACAGCTATGCAAAGATTAAAAGATGCAGCAGAAAAAGCTAAAAAAGAATTATCATCAACAAAAACAACGAATGTAAACTTACCATTTATTACAGCAGTTGATGGACAACCAGTTCACTTAGACCTAACAGTTACAAGAGCAAAATTTGATGAATTAACTCATGATCTTGTTGAAGCAACAAGAAAACCAGTTGAAGATGCCCTAAAAGATGCTTCATTATCATCAAGTGATATAGAAAAAGTATTACTTGTAGGTGGATCATCAAGAATTCCTGCAGTTCAAGATTTAGTTAAAAATATAATTGGAAAAGAACCACAAAGAGATATAAACCCAGATGAATGTGTTGCACTTGGTGCTGCAATTCAAGGTGGAGTTTTAACAGGAGAAGTTAAAGATTTATTACTTCTTGACGTTACACCACTTTCATTAGGAATTGAAACTCTTGGTGGAGTTGCTACAAAATTAATAGAAAGAAATACAACAATTCCAACTAAAAAATCTCAAATCTTTACAACAGCTGCGGATGGACAAACTGACGTAGATATTCACGTTGTACAAGGCGAAAGAGAAATGGCAGCAGACAACACCACTCTTGGTAGATTCCAACTTACTGGAATTCCTGCAGCAAGACGTGGAGTTCCACAAATCGAAGTTACATTTGATATAGATGCAAATGGTATTGTAAATGTATCTGCAAAAGACCAAGGAAGTGGAAAAGAACAAAAAATTACTATCACATCATCAACAAACTTAACTGATGAAGAAATAGATAAAAAAGTAAAAGAAGCTGAAAAATTTGCTGAAGATGATAAAAAGAAAAAAGAAAGTATTGAAGTTAAAAACAATGCTGAATCATTAGTTTACCAAGCAAGAAAAACTCTTGAAGATGCAAAAGTTGAAGGAAGCGAAAAAGATAAGATTGAAGAAAAAATCAAAGATCTTGAAGCTAGCATTAAAGCTGACAATACTGAAGACATCAAAGCAAAAACAGAAGCTCTACAACAAGAAATCTACTCAATGAGCGAAGCAATGTATAAAAACGCTCAAGCAAGTCAAGAAGGTCAAAACGCTGGAAAAGCAGATGATGATGTAGTAGATGCAGATTATGAAGTTGTAGATGACGATGAAGAATAAAAATAAATAAAATTTAAAGAATAGGAAGCCTTGCTTCTTATTCTTTATTTTTATTTTAAATTTTAAAATATAATTTAATTTTTTTATCAAAGTGGTATAATAGATGAGCTTAGATAAAAAGATAAAATTATAAATTAAGATAGGACAAATAAATTAGCAATAATTTATTTTTTTTATATTGGAGGATAAATGAAAGACCCTTATGAATTATTAGAAGTTGACAAAAATGTCACTGATTCTGAATTAAAAAGAAAATATAGGAAACTTGCAAAAAAATATCATCCAGATTTAAATCCAGATGACGAAGAAGCTCAAGAAAAATTTAAAGAAATATCTGAAGCCTACGAAATTTTATCTGATCCACAAAAAAAACGTCAATATGATACTTACGGAGCAGCTGCATTTGAAAATGGTGGAGCTGGCGGATTTTCTGGTGGCTTTGGCGGATTTGATGATATATTTGGGGACATATTTGGAGACATTTTTTCTCAAGGAAGAAGTCAAAATAGAAAAAGACCAAGAAAAGGTTCTGATATTCAACAAGTTATAAAATTAACTTTCAAAGAATCAGCTTTTGGAATTTCTAAAGAAATTCAAGTAAGAAGAGAAGTTGAATGTGAAACTTGTAACGGCAAAGGCGCAAAAGATGAAAGTAAAATTAAAACTTGTCCTAAGTGTAATGGAACGGGCGTTATAAATAATATAAGCCAAACTCCATTTGGAACTGTTTCTCGCCAAACAACTTGTGATAATTGCCATGGATCTGGTGAAATAATTGAAGAAAAATGTCCAGATTGCCATGGAACAGGAAGAAAAATTAAAAATGAAAAAATAAAAATTGATATACCATCAGGTGTTGAAAATGATTCTGTAATGAGAGTTGTTGGAAAAGGAAATGCTGGAGAAAATGGTGGTTCTTATGGAGATTTGTATATAATTTTAAAAGTTGAAGAACACGAAATTTTTAAAAGAGATGGACTTGATATTTATTATGAGATGCCAATTTCTTTTGCAACAGCAGCTTTGGGTGGAAATGTAGAAGTTCCTACTCTTACAACAACTCAAGAATATCATATCCCAGCAGGAACTCAAACAGGAAGTAAATTTAGAATTAAAAATGAAGGAATAAAATCTGATAGATTTAAAAGACAAGGAGACCTTTATTTTTATGTAAAAGTTATTACTCCAACAAAATTATCCAAGGAACAAAAGGAAAAATTAAAAGAGTTTGCTGAAATATCTGGCGATGAGGTAAAAGAAGACAAGAACTTTTTTGAAAAATTAAAGGATTTGTTTGATTAATGAAAAAAACATTTAATATAAAAACTTTAGGATGTAAAGTAAACCAATATGAATCAGAGGCCATAGAAGAATTATTTAAAAAAAGAGGATTTGAAAAAAAAGAAGAAAATGCTGATATTTATGTTATAAATACTTGCACAGTAACAAATATGAGCGATAGAAAATCCAGACAAACTATTTCAAAAGCTAGAAAAGAAAATAAAGATGCAGTAATTGCAGTTATTGGTTGCTATTCACAAGTAAAGGCTGATGAAGTAAAAAAAATTGATGGCGTTGATATAATTTTGGGATCTAGAAACAAAGAAGAAGTGGTT
Source organism: Anaerococcus sp. HMSC075B03 (assembly GCF_001815585.1). Lineage (NCBI taxonomy): Bacteria > Bacillati > Bacillota > Tissierellia > Tissierellales > Peptoniphilaceae > Anaerococcus > Anaerococcus sp. HMSC075B03. The sequence continues at coordinate 129,427 of NZ_KV821178.1, forward strand.
GACCTTTGCGAAAATTTCATTAAAAATAATGAAAAAATGGAAGATGTTGAAGAATTTTCAATAGGAGAAGCTATTGAAGATTTAGAAATTTCAAAACAAGCTGATATGACTCGAGCTTATATAAAAATTCAAGACGGTTGCAATATGTATTGCTCATATTGTTTGATTCCTTATGCAAGAGGAAATATTGCATCAAGGGATTTGGTTTCAATAATTGATGAGGCAAAAAGACTTAGGGATAATGGTTATAAGGAGATTGTCCTTACAGGAATTCATGTTGCAAGTTATGGAAAAGATTTTGATTTGGATATTTCGTTAATAGATGTAATTGAACACATTGCAAAAATTGATGGGATAGAAAGAATTAGATTATCATCAATGGAGCCAAGACATATTGGTAGGGAATTTTTGCAAAGAATGAAAGATACAAAAAAAGCTTGTGATCATTTTCATTTATCCCTCCAATCAGGTTCTGATGATGTTTTAAAATTAATGAATAGAAAATATACCACAAAAATTTTTAAAGAAAAAGTAGATTTGATTAGGGAATATTTTCCAAATGCAGGACTTACAACAGATATAATTGTAGGGTTTCCAAATGAGAGCGAAAAAAATCACGAAGAAACTAAAAACTTTGTAAAAGATATTAAATTTTCCAAAACTCATCTTTTCAAATATTCAAAAAGAGATGGAACGAAGGCTGCTAGTATGAAAAATCAAGTTGATGGAAACATTAAAAAACGTAGGTCAAAGGAATTATCTGAAATTGAAAAAGAAATTTCTCATAAATTTTTAGATAAGCAAATTGGAAAAACTCTTTCAGTTTTATTTGAAACAAAAACAGAACTTGATGGATATAGGTCAGGATATTCTACAAATTATTTAAGGGTTCATAGCAAGGATAGAGTAGAAATTAATGAAATAAAAAATGTAAAAATAACTCAACGAATAGATGATTATTTGATTGGAGATATAATAGATTAAGTCAGCTAAGCTGGCTTTTTTTATGAAAATTATTGTATATAATTTATTTATTTACTATAAATTATATAAAAATTTTGAATTTTATTTTTTATTGTTCTATAATTAAATTGAATTAATTATATACATAAGGAGGATTTATGGTATTATTTTTTGTAGGTCTTGCCTTTCTTATTTTGGGGGGAGTTTTTTATTCAAAAGTTGTTGAAGGTCAATTTCAACCTGATGATAGACAAACTCCAGCTTTAAGAAAAGCAGATGGTGTAGATTATGTAAAAATAAGAACTGGCTAATTAACTTGTTAAATATTGCTGGTACTGGACCAATTCTTGGACCAATCCAAGGAATTTTATTTGGACCAATTGCATTTTTGGCTATTCCTCTTGGATGTGTTTTTGCTGGAGCTGTGCATGATTATTTTACTGGTATGATTTCAATGAGAAATGGTGGAAGTCAAGTACCAAAACTTGTTGGAAAATATTTAGGAACAAATGTCAGAAGAATTTATAATGTTATTATTGCGATTCTTTTGCTTTTAACAGGAACTGTTTTTGTTTATACTCCTGGAGATTTGATTTCAAATGATATTATGGGACTTGACCCTAATTCAAATGTTATTTGGATAATTTATGGATTGATTTTTGTTTATTATATTCTTTCAACAATCTTACCAATTGATAAATTAATTGGAAAAATTTATCCGATTTTTGGAGCATTTTTACTTATTTCTTCAGTTGGAGTTTTTATTGGAATTATTATGAAAGGGCTTCCATATCTTCAATTTGAAGGCTATGGATTATTATATGATCACCCAGCAGGACAAAAATTTATTCCTTCATTTTTTATAACTGTAGCTTGTGGTATTCTTTCAGGATTCCATGGCTCACAAGTTACTCTTGTTTCAAGAACTGTTTCTAAAGAAAAAGAGGGAGTAGCTACATTTTATTCTACAATGATTACAGAAGGACTAATTGCAATGATATGGGCAGCAGGAGCTCTTGTTTTATTTTCATCTGGAAAAGCACCACTTGATACTGCTGGAACATTAATGGTTGGACAAATTTCTAAAAATTTCATGGGTTCAATTGGTGGATATTTGGCAATAATTGGTGTAATAGCTCTCCCAATTACAAGTGGAGATACAGCATTTAGATCACTTAGACTTATAGTTTCAGAAGAGTTAAACATTGATCAAAGATCAAATGCAAAAAGAGCAGGCGTTGCAGCAGTTTTATTTGTCCCAGCAATAGCAATTTTATATTTTGCAAAATCAAATCCTAACGGATTTAATATTTTATGGAGATATTTTGGTTTTACAAATCAACTTGTGGCAGTATTTGCCCTAGGAGTTGCTACAACTTATTTGATAACACAAAACAAAAATTATTTTATAACTTTAGTACCAGGAATATTTTATACTTTTATAGTATTTACATTTATTATAAGTGCAAAAAATATTGGCTTTGGACTTGATATTAAAATATCTTATGTAATTGGAGCAATTCTTGCAATACTTTATGCAGTATTTGTTGTGAAAAATGCAAATAAAAGAAGAAACGAAATAAATAATATTGTATTAGATTAATTCACTAAAAGATCAGAGCAATCTGGTCTTTTTTTATTGAAAATAATAAAAAAATATAAAAGCAATTTTAAAAATTTCTTAGTATCTTTAAACTAAAATAACCGCCAATTTGGCGGTTAAAATATTTGGAGCTGGAAACAGGACTTGAACCCGCAACCTTTTGTTTACGATACAATTGCTCTACCGATTGAGCTATTCCAGCATATAAATTTATTATACGAAAATTTAAAATTTATTCAATATAGATAGATTTCAATTTTTTTTTATATTTGGTATAATTATTTCAAAGGTGGTAATATGAATAATTTAAATTATGATGGAATATATGATATTTTAAACAAAATGAATTTGCCATTAGTAATTATAGTTTTAATTTTAGGACTTGCTATTTTGTTTTTAATATCAAAAATTTTAATAAAGGCTGGTTTATTTTTATTAGTAATGACCTTTATTTTCGATTTTATTATGAGGGTTTTGCCGATAGATATTTACCTAAATTATCCTAGCATTAAGCTTATTATAAATATATTATATGCTTTGGGATTTTTTATTTTCGCCTATAAAAATATAAAAAGAATAATGAAAAATAAGAGAAAAAAAGAACTTTTTAAAGATAAAAATCCAGTAAAAAAACAAAAGTCTGATAAAAATCCTATAAAAAGTTTTTTCGCATACACAGGCTCACTTCCATTTTTGATTATGCTTTTATTAAATGTATTTAATCATGGAGGTGGAATTTATAAAAATATTTTAAACTTACTTACAAGCCTATCTTTTTTATTTATGGTATTTACAACTTTATACAATACATATAAAAGAGTTGATACATTTAAGGGAAATACAGGCAGAATGAGGTTTGATGATTTAAATATTCCTTTTAGAAAAAATTCTCAAAACAAAAGCAAAAATTCAGATAGAAAAGTTTTGAAAAAAGAAGAAAACGAACAAGTAGAGGATGATTTAGAAAAAACTCAAACAAAAAGATTAAATTTGAAAGATATAGATAAAAAATTAAATGAAAATGTAAGTGAAGAAATAAATTTATATGATTTTAGAGATAAAATGAATCAGAATGATTTGATTAATCTTATAAATGACAAAAACAGCAAACTTGTCACGATGATTTCTCTTACAAATTTGGCTGATGGAATAAAAAAATCTTATAAATCAGACAAGTGTAAAGCTGATATTAGACAAGATGATGAATACAAGCTTGATTTGGAATTTGAAAATTTCAATGATTACGATTACGGAAGATTTATTGATTTGCTTTTGGATTATTCAAAAAATAGGTCAAAATATAAATTTCAACTTGATTTGATTCCACAAAAAGCAAAAAATTCAAAGGTAGTATTTTATGATCCATCAAACCTATATGAGCTTGATAGGTCATTTGGAAATGAATTTCAAGGAAGAACAATTTCTATGAATTTCCCAAAATATAAAATAAATTATATAACAGAAAATTAAATTAAAGCTGGTGAAAATTATTAATCAATAATGGTTTTGCACCAGCTTTTTTATTTTGTGAAAAATTCTATATAAAAAGGGAGAATAATATTTAGAAGTCACTGTCTAATAAATCTTCAATATTTACTGAAATATCTTCTTTATTATTTTTTGGGGAAATATTGTCTAACAGTAAATATAAATTATCGTTATAATTTAATTTAAAAATATCATTAAAAGCTTGTTCAAAATAAATACTATTATTTTCTTCATAAATTGAGCTTATAATAAAACCACCATCTTTAATTTTGAATGTAACTATAATAAATTCTTCTTTATCAGGGAAATTTGAAGTACTTATCTTTTTTGTTTTTTCTGAATCTTTTATTATATTTAAAAATTTATTTATATGTGATTTTTTATAAACTTCTCTTTTCTCAACTCCTCTATCATTAATAACTCTAATAAATGTAATACTACTAATATCATCTGGTTTAGGTATCTTTACTTTTTCATTATTAGTTTTATATTTAAAAATCAAACTAAGACTAATGATTATAATAGCTGAAATTAATAAAAATATTTTTTTCTTTTTCTTCATAATCTTTCTCCTTTTATATTTTATATTAAAAATTTGTAGTAATTTATATAGTAACCATACTGGATTAAAATCTAATATAAAAGTTTTAAAGTTATACTACTTTCACAAATTTTAATAATTCTTAAATATTATATTCTATTTTTTCGAATTAATGACCTATTAGGGTATAGTATATTTGTATTTAAAGAAATATATTAATTAAAAAATATAGGAAATATCCTATATTTTTGTGATTTTAGATTGAATTAGTGAGGTAATAATGGAAATATCAAAAATTCTTTCCGATGAATTAAATATTAATCAAAAAAGTATCGATGAGGTTATAAAATTATTAGATGAAGGCTCTACTGTTGCTTTCATTGCAAGATATAGAAAAGAAAAAACTGGTGGCTTAAAAGATACTGAAATTAGAGATATTGAAAGTGGACTTACAAGGCTTAGAAATTTTGAAAAAAGAAAAGAAGAAATTCTTACTTCTTTGGAAAACCAAGAAAAGCTTGATGATGAATTGAAAGAAAAAATTGAAAATGCAAAAACTTTGACTGAGCTTGAAGATATATATGCTCCTTTTAAGAAAAAAAGAAAAACAAGAGCTGATAAGGCAAAAGAGCTCGGTCTAATGGAGCTTTTGGATGAGGTTTTGATGAATGCCACAAGCGAAAAAGAAGGTCTTGAAATTGCAAAAAAATACATAAAAGAGGGCGTTGAGGATGAAGTCGATGCTATAAATAAATCTTTGGATATTTTGGCAGAAGATGTTGCAAATAATATTGATGCCAAAAATATAATCAGAAGAGATGGACTTGTTAGGGCAAGAATTTTGGCAGAAAAAAAAGAAGATGAAGATTTGATTTATGAAAATTATTATGGTTTTGATGAAAAAATTAAAAATTTAAAGCCATTTCAAATTTTAGCCTTAAATAGGGCAGAAAAAAATAATGATTTGACTGTGAAATTAGAATTTACAGATAATTACAACCTAACTTTAATCAAAAATCTTTACAAATCTAACAATGATTATACTGAATCTTTGATAAAAAAAGCTATTGAAGATTCATACAAAAGGCTTTTAATGCCTACAATAACAACTGAAATAAAAAATAAGCTTACAGAAAATGCTGAGAATGAATCAATTAAAGTTTTTTCAAAAAATTTAAAGCCATATATTTTACAAAGACCTATCAAAGATAAAAATATAATTGGTCTTGATCCGGGTTTTAGGACAGGTTGTAAGGTTGCTGTTATTGATAAGCACGGAAAATATTTAGATCAAGCTGTAATTTATCCAGTAAAACCTCACTCTAAAGAAAAAGAATCTATTGAGATTTTGAAAAATTTAATTAGCAAATACGATGTTGATATAATTGCTTTGGGAAATGCAACTGCAAGCAGGGAAACTGAAATTGTCGTAAATAAATTGTTAAAAGAAGTTGATGGTGTTTCTTATGCGATTGTAAATGAAGCAGGAGCTTCTGTTTATTCTGCATCAAAGCTTGGGGAAGAAGAATTTCCAAATCTTGATGTTACAATAAGAGGTGCAGTTTCAATGGCAAGAAGACTCCAAGATCCTATGGCAGAGCTTGTAAAAATTGATCCAAAACACTTGGGCGTTGGACAATATCAACATGATATAAATCAAAAAAAATTAGACGATGAACTTGAAAAAGTTGTAGAAGATAGCGTAAATGAAGTTGGCGTTAATATAAATAATGCATCTTACAAATTATTATCTTATGTTTCTGGTTTAAATTTAAATCTTGCAAAAAGAATCGAAGAAGATTTTAAAAATGGTGAGATAAGAGAAAGACGCGATTTGAAAAAAGTTAAGGGACTTGGAGATAAAACTTATAAAATGGCAGCAGGATTTTTGAGATTTCCTGACTCTCCAAATTTTTTGGATAATACAGCAGTCCATCCAGAAAGCTACAAAATTGCAAAAAAGCTTGTAGATTATAATTTGGATGAAATTGATTTAGAAAAATGTGCTGACGAGCTTGAGGTTGGCGTTTTAACTTTAAAAGATATTATTGAAGAATTAAAAAAACCAGGACGTGATCCAAGAGATGAACTTCCAGAAGTTGTTACAAAAAGTGAAATTTTATCAATAGATGATTTGAATGAGGGAGATATTTTAGAAGGAACTGTAAGAAATATTACAGAATTTGGTTGTTTTGTTGATATTGGAGTAGGAATTGATGGACTTGTTCACATATCAAATATGAGCGATAAATTTATAAAAGATCCAAATGAGATTGTTACAAATTCTGATATAATAAAAGTGAAGGTAATAGAAATTGACAAAAAAAGAGAAAGAATTGGTTTGTCAATGAAAAATTTAAAGGAGAAATAAATGTTTGATTTTTTTAAAAAGAAAAAAAAGGAAGAAAAAATCGTATCTATAGCAAGTCCAGTAAAAGGAAAAGTTGTAAAATTAGAAGAAGTGCCAGATCCTGTTTTTGCAGAAAAAATGGTAGGAGATGGATTTGCAGTAGAACCTGAAAATGGCGAAGTTTTTGCTCCAGTAAGTGGAGAAGTTACTTTACAACCAGAAGGATACCATGCGATTGGAATAAAAACACAAGAAGGACTAGAAGTGTTAGTGCACTTTGGACTTGAAACTGTAGAATTAAAAGGCGAAGGATTTACTCCTCATGTTAAAGTTGGAGATAAGGTAAATAAGGGCGATAAGGTTTTATCAGTAGATATTGATAAAATAAAAGATAAAGTTCCATCAATTATAACTCCTTGCATAGTTGCAAATTTGGAAGAAAATATTTTATCAGAAATAAACTTTGATGCAAATTGTGGCGAAGAAGTTCAAACAGTTACAATCGCAGAATAATTGATTAAAAAAACTAAGTGTGATAATATTTTTAAGGATAAAAATTTAAAAAGTGGAGGATAAATGAGATTATCGAATTATTATATGCCTACATTAAGAGATGATCCTCAAGATGCAGAAACACAAAGTCATAAGCTTTTGGTAAGAGGAGCTTTTATTAGAAAAACTTCATCAGGAGTTTATTCCTACTTGCCATTAGGAATGAAAGTTATAAATAAAATTGAAAATATTGTAAGAAAATCTATGGAAAAATATGATTCTATAGAAGTAAGTACATCAGTATTACAAAGTAAAGATATTTGGGAAAAATCTGGTAGATGGCAAAATTTTGGACCAGAAATGTTTAAAATAAAAGATAGACACGACAGAGAATTTTGCCTTGGACCAACTGCTGAAGAACAATTTACAAATTTAATTAAAGACGAATTAAATTCATATAAGCAACTTCCATTAAATTTATACCAAATAGTTTCAAAATTTAGGGATGAAAAAAGACCAAGATTTGGAATAAATAGGTCAAGAGATTTTATAATGAAAGATGCTTATTCATTTGACGTTGATATGGAAGGCTTGGAAAAATCTTACCAAAAAATGTGGGATGCTTATGTAGAAGTTTTTGATGCCCTAGACCTTGATTATAAAATTGTTGAGGGAGATTCTGGAGCTATGGGTGGAAATATAAGCCACGAATTTATGGCACTTGCAGAAACAGGAGAAGGCGAAATTTTTTATACAGAAAATTCAAATTACGCAGCAACTGATGAATCTGCAAAATTTTTCCTAGAAATTGACGAAAATGAAAAAGAAAAGGAATTAGAATTAGTTGAAACAAAAGATGCAAAAACAATTGAAGAAGTTTCAAATTTTCTAAAAATAGATGAAAATAAATGTGCCAAAGCTGTAGACTTATTGGTAAAAGGCGAGCCAGTTCTTGTTATTGTTCCTGGAGATAGGGAATTAAATATGGCAAAATTAATTTCTTATTTACAAGTCCCAGAACATGAAATAGAAATGATGGATGATGAAACAATAAAAAAAATCACTGGAGCAGAACCAGGTTTTACTGGTCCAAAAGATTTAAAAGAAGATGTGAGAGTTATTGTTGATAAGTCAATTACAAGATATAAAAATATGGTAATTGGAGCAAATAAAACTGACCACCATTATATAAATGCAAATTATAAGAGAGATTTTGATGGAGAAGTTTGCGAAGATTTATTGACAGCAAAAGAAGGAGATCTTTCACAAGATGGAAAAGAAAAACTTCAACTTGCTCGTGGAATTGAAGTAGGAAATATCTTCCAATTGGGAACAAAATATTCTGAAAGCCTTGAGGCTTATTTCTTGGATGAAAATGGAAAACAAAAACCATTTATAATGGGCTCTTATGGAATAGGAATTACAAGATCAATTTCTGCAATTATTGAGCAACATTACGATGAAAATGGAATAATTTGGCCAACAAAAGTTGCTCCATTTGAAGCTTGGATAACTCTTGTAAACAAAAACAATGAAGAGCAAAAAGAAATAGCAGAAAAAATCTACAATAAATTATTAGATGCAGGTATTGAAGTAATGCTTGATGATAGGAAAGAAAGAGCTGGAGTTAAATTTAATGACAGAGACTTGGTTGGAGTTCCTTATAGGATTACTGTAGGAAAAGATGCAAAAGATGATATGGTAGAATTTTCAAAAAGATCTGATATGGAAAATTTAAAAATGCCAACAGATGAAGCTATCGAAAAAATTATATCTTCAATAAAAGATGATTTATGCAAATAGTTGATTATAAAATTTCAAAAGAATTTTTAAAAAAGATATTAGTTGATAATAAAAAAATAATAGCCCTATTTCATGCAAATTGGTCAAGCTCTTCGAATTTAATGAAAAAAAACTTTTTAAAAGAAGAAGAAGACTCATATAAAAATATAAAAAAAATGATTATAGACATTGATAAAAATAGGGAATTAATCAAAAAATTGGGTATTAATCAAATACCATCTTTAGTTTCTATTACTAAAGATAGTCTAAACGAAAATGATTTTATAATAAATTCATTAAGGAGTATTTAAGGAGCAAATATGTTAGTTAATGCAAAAGAAATGTTAGATAAGGCTTATGAAAATGGTTACGGAATTGGACAATTCAATATAAATAACCTTGAATGGACAAAGGCAATACTTGAAGCTTGTGAGGAAAAGAAATCAGCAGTTATTTTGGGAGTATCAGAAGGTGCTGCAAAATATATGGGTGGATTTAATGTAGTTAGTAAAATGGTTGAAGGACTTGATAAAGATTTAAATATCACAGTACCAGTTGCCCTTCATTTAGACCATGGTTCATACGAAGGAGCTAAAAAAGCACTAGATGCAGGATTTACATCAATAATGTTTGATGGTTCAAGCCTACCAATAGATGAAAATATAGAAAAAACAAAAGAAATTGTTGAGTTATGTCATTCTAAAAATGTTTCTGTAGAAGCAGAAGTTGGTGGAATCGGTGGAGAAGAAGATGGAGTTGTTTCTGCAGGAGAATTAGCAGATCCTGAAGAATGTAAAAAAGTTGCATCACTTGGCATTGATTTCTTAGCAGCAGGAATTGGAAATATTCACGGAGTTTATCCAGAAGATTGGCAAGGACTTAATTTTAAAAGACTTGAAGAAATCAAAGAAGCAGCTGGAAAAATTCCTCTAGTTTTACACGGTGGTACAGGAATTCCAGAAGAACAAGTTAAAAAAGCTATCGAAAGAGGAGTTTCAAAAATAAATATTAATACTGAATGCCAAATAGTATTTACAGAAGCTACAAGAAAATATTTTGAAGAAGGTAAAGATAAAGTTGGCAAGGGATTTGACCCAAGAAAAGTATTAAAACCAGGTTTTGAAGCAATCAAAGATAAGGTTAGAGAAAAAATAGAATTTTTCGAATGTGAAAATTCAGCAGAAAAATAAAAATAAAATCGGAGCCTTTTGGCTCCGTATATTTTTATTGTAAAGGAATAATATGGATATAAATATAAATGATTTAGATAAGCTAAAGTTAGATGAACTAAGAGAAATTGGAAAAAATCTTTCGATAAAATCTCTTTCATCTTACAGAAAAAATGAGCTTGTAGAAATAATTAAAGAGGCATATAGCAATAGTAAAAATTTTGAAAATAATGAAAGTTCTAGCAATGATTTAGATGATTCAAATGAAAATTTTGATCTTGGAGAAAAATTTAATTGCGAAGGACTCTTAGACCTTCACGAAGATGGTTTTGGATTTTTAAGAACTGAGCTTTATGAATCTAGCAATGATGATATATATGTTTCTCCTAAACAAGTTAAAATGTTTAGACTAAAAACAGGTGATTTTATTAAAGGAATTGCCAGAGTAAAAAAAGATAAAGATAAATTTTCTCCCTTAATTTTCGTATCAGATGTAAATGGCTTAAAGGCAGCAGATGCTTTTAATAGGTCAAATTTTGAATCACTCACACCAATATACCCAAATCAAAAATTAAAACTTGAAACAAGCAAAGATAAAATTTCTCAAAGAATAATAGATATTATTGCGCCTATAGGAAGAGGACAAAGAGGTCTTATTGTATCTCAACCAAAAGCTGGTAAGACTACTTTGATTAAGGATATTGAATATGCTCTTGAAAAAAACTTTGATGATTTAAAGATTTTGGTTTTATTGATTGATGAAAGACCAGAAGAAGTTACAGATTTTAAAAGATTTGTAAATCAATACAGGGACAAAGATAATGAGCTTACAAGAACAGAAGTTGCAGCATCAACTTTTGATAAGGCTCCTCAAAATCATATTTATATGCAAGAGATGGTTCTTGAAAGAGCAAAAAGACTTGTAGAAGATAATAAAGACGTTGTAATTTTATTAGATTCAATTACAAGGCTTGCAAGGGCTTATAATATTATGACTCCACAATCAGGAAGAACTCTTTCTGGTGGACTTGATCCTTTGGCTTTAATTGGTCCAAAGAAATTTTTTGGAGCTGCAAGAAATATTGAAAATGGTGGTTCGCTTACAATTATAGCCACAGCCCTTGTCGATACAGGATCAAGAATGGATGATATGGTGTATGAAGAATTTAAGGGAACTGGTAATATGGAATTGCATCTTGATAGAAAGCTTGCACAAAGAAGAATTTTCCCAGCCATTGACATAGAAAAATCATCGACAAGAAAAGATAATTTATTGTTAAACAACAAAGAGCTTGAGGCGGTTTATAAACTTAGAAATTCTGATATGAAAGATAAGATGGATTTCACAAATGAATTAATTAATTTAATGGCAAAATGCAAATCAAATGATGAATTTGTAGAACTTATAAATAAAACTTACAAAAATTAGCCATAAATTTATTATATAAGTTATAATGAAGATGTAATAAATTGAGTTAGGGATTTTTATGAAAGTTAAAGCAAAAACTATAATAAATATTACAAGTATTCTTATAATTTTAATTTCTATTTACTTAGGCTACAAGGGTTATAAGTTAGGAATATTTACATCAGTTGCAAGTCTTCAAAAATTTTTGCAACAATATGGGATTTGGGCTCCACTAATTTTTATGATTTTGCAAATAATCCAAATCATAATTCCAGTTATACCAGGTGGAATTACTACAGCTTTTGGAGTTGTTATGTTTGGACCTTTGTGGGGCTTTGTTTATAATTATATTTCCATTTGCCTTGGTTCTATTATAGTATTTTTAATTTCAAGATTTTTTGGAAAAGAAGTTGTGCTTGCAATTTTTGGCGAAGAAAATTTTAAAAAATATGATAAGTGGTTAAACCACGAAAAATATGATAGATTTTTTGCTTGGGCTATTTTACTTCCAGTGGCTCCTGATGATTTTTTGTGTTATTTTTCAGGACTTACTGATATGAAATTAATAACTTTTGTAAAAATAATTATTTTTTGTAAGCCTCCTTCAATATTTATTTATTCGATGGGACTTGTTTTGGGAATCAAAACAATATTTAAAAGTTTTGCTTGAAAGATAAATATTCCTATGGTATAATCATTATTGCTTATTGAAAGAGACAAGAAGAGGTGTTTATATGAAAAAAGAACTACATCCAGAATACCACCAAGCAAAAGTTACTTGCACATCATGTGGTAATGAATTCACTGTTGGTTCAACAGAAGAAGAAATCAAAGTTGAAGTATGTTCACAATGCCATCCATTTTATACAGGAAAACAAAGATTTTCTGACCGTGGTGGTAATGTAGAAAAATTCAATAAAAAATATGGAAGAAATAAATAAGGTTAGGTTTCTAACCTTATTTTTTATATGTATTTATGAAAATTAAAGATATTTTAGAAAAAAACAATAATGATTTGATAATTGCTCTTACATATTTATTAAATACAAACAAAAATTTATTGTTTCTTAATAAAGAAGAAGCTTTAGATGAAAAAATAGAAAATGAATTAAAAATAATTAATGATAAAATAAATGAAGGTTATCCACTCCAATATGCAATTGGCAAGTGGAATTTTTATGGTTTAGATTTATTAGTAGATAAAAGAGCATTAATACCAAGGTATGAAACAGAAATTTTGGTAGATCTTATTATTAATGATAATTCAAATAATAAAAAAATTCTTGATATAGGCACAGGAAGCGGAGCGATTTCTCTTGCTCTTTCAAAAAATCTAAAAGATTCTAAAATTATTGGAGTAGATATATCAAAAAATGCCATAGACCTTGCAAATGAAAATAAGATTAAGTTAAATATTAATAACGTAGAATTTAAAGAAAGTGATATTTTTTCAAATATTGATGAAAAATTCGATATAATAGTTTCAAATCCACCTTATATTAATAAGGAAGATTTTGAAAAACTTGATAATAAATTATATTATGAACCCCAAAATGCTCTTTATGGTGGAGAAGATGGTTTATATTTTTATAAGAAAATAATAAAAAATGCAAAAAACTTTCTAAATAAAAATGGTAAAATATATCTAGAGATAGGTTATGATCAAAAAGATTCCATAAGTAATTTATTAGAAGAATATGGATATAAACAAATAAAATCCTACAAGGATTTTAATGATTTTGATAGGATAATTAAAGCTTGTATCTAAGGAGGATATATGTTAGAAAATCTAGAACATATGAGAGAAAATTTCAAAGAATTAGAAAAAAAACTTGCTGATCCTGAAGTTTTATCTGATACTGAAAGGTTTAAAAAAGTATCAAGAGAATATAATCAATTAAAACCAATTGTTGAAAAATACAATCAAATAAGATCTGCAGAAGATATGATTAATGAAAATACTGAGCTTTTAAAAGAAGCTGATGATAAGGAAATGATTGATCTTTTGAAATCTGAAATTGATGAAAATAAAAAAAATCTTGAAAAATATAATGAAGATTTAAAAGTTTTGCTTATCCCAACTGACCCTAACGATCACAAGGATGTAATTGTAGAAATTAGAGCAGGAGCTGGTGGAGAAGAAGCTGGACTTTTTGCTGGAAATCTTTACAGAATGTATCATATGTATGCCGATAAACAAAAATATAAAACAGAAGATATTGACGTATCAAGTCAAGGAATCGGCGGAATGAAAGAAGCAACTTTTATTGTAAGAGGTGAAGGCGCTTATTCAAAATTAAAATATGAATCTGGAGTTCACAGAGTACAAAGAGTTCCAGAAACAGAATCAGGTGGAAGAATCCACACTTCAACAGCGACAGTTGCTGTCTTGCCAGAAGCTGATGAAGTTGATATAAAAATAGATCCAAATGATATAAGAACAGATGTTTATAGGTCAAGTGGAAACGGTGGACAAAGTGTAAATACAACAGATTCTGCTGTAAGACTAACTCACATTCCAACAGGACTTGTAGTAACTTGCCAAGATGAAAAATCTCAAATTAAAAATAAAGATAAGGCAATGAGAGTTTTAAGGGCAAGATTATATGAAATAGAAGAGCAAAAAAGGCAAAAAGAAATTTCAGACAACAGAAAATCTCAAGTAGGAACTGGAGATAGGTCTGAAAGAATTAGAACTTACAATTACCCACAAGGAAGAATAACAGATCACAGGATAAACAAAACTATTTATCAATTAGATGATTTTTTAGATGGAAATATTGAAGAGATGATAGAATCTTTGATAACTGAAGACCAAACTAGAAAATTAAAGACAATGGGAGAAGACTAATTGTTTGAAATTCTTGCAAAAAAATTTGTAAAAGATTATAAATCGACGGATAAACAAAGAGTAAGATTAAAATTAATTTCTTTATCGGGTTTAGTTGGAGTATTAATTAATATATTTTTGTTTTTAATAAAAATAAGTATAGGAATAATCGCATCTTCTTCAGCAGTAATGGGAGATGCTTTCAATAATATGAGCGATGCCCTTACGAGTTTAATCACTTTGGTTGGAGCAAAAGCAAGTAGCAAACCAGCCGATAGCAACCATCCTTACGGACATGGTAGGAGTGAATACATAGCAAGTTTTTTGGTTTCAATTCTTATTATGTTTGTAGGATTTTTGCTATTTACAAGTTCTATAGATAGTTTTTATAAAGGAAATTTACCAAAACTTTCTAAGCTTAGCATAATAATCCTTGTTATTTCTTTAGGATTTAAATTTTACATTTATTTTTTAAATAAAAACTTAGACAAAAAACTAGATTCTAAATTAAATTATGCAGTAATGATAGATGCAAGAAATGACATATTGTCAACAATTTCTATTATTTTTGCTGTAATTATACAAAAATATATAAGTTTTAACCTCGATGCACTTTTGGGTATAATTTTATCCATTATTGTCTTTAAACCAGGTTTAGATTTGTTTATAGATACTATAGATAAGTTATTGGGAAAAGGAATCAGTGAAGACCTTCATAAAAAAATTGAAGAAATAATTCTTTCTGGCGACTTTGTCCATGGCTATCACGATTTAAAAATTCATGAATATGGCAGAGGAAAGCTTGTAGGAAGTTGCGATGTAGAAGTTCCATCAAATATAAGTGTAGGAATAATGCATCAAGCAGTTACAAATATTGAACTTAGACTTTTAAATGAGTTAAATATTTCTATAACCATACACATGGATCCAACTTATTGCTTAATAGAAAATGAAGAAAACAAAAAAATAATTGAGAAATTAAGAAAGTCAGTAAAAAATGCAAACAGAGATATTGAAAATAGATAGAGAAAATATAGATAAAAATATCCTAAACCATGCAGCTGAAATAATCAAAAAAGGAGAATTAGTTGCTTTTCCCACAGAAACAGTATATGGTTTGGGAGCTGATGGATTAAATCCAAAAGCAGCAAAGAAAATTTTTAAGGCAAAAAATAGACCAGAAGATAATCCTTTGATTCTTCATATAGATGAAGATTATAAGCTTGACGAATTAGTAGAAAAAGTTGACGATAGGACAAAATTTTTAATTAAAAATTTGTGGCCAGGTCCTCTTACTGTAATCCTTAAAAAAAGTTCAATAATTCCTGATATAATTACAGGTGGAGGAGATACAGTTGCTGTTAGAAGACCAAAAGATAAACTTGCAAGAGAGTTTATAAAATATTGTAATACACCAATAGCGGCGCCTTCAGCAAATATTTCTGGCAGACCTTCCCCAACAAATGCAAAAGATGTTTATTATGACATGAACGGAAGAATTCCACTGATAATTGATGGAGGAAGTTCAGATATTGGAATTGAATCAACTGTAATTGATATGAGTTTGGAAAATCCTTGTATATTACGACCAGGCTATTACACTTATGAATACATAAAAAAATTT
This sequence comes from Anaerococcus sp. HMSC075B03, assembly GCF_001815585.1. Taxonomy (NCBI): domain Bacteria; kingdom Bacillati; phylum Bacillota; class Tissierellia; order Tissierellales; family Peptoniphilaceae; genus Anaerococcus; species Anaerococcus sp. HMSC075B03. The sequence continues at coordinate 145,677 of NZ_KV821178.1, forward strand.
ATTCCAAATGTATGTTTGGATGATTCATTGGTTGACGATTCAAAAGTTCCAAGATCTCCTGGTCAAAAATACAAACATTATGCGCCAAAAGCGGAGATGAAAGTTTTTGTTGGAGATGAAAGTGTAGAAAAAATAAAAGATTTAGCTTTGAAATATAAAAATGAAGGTAAAAAAGTAGGGATTTTAGTTTTTGATAAGGATACTGAAAAATTTTCAGCTTTTACTACACTTTCTTTAGGAAATAAAGATAATTTAATAGAAATGAGCCACGTTCTTTTTGAAGCTTTAAGAGATTTGGATAGAAAAAATGTAGATATAATTCTTGCTGAGGGAGTTAAAGACATTGGGCTTGGAAAGAGTATAATGAATAGGATGAAAAAATCCGCATCTGGAAATATTTTTAATTTGTAAAGGAGAAATAATGGGCAAAGTAACAATTTTGGATCACCCAGTGATCAAACATAAAATTTCAATTTTAAGAGATAAAAATACAGGTTCTAATGAATTTAGATCAATTATAAAAGAGATAACAATTCTTTTAGCTTATGAAGCAAGTAAGGATTTTACTTTAGAAGAATATGATATAGAAACACCAATTTGTAAAACTACAGGTTATAGACTTTCTGGAAAAAAACTTGGAATTATTCCAATCCTTAGAGCAGGACTTGGTATGGTTGATGGATTAATTGAAGTTTTCCCAGCAGCAAGAGTTGGTCATATAGGAATGTATAGGGATGAAAAAACAATGAAACCTATAGAATATTATTTAAAAATTCCTAAAGATTCTAACAAAAGAGATATGTTAGTAATTGATCCTATGCTTGCAACTGGTGGTTCAGCTTGTGATGCCATCCAAAGATTAAAAGAAAAAGGCTGTACTTCTTTAAAATTATTAAATATAATTGCAGCACCTGAAGGAATTAAAAGAGTTCAAGAAGAACACCCAGATGTAGATATTTATATTGCTCAATTGGATGAAAAATTAAATGATGATTGTTATATAGTGCCAGGACTTGGAGATGCTGGAGATAGGTTGTTTGGTACTAAATAAGGGGATAGTATGAGTAAAGAAGAAATATTAGTAGTAAGAAAAAACGGACCATTAAAAGGAGAAGTTTATATTTCTGGAGCAAAAAATTCAGCTCTTCCAATTCTTGCTGCAAGTCTTTTGGCAAGCGAAGAAGTTATTTTAGATGAAGTGCCAAAATTAAAAGATATAGAAGTTATGGTGGAAATACTAAGAAGTTTAAATGCTAAGGTTGAATATATTACAGATACAAGTCTTAGAATTGATTCTTCAAATGTAGATAAATTTGAAACACCATTTGAATTGATGGATAAAATGAGAGCATCTTTTATAGTTATGGGTCCATTACTTGCAAAATTTGGACACGCAGTAACAAAAGCTCCTGGTGGATGTAATATTGGAAAAAGACCAATTGATTTGCATTTAAAAGGTTTTGAAGCTTTAGGTGCAAAAACAACTATGAATCACGAAGAAATATCTTCAAAAACAAAAAATGGTTTAACAGGAAATGTAATTTATTTGGATTTTCCTTCAGTAGGTGCTACTGAAAATATTATGATGGCAGCTACCATGGCAGAAGGGGAAACTGTAATTGAAAATGCAGCAAAAGAACCAGAAATTGTAGATCTTGCATCATTTTTGTCAAAAATGGGTGCAAATATAATTGGAGCAGGTACATCAAATATAATAATTAAGGGTGTAGAAAAATTAAAAGGAACAAGACATACAATAGTTCCAGATAGAATTGAAGCCGCAACTTATATGTTAGCTGCTGCAATTACTGGTGGAGATATTTTAATTAAAAATGTTTTGGGCTCTCACATCAGACCAGTTATAGCGAAATTAATCGAAATTGGTGCTAAGGTAGAAGAAATTGAAGATGATGATATGATTAGGGTAAAAGCTAGTAAAAAATTAAAATCTACAAGTATAAAAACTTTACCATATCCGGGATTTCCTACAGATGTCCAATCTCAATTTATGGCATTAATGACAGTATGCAATGGCGAATCTTCAGTTGTAGAAACTGTTTTTGAAAATAGATTTATGCACGTTGATGAGCTTAAAAAAATGGGAGCTGCAATAATTACTGAAGGAAATAGGGCAGTAATTGTTGGAGTTGATAAACTTCATGGAGCTGAAGTAAAAGCTACAGATTTAAGGGCAGGAGCTGCTCTTATCCTTGCTGGACTTGTAGCTGATGGAGAGACAAAAATATCTGATATTTATCATATTGATAGAGGATATAGTGATTTGATTGAAAAGTTTACAAAACTTGGTGCTCTTATTGAAAGAAAACAGGTAAATTAATAATGAAATTTGAAGGCATAATTAAAAGTATAATTTATAGAAATGAAGAAAATGGATACACTGTCTTATCCTTACAAACTTCTGACTCGCCTATAACTTGTACTGGAATTATGCCTTTTTTTAATGAAAATGATCAAGTTGTTGTTGAAGGCGAATTAATTTATCATGACAAATATGGAGAGCAAATAAATGTAGAAAGTGCTATGATAAAAAAACCTTCAGGAAAAAAAGCAATTATTTCTTATCTTTCTAGTGGAAATATTGAGTCAATTGGAAAAAAAACTGCTGAATTAATTTATGAAAAATTTGGGGACAAATCTATTGATGTTGTTTTTAATGAAACTGAAAAACTTTTATCTATACAAGGAATTGGCAAGAAAAAACTTGAAAAAATAAAAGAATCTACTATTGATGCTAGAGATAGTAGGGAGGCTTTGTTATATCTTCAAGGTTTAAATATTTCATTTAATTTGGCAAATAAAATTTATAAGGCCTATGGTGATAATACAATTTCAATAGTAAAAACAAATCCTTATAAATTATCTGAAGATATTTCAGGAATTGGTTTTGTGATGGCTGATAATATTGCTATGAATATGCAAATGAAAAATGATTCTAAATTTAGAATTTCAGCGGCTATCTCTTATATTTTAAAAAATGATGCAGAAATGAGTGGCTCTTGCGCTGTAAAAAAAGAAGATTTGTTGAATAAAACTTTTGATTTGATTAAAGTAGATAAAAATAAAATAAATGAACAGATAAATGAGGATCTTTTAAAATCAAAAATTCAAATTATAAAAATTGGAGAAGACGAATTTGTATATGATAAAGATATTTATATGGCAGAAAAATCATGTGCAATAAATCTTTCTAGGCTTCAAAATGAAAAATATATTTTTGATGTGAAAATAAATGAAGATTTTGATGCTTTTTCAAAAGAACAAGAAATTGCTATAAAAGAAGCTTTTAATAATATGCTTTTAGTAATTACTGGAGGGCCTGGAACTGGAAAAACTACAATAATAAAGGCTATTTGTAATATTTTAAATGAAAATAATTTAAAATTTAATCTTGCAGCACCTACGGGACGAGCTGCAAAAAGAATGCAAGAGTCTACAGAATATGTAGCTTTTACAATTCATAGGTTAGTAGGAATAAAACCAGAAAGCACGATTCCAGAATTTAATGAGGAAAATACTCTTGATTGCGATTATGTAATCCTTGATGAGGCAAGTATGATTGATATTAAATTAATGGATAAATTATTGAAATCTCTCTCATCAAAAACCGCTTTAATTTTGGTTGGAGATCACAATCAACTTCCAAGTGTTGGAGCAGGAAATGTTTTGAAAGATATTTTGGATACTGATATTAAATCTGTTAGATTAAAAAAAATATTTAGACAAGCTCAAGAAAGTAATATTGTAGTTAATGCTCACAAAATAAATGACGGTTTGTATCCAATTTTAAATCAAAAAAATAAGGATTTTTTCTTTATTAATTCAAATTCAAAAAAATTTCAAAACGATTTGTTGGATTTGGTAAAAAATAGACTTCCTAACTACTATAAGCTTGATCCTATCAACGACATTCAAATACTTGCGCCTAGCAAAAAATCTTTGTGGGGAATTGTTAATATAAATGATCTTTGCCAAAAAGAATTAAATAAAAATCCTAATTCAATTAAAATTAACAATAGAATTTTTAAATTAGGTGATAAGGTTATGCAAGTTAGAAATAATTATGAACTTGAAAGCTTAAATCCAGATGATTTTGATGATGGCGTTTATAATGGAGATATTGGTAGAATTATTGATATTGATAAAAATATGGAAAGTTTAAAAGTAGAATTTTATGATGGAAATATTGTTTCTTATAAAAAAGAAGATGTTAAAGATTTGGACTTATCTTATGCAATTACAATTCACAAATCGCAAGGATCTGAATTTGATTGCGTATTAATTCCAATGATGCCAGCATCTTTTATGCTTTTAAACAGAAATTTATTGTATACTGCCATAACAAGAGCAAAAAAATTGGTAATTTTACTTGGAGAAAAGAAAATTTTAAAACAAATGGTTAGAAATAATAATGAATCAAAAAGACTTACAAATTTAAGTTTTTGGATAAAAGAATTATCAGAGGCGTTAAAATGATTGGAGATTTTTTGTTTTTGGATGATAATTTGTGTCTTTTTTGCAAAGATGAAGAAAAAGAAAAATTTTCTTTGTGCAAAACTTGTCTTTCAAAGCTTGATTATGTTGACAATGAATTTGAAATTTTAAATTATAAGGCTAGAGTTTTGTATTTTTATAATCCTTTTATGGCACATTTGATTGGAGATTTTAAGTTTAATAGAAATACTTCCCTTTATAAAATTTTTGGTCAAATTATTTATGATTATATTAAGGAAAAATCTATGGATGATTTTGATTATATTCTTACGACGCCCTCATCAAAATCTGTTTTAAATAATAGGGGATTTGACCACATAAAACTTATTTGTGATTATTTTATAGATGAAACTAATATGAAATATTTAGAAAATTTTAAAAAAATAAAAAACACAAAGGCTCAACATAAACTGTCAAGAGAAGAAAGGGCAAAAAATTTAAAAAATTCTTTTGAATTTGACGGAGATTTGACTGGGAAAAAAGTTTTGATTTTTGACGATATTATTACAAGTTCCAATACTATGAAAGAAATTATAAGAACAATTGAAAAGGCAAATCCAAAAAATATAGGAATTCTTGCCCTTGCATCAAGTCATAGGGTAAAAAAATAAGGTGCATTTATAAATGCACCTTATTTCTATGCTTCTGCTTTTTCGCTTTCTTTTAAAAATTCGTGAATTTTTACGGCAAGTGCCATTTCTATTCTTTTTTTGAAAACTTTACATCCGTAATCGTAAATTTTATTTATATCGCCACCTGCATTATAATTATTTGCTGCGCAGCCTCCTGAGCAATACATTTGTGCCCAGCAGTCTTTGCATTTTTCTTGGCTATATAAATTATTTTTTTTGAAATTTTTAATTATTTCTGGTTTTTTAATTCCTTCAAAAACATTTCCTATTTTGAAATCGTCGTTTCCAACGAATTGATGGCATGGATATAATTCTCCTGTTGGTGTAACTGCCATATATTCTGATCCTGATCCACATCCCGAAATTCTTTTGTAAACGCAAGGCCCATTGTTTAAATCAATCATATAATGGTAAAAAATAAATTTGTCGTCTTTATCAATTGCATCTATTAACATATCTGCAAGTTTTTCATATTCTTCAAAAATTCTTGGAAGATGCTCTTCTTTTAGGGCGTAATCCTCTTCATTATTTCCAACAACTGGCTCAAGGGATGTTCTTTTAAAGCCTAAATCTAAATAAGTTTTTATATCTTCTGTAAAATCCAAATTATTTGCTGTAAAAGTTCCTCTCATATAATATTCTTTGTCGCCACGATTTTTTACTAATTTTTGAAATTTTGGAACAATTTTATCAAATGAGCCCTTTCCATCATGAGTTTTCCTAAATTCATCATGTTTTTCTTTTCTTCCATCAAGAGAAAGAACGACATTTTTCATATTTTTATTTAGATATTCGATTTTTTCATCATCCAAAAGCATTCCGTTTGTGGTTAAAGTGAAATTAAAATGTTTATTAAATCCTTTTTCCTTACTTCTTGCATAATCGACGGTATTTTTTACCAAATCCCAATTTAAAAGTGGTTCTCCTCCAAAAAAATCAATGTCCAAATTATAATGAGATCCTGAATTTTCCAAAAGAAAATCAATGGATTTTTTTGCAACATCATCTGTCATAATTGCCTCAGGACCATGGTATCGTCCTTCTTTTGCAAAACAATACTCACAAGAAAGATTGCAAGTGTGACTTACATTTAAGCACATTGCCTTTAGATAAGTTTTTCTTTTATCCAAATCAATGGTTAAATCCTTAAAATCATCATCTGAAAATAAAACTTTTTCGCTAACTAAACTTTTTACTTCTTCATAAGCTTCGTCAAATTGGTCTTGATTTATATTATGTAAATTTTTAATTTCTTTTTCTATGTAAGATTTTTCTTTATTTTTATTTAATAGGCTTATAATATCGTAAGAAATTTCATCAACTAGATGAACTGATCCGGAATAAACATCCAAAACAATATTATAACCCTTTGCTTTGTATTGGTGAATCATTTTTTCTCCTTAATTTATAGTAAAATACTTGGGATTTAATCCAATAAAAAAATAAGGGGCTTGCCCTTATTTATTTTTTGTGTTAACACATTCTTGGTTAGCAACTCCACAAGAAGTTTTGCAAGCTGATTGGCAAGATGTTTGACATTCGCCACAGCCACCATCTTTTTTGCTTTTGTGAAGATTTCTTGTATTTAAAGTAATAATTCTTTTCATATATGTATCTCCTTTTTCCTATAGATTCATAATAACAAAATGGATAATTTTTGTCAATTGATAATAGGAATGTGAGAATTTTCCAAAGATAAATCAATTCCCATAGTTTGAAGATATTTAATTTGGTCAATAATTTTTTTATTAATAATTTCTCCAGGAATAAGAAGGGGGATTCCTGGCGGATAAGCATAAATATATGAGGCAGAAATTTTGCCTTGAGATTTATCTAAGTCAACCAGAGAAATATTTTTACAAAAAGATTCTTTAATTGAAAGTTTTTTTTCACATTCAATAAATTCAAATGAAAAGTTTGATTTTTTATATTTTAAATTCTTGTCAATTTTAACTAGGGTATTTTTTAATCTCAAAAATCCCTCTTTTCTATCAAAAATACTTGCAATCAAAATCACATAAGTTGGGCTTGCCATTTCTATCTCGATTTTTTCTTTATATAATAAATCAGAAAGCTCATTTCCGTTAATATTTGTATTTTTGCAAGAAATAATAATTTTTGAAATATCTTTAGACTTAGAATTGATAAATTTTAAATTTTTCAATTCAGTTTTATACAAATAAGTTAAATTTTCCAATAAGTTATCCCACAGACCATAAAAATTTGAAAAATTAGAAATCATATCATCGATTGAGCCACTTACTAAATAAGATGGGGAAGATGTTTGAAATATTGCCATATTTCGTCTTAAATTTTTAATATCAATATTTTTATTTTTTATAATAATGCCACTAGCTGGAGTTAAAGCTGATAAATTTTTATGAAAAGATGTAATAGCTAGGTCGTAGGAAAAATTATTTTCATAATCGGATAAGATTGTATGAGAACCATGCGCCATATCAACAAGCAATAAAATATTTTTATCCTTTATTATTTCTTTAACCTTTTTTAAATCAATCATAAAGCCTTCATAAGAAGGAGAAGTAAGAAAAATCAAAGAATAAGAATTTTTTTCGATTTTTTCATTCAAATCCTCATAATCAATGTCATAAGCCATATCATTTTCATCAATTTTTACCTTTAAAAAATCTGCATTTAAATCAAAAAGCTCAATTGCATTAAAAATAGATTTGTGGGAATTTCTTTGGACTAGAATATTTTTATTTTTTTGGGTTAAAGCTCTTAATGATGCAAGAATTCCACAGGTTGAACCGTTAGTTGAAATTATAAAATCATTAGCTTTATAGATATGAGCAAGTTCATTTTCCATTTTTTTGAAAAGCCCTTGGGGATTATTCAAATTATCAAAATTTCTAATTTCTGTTATATCTCTTTCGTAAGAAATTTTTTTATTTAACAAATTTTTATTTCTTTTGTGTCCAGGCATAGCAAATGGATAATAATCTTCTTTTAAATAATCATCTAATTTTTCATTTAACATTTTTAATCCTTTCTTTTATCCAATATTATACTTAAAAAAATTTAAAAATAAATTTTTGAAATTAGACATTTTATTTACATAATCTGTGATATAATGTATAATTGTATTGGTAAATTTACATTAATTTAACATAAAATATATAAAAAATTCACAATTAGAAAAGAGAGGATTAAATGAATAAAAATAAAAAATTAAAAATTACTTCGTTTGTAATTTCTTTGATTGTAATGCTTTTTATTCAAAGCTTTATTGAAGATTTTTCTTTTAAAGTTTATACAAACGAAAAAATTGAAATTAGTCAATTGGAACCTAGCAGCCAATATTCGAATAATTTTAAAATTAATTCGATTTATCAAGGAGATAAACTTTTAGACTTAAACAAGGTTGATATTAAAGGATGGACAAAGGCAAATACAAAAACGGGCTATCCAATTCAAACAAATGGTTATAGCAAGGATAATAAATTAAGTATTAAACCTAGTCCAAGATTGATGTTTAATAAATTAACAGTAAATTTTGAAACAAGTCCAAAATATTCTACAGCTGTGATGACTTATTTAAAAGACCATACAATGACAATGTATGCTAGCTCATCTGATAACAGGTCATACGTAGATATTAATTACACAGACTTTTTATCAATTCTTACACAAACATTAATTTTTATCGGCTCAATTGTTCTATTTTCATTTTTTATTTATAACTTAATAAGAAGAATAGAAAAGGCGGAAAATAAGAAAAAAGAAATCTTATACATAGGTAAAGATTATATTTTGAATTTTTTAGTTTTTGGTGTATCTGTTTATGGTTTGAGTAAATTAAGAGATCATGTAAATAATGAAGTTTATTTTACTTTCTTCCATGCACCATTTACTTACAATGATTTGGTAGAATTTATATCAATTGTATTTTTAGCATCTCTTGGAATGAAAAGTATTTACAAGAGAAAACAAAACATAAAAGCACTTGATATGACAAATTGGATTTTATTTATCCTAAATCCATTCATGTCATTTTATATATTGGAGTCAGCTTACAATCCAAATTTTGCTTCAATGGAAATAATTTATATATTAATAAATGCTTTAATTTTATTCTTAATCCAAATTTTAATATATATTGTAATTAGGAAAAAAAGACTTTCAATGATTTTCATTTTAGTTTTATCAATTGCTTTTGGTATTGCTAATGATGCCTTGTATATTTTGAGAGATTCTCCACTTATACCAGCATTTTTGGGTTCCCTTGGTGTTGCAGCTGATGTTGCAAAAGATACAGTTATTCAATTAAATGGACATTCATTAATGGCATTTTCACTTGCAAGCTTGTGGCTTTTAGTAGTTTCTTCTATAAATGAAGGAAAAATTACAATTTCCAAAAAATCTTACGCAAAACAACTTGTTGGTTATTGTGCGATGTTTGGTTTGATTACTGTAGTGAGCGTAAATTATTTTATCAAGCAAAATGGAGTTGGAGTAAACTTATGGAGACCATCAAGAACTTATTATGTAGAAGGCTCCCCATACAGTTTTTATAGAATCTTAGCAAATCAAATTATAACAGCTCCAAAAGGTTATAATGAAAAAGAAGTAGAAGATACACTAGAAGAATATTACAACAAAGATATAGGAACAAAAGGAAATAAAAAACCAAACATAGTTATAATACAATCAGAAGCCCTTGCAGATTATTATGGAAAAGGAAATTTAAAACTTAGTGAAAATCCAATAGCATTCCAAAGATCTCTTGATGAAAATGCAATTCAAGGTAAAGCCTATGTTTCAGTTTTGGGAGGAGGAACTGTAAATTCAGAATATGAAACTTTAACATCAGTCCCATTAACATTTTTCCCACTAGGAGCATATCCATTCCAACAATATGTAAAAGAAGGACATACATCAGTTGCAAGAGTTTTAGAAAATCAAGGTTATCAAACATTTATAACTCACCCAAACAAACCAACAAATTATTCAAGACAAGAGGCTTGGCCAAATTTAGGTTTTAAAAATATGGCATTTTTGGGAGATTATGATAATAGTCCAGAAAGTTTTGAACCAACAAACGGATTTTTGAAAGAGTCAGTTGCTTTTGATAAAATAAAAGAACAATTTGAAAAAAAACCAGCTGACAAACCACTATTTGCATATCTTGTTACCATGCAAAATCATGGTGGATACACCTCAAATGTTCCAGGGAAAATAAAAGTATTAAATGAAACTAATGGAGATGACCAAGGTGCTAGCCACTATGTAAATCTATTAAAAAAATCAGACGAAGATTTAAAAAGACTTGTAGAATATTTCAAAGCATATAAAGAACCAACAATTCTTTGTATATTTGGTGATCATCAACCACAAAATTATGATGTATTTATGAAGCTAATTAAGTCAGGTGGAGATTATACAAATAAAGATGTATTCTATACACCACTTACTATTTGGGCAAATTATGATATTGATGAAGAAAAAGATTTAGATATATCTGTAAATGAATTGACCCCATACTTATTAGAAAAAGCTGGAGGAATTAAATTGTCAGCATATCAAAAATATATGCTAGACATTCACAAAGATTATCCAATAATTTCTACTAAGCAAATATATAATAATAAGGGAGAAGAAGTAAGTAAAGACGAAGAATTTCAAAAAAGAAATAATAAATTAAATTCTATAATTTATTATGAAATGAAGCAAGATACAAAATCAAATAAATATTTTAATGAAGCTTCAAAATAAAATTTTCCGAAACCAAGTAAATCTTGGTTTCGGTTTTTTCATGTTTAATTAATATGATATAATAGCTACATAAGAATTTAAAAAGGAGAATCAATGCAAAGTCTAATAGATTTTATTAGATCAAGTTTTTCAAATGAAATAGCCATAATAATTATTAGCATGCTGCCTTTAATAGAGTTAAAGGGTTCAATTCCTATTGGTCTTGCAATGGGATTTAAACCAGTTAAAGCTTATTTGTACTCAATTATTGGTTCAACTATTCCTGCAATTTTTATTCTTTTGTGGATTATGCCGATTTTTGCATACATGAAAAAAAATGCTAAACTTAAAAAAATTACAGCTTGGGCTTTGAAAAAGGCTGAGAAAAAAGAAGGAAAAATAAAAAAATATGAATATTTAGGTTTATTTTTATTTGTAGCAATTCCTTTGCCGGGAACAGGAGTTTGGATGGGATCTTTGATTGCATCAATTCTTGGCTTAAATAAAAAAAGATCTTTGTTGATGATAGCAGTTGGAAATGTAATTGCAGGAATTATTATTTATACTTTTTCTAATTTTTTCTTTTAAGGAGTTATATGAATATAAAAAAAAGAATTATAAAAGCAATACTGATTATCTTAATGGGATTAACAGTTTTATTTGCAATTCAACTTGTAAGAGGATTTATAGGATCACAAATAATAAAAGATGAAAATAATTTTACAGGAAGTGATCTTGGAGAAGGTAACAAGATTGAGCAAAAAAATAAAGATGAATTGCTATTTGTTTTTGCAGGTGTAGATGCAACTGGGGAAAAATTTGGTACAAGAACTGATACACTTATGCTTGTTTTGATGAACAAAGAAAACAAAACCATAGATATAATTTCTATTCCTAGAGATACAAGAGTTAATGTAGATGGGAATATGGATAAAATAAATGCTGCCCATTCATACGGTGGTATGGACGATACAATAAAAACTATAAGAAATTTCTTGTCAATCGATTTAGATTATTATGCAGAAGTTAGCTTTCAGGCAGTAGAAGATGGAGTAGATGCACTTGGTGGAGTGGATATAAATGTTCCAGACCAAATTGCAACAGCTCAAAATATTGAACCTGGTCTTCATCATTTTAATGGAAAACAAGCTCTTGATTATTGTAGATTTAGAAAAGGCTATGCAAATGCAGATTTGGGAAGAATTTCTTGCCAACAAGATTTTGTTGTACAATTTATAAAAAATATGACAAAGCTAAAAAATATAATAAAAATTCCTGGTGTAATTTCAAAAGTAAGTTCAAACATGGATTCAAATATAAGTATGTCAACTATTTTATCTTTTGCTTGGGCATTTAAAAATATAGATGATGCTCAAATAAATACACAAACAATTCCAGGATACCCAGATATGATTGATGGAATATCTTATTATATTCCCGACAATGAGGCAACAATAGATATAAGAAATAAAATATTATATAATTATTTATTAGAAGAATAAAGGAGAAATTATGGACATTAAATCAACAATAAGAGTAATTGAAGACTACCCAAAAGAAGGAATATCATTTAAAGATATAACAACACTTTTAAAAAACAAAGAGGCTTACAAAGAAACAATTGACCTTATGGCAGAAAAATTAAAAGATTTAGATTTTGATTATATTATTGGAATAGAATCTAGAGGATTTATTTTTGGAGCAGCACTTGCTGACAGATTGAATGTAGGATTTATTCCAGTTAGAAAACCAGGAAAATTACCGGGAGAAATAAAATCTTTATCTTATGATTTGGAATACGGACAAAGCACAATAGAAATTCACGAAGACGCTTTGAAAAAAGGGGATAAGGTTGTAATAGTTGATGATTTAATAGCAACAGGTGGCTCTGCAAAAGCCTGTACAAAATTGGTAGAATTATTAGGTGGCGAAATAGTTTGCTTAGAATTTTTGATAGAACTTACAAGCCTTAAAGCAAGAGAAGAATTAAAAGATTATAAAGTAATTTCATTAATTGAATACGATCATTAAAATTAAACCTTCATTAATTTGAAGGTTTTTTATTTTGGTAAATTTAAATAGATTCATAACTTTTAAGTTTTTAATAAATTTTCATAATGTTTGCCTAAAATTTTAAAGGGTATAGTATGTTTAAGGGAAAATAATTATTAGGAGGAAAAAATGGATCAATATAAGATGGTTGAAAATAAATTAAAAGAATTGGAAATAGATTTTAAAATAGTTGATCATCCGCCTGTAACAACGACTGAACTTGCTGATAAATATATAGAAGGGCATGATGGTGTTCGTACTAAATCTATGTTTTTAACTGATAGAAAAAAGAAAAATTTTTATTTGGTTATATTGGATGATTATAAAAGATTAGATATGGATCGTTTTAAAGATATAGTTGGAGAAAAAAAAGTAAAAATGGCATCTGAAAATTCTTTGATGGAAAAAATGAAACTTCCAGCAGGAACAGTTTCTCCTTTTGGATTATTAAATAATGAAGACCATGATATTAAATTTTTTATGGATAAAGAAATTGTAGATGAAGAAATAATGACTTTTCATCCAAATATAAACGAAAAAACTTTATTTTTAAAAACAAAAGATTTGTTCAAATACTTGGATAATATAGGATATGAAGTAAATATTATAGAATTGTAAGTTTAAGGCATCTAAATTTAGATGCTCAGATCGTAGACAAACCCTCAAGCACGAATATCTGACTCCAAAAATTGTTGATTTTTAAATTTCAAAATTCTAAAATCGCAAACTCGCTAACGCTCAAACAATGCGATTTTTGACGAATTTTTAAATTTGAAATCAAATCAATTTTTTCCGTATGCTATTCTTAGCATGAGGTTTTGTATACTTTGTCAACAGTCTAGGCATCTAAATTTAGATGCTTTTTATTTTTTTTATTTTAAAATAATTTTGATTTTTTTGTATAATTTTTGTAATATAAAATTGGTTTTAATAAAAATAAGTCTTAATAAAAGGAAGAAAAAATGAAAAAGAAAGAAAAAAAATTTAAGAAATTAAAATATATTTTGATAATTGTTTTTATAGGTTTTATTATAAGTTTAGGGACAAATAAATTTTTGAAAACTGATTTTGATAATTTGCCAAAGCTAGATAGACAAGTTATAGAAGAATACGATAAATTTCAAAAAAGTGATGAAAAATTATGGAAAGATTATAGGCTTGAAGATAAGGATATATTGATAATAAATAAAAATGTTGTCGGGAATTTTTATTTGCTTACTAAGGATAAAAATATAAAGTCGATTTTTGCTAAAAAAATAAAGACCAAAGAAGATAAAATAAATATTTATAGGATTTCTAAATTGTATCCAAAAAGATTTGAGTATTTAATTGGAAATTTTAATACTAAAGATAAAAATTATAAAATTTTGGGAAAGGATAATATTTTTTATGTAAAATATGATAAAGATTCAATAAATAAAAAATTTTCATCTTTACATTTTTTGCCTTTCCTAAGCCATGAGGCTTTGCATTATTATATGCAAAAAGATTGGGACAATATTACTTTTAGGGGATATTCTTACAATGATAAGGAATTGGATTTGTTGGATAAGGAGTATAAAATTTTAGGAAAAATTAAAAAAGCTCTTGATGAAAATGCTGATGTAAATACTTTAAAAAATTTGGGTAAAGAATATTTAAAGGTAATGGATGAAAGATTTGAAAAAACTAATCCTGAAAAAATCCAAGCTGAAATTTTTGAAGAAACAATGGAGGGAGCTGCAAATTATGTATCGATAAAAGCAGCAAAAATTGTTGGATATGATTATGGGATTTTGTATTTTGATAATACAAAAAATGTAAAATTTGATGAAATAGTTCCAACAATAAAAAAAGGACAAATTAATCAAAGTATAATCGGAGAAAAAATAGTTTATGAATCAGGAGCACTTTTGTGCCAGTATTTGGATAAGATTGAAGTTAAAAATTGGCAAGAAAAATTAAATAATAAGGGCAAAAAAGATATAAGTTTATATAGCATTATAAAAGAAAATTTAAATTAAGGAGTTTTTATGAAAGATGCAAAAAAAATTTCTATACAAGAAACTTATGGCGAAAGATTTCAACATTGTTGGGGTTGTGGACCAAAAAATGATAAGGGATTACATTTAAAATCTTTCCCAAGTGATGATAAAAAAACTGTAAGGGCAAAAATTATTCCAAACGAAATGTATACAGGAGGTGTCCCTCAAAATCTTTTTGGAGGAATGATTGCAATGATTTTTGATTGTCATGGCACAGCTTCAGCAGCTTATTTTGCTCATATCAACAAGGGATTGGAATTTGATGAAAATACATTAATAGGAAGATTTATAACAGCAAGACTTGAAGTTGATTTTAAAAAACCAACTCCTATGAATGAAGAGATTGAAGTAATAGCAAAGCTTGAAGAACTTGGCGAAAGAAAAGCAATTATTAATATGGAATTGTTAGCCAAAGGAGAAATCCGAGCAAAAGCAAAAATGGTTGCAGTTAAAGTAAAAGATAATATGTAAAATTAATCCAGCTATAAATTTTTTAAATTAAAAATATATAGCTGGAATTTTTTTTTAAAAATAATGTTAGCTAGTTGACAATCAAAATTCTCAAAGTATAATTTTTTCGTCAAGGAGGAAATTTTGCAAGAAGGAATTTTAAAAAAAATAAAAGATTTGGATATTTGTATGATTAGAAAAATGTCGGAACTAAAAAACTGTGCAGGACATGACCGTTCTAATGTAGCAAATCCAACTCAAGTAAAAATTTTTTCGTATTTGATAGAAAATAAAGAAGGGGATGTTTTTCAAAGAGATTTGGAAGAAGTTCTCAATATAAGACGAGCGACAATATCGAATATTTTGAAAAAAATGGAAGCAAATGAATATATTTTAAGAGAAACTGATAAAAAGGATTTGAGATCTAAAAAAATTATTCTTACAGATTTGGCTATCAAAAGGTATCAAAAGGGTTTAAATCACTTGAGAGATATTGAAAAGATAGCGACGAAAAATATAGATAAGAAAGATTTAGAAATATTTAGTAATGTTATTGATAAGATGATTATTAATATTGAAAATTATAATGGAGATATGAATAATGATAAAATTATTTAAAAATTTGAAAAAAATAGACATAATTTATGGTTTAATAGCCATAATTTTTATTGTCTTTCAAGTTTATTTAGATTTGAAAATGCCTGATTATATGTCAAAAATTACGGTGTTGGTTCAATCTGAAGTAAGTGAGCTTGATGAAGTTTTAAAATATGGTGGCTACATGATGGCTTGTGCCTTTGGTTCAATGATTAGTGCAGTTATTACTGGCTATTTGATTTCTACAGTTTCTGCCAGATTTTCTAAAAATGTTGGAAGAAAATTATTTGATAAGGTTACAAGTTTTTCAAGTGAGGAAATAAATGAATTTTCTACGCCAAGCCTTATTACAAGAAATACAAATGATATAACACAAGTACAAATGTTTTTGGCTATGGGCTTACAAATGTTAATAAAATCGCCAATAACTGCAATTTGGGCTATAAATAAAATTCTTGATAAAAGTTGGCAATGGTCAGCTGCTACAAGTGTAGCTGTAGTATTTTTGTTGGTTGTTGTAGGAATAATAATGGCGATTGTAGTTCCAAAATTTAAATTAGTTCAAAATTTAATTGATAAATTAAATAGGGTTACAAGAGAAAATTTAATTGGAATTAGAGTTATTAGAGCCTTTAATGCTGAAAAATATCAAGAAGAAAAATTTGAAGAAGTAAATACAGATTTGACAAATTTACAAACTTTTAACCAAAAAATGTTTGCTTTAATGATGCCAATTATGTTTTTTGTAATGAATTTTTTGGCTTTGGTAATTTATTTTATTGGATCAAGATTAATTGATGGGGCAATGATTGCAGAAAAAATTGAATTATTTGGAAATATGGTTGTATTTTCATCTTATGCTATGCAAGTTATTATGTCATTTTTAATGTTAGCCTTTATTTTTATGATGCTACCAAGAGCAAATGTTTCAGCAGATCGTATTAATGAAGTATTAAATACAAAAATTAAAATAGAAGATGGAAAAAAATCTTATAAAGACAATGGAATAAAAGGAAAAGTAGAATTTCAAAATGTATACTTCTCATATCCTGATGCAGAAGAAGCAGTTTTAGAAAATATTTCTTTTACAGCAAACAGGGGAGAAACTGTTGCCTTTATCGGCTCAACTGGTTCAGGAAAATCTACTTTGATAAATCTTATTCCAAGATTTTACGACGTAAGTGGCGGAAAAATTTTAGTAGATGGGATTGATGTTAGAGATTATCCATTAAAAGATTTATATAATAAATTAGGTTATGTTTCACAAAAAGCATTTTTGTTTAATGAAAGCATAGAAAATAATATAGATTTTGGAGAAGGACTAAAAGAAATTAGTGATAAAGATATAGAAAATGCTTTGGACATTGCTCAAGCAAGTGAGTTTGTAAATAAAATGGACGATGGTAAAAAATCTATGATAGCCCAAAGTGGTACAAATATTTCTGGAGGACAAAAACAAAGATTATCTATAGCAAGAGCAATAGCAAAAGATCCTGAAATATTTATCTTTGATGATTCATTTTCAGCGCTTGACTATAAAACAGATGCGATTTTGAGAAATGAATTAAAAAAATCTACAGAAAATTCTACCAAATTAATAGTTGCTCAAAGAATTGGAACTATTATGAATGCAGACGAAATAATAGTTTTAGATCAAGGAAAAATAGTTGGAAAAGGACGCCACAAAGAATTATTAGAAAACTGTGATGTTTATAGAGAAATTGCCTTATCCCAACTAAGTGAGGAGGAATTATATAATGGCTAGACATGGAAATGTAAGAGGAAAAATTGAAAAACCAAAAGATTTAAAGTCATCAATAAAAAGATTAACAAAAGAATTAAAAGATTTTAAATTATTAATAGGACTTAGCATTGTGCTTGCTATCGTTGGTTCAATTTTAACAATAATTACTCCAAATAAATTATCCGATATGGTTGATGAAATTTCTCTTGGAATTAGACCAAGAGTAGAAAATATTGAACCAATAGCTAAAAATATTCAAAAAGGAATGAAAAATAGAGGTCTTGTCTCAATCACAATAGATGGAGTTGAAATTAGCGTAGAAGATCAAATGGAATTTGCAAAAATAATGCAAAAAAACCAAGGAAAAAATATGGATATGAAAAATTTATCCAAAGAAGATCAGCTAAAAGAGCTAAAAAAATTGGAATCATTCCCAAAATCAATAAAAAAAGTAATTGAACCAAAAATGGATTTGGAAAAAATAAAAAATATCGCAATTGTAATTGCACTTTTATATTTTATAAGTTCATTTTTTACATTTATCCAGTCCATTTCAATGACAGAAGTTGCAAATAGATTTGCAAAAAAACTAAGAAATTCAATTTCTGAAAAAATTAATAGACTGCCATTGACATTTTTTGATAAAAATTCTGTTGGAGATATTTTATCAAGAGTTACAAATGATATTGATACAATTGCCCAATCAATGAACCAATCGTTGGCAAGTCTTTTCTCATCAATCGTTCAATTTTTAGGAACAATTATAATGATGTTTTACACAAATTGGCAAATGGCAGTAACTGCTATTGTTT
Source organism: Anaerococcus sp. HMSC075B03 (assembly GCF_001815585.1). Taxonomy (NCBI): domain Bacteria; kingdom Bacillati; phylum Bacillota; class Tissierellia; order Tissierellales; family Peptoniphilaceae; genus Anaerococcus; species Anaerococcus sp. HMSC075B03. The sequence goes on from NZ_KV821178.1 coordinate 164,215, forward strand.
CAAGCACATTTGGTTTTATATTTATGTTTTTGATAATTGGTAAAAGTCAAAAATATTTTTCAATGCGACAAAAATCACTTGGAAAATTGAATGGACACATTGAAGAAGTTTATTCGGGTTTAAATATTGTAAAATCATACAATGCCAAAAATTATGTTCTAGATAAATTTGATAAGGCTAATTATGATGTTTATAAAGCAAGTCAGATGAGTCAATTTTTGTCAGGATTAATGATGCCTTTAATGATTTTTATTGGAAATTTGGGCTATGTTGCAATTTGTATTGTAGGAGCTGTTTTGACAATTAAAGGGAAAATTACTTTTGGAGTAATTGTTGCTTTTATGTCTTATGTCAGATTATTTACATCTCCACTTTCACAAATCGGACAAGCTATGACATCAATTCAATCAACAGCAGCAAGTAGTGAGAGAGTTTTTGAATTTCTTGATGAAAAAGAAATGGAAGATGAAAAAGAAAAAAAAGAATATTTAGATCCACAAAAAGCCTTCGGAAATATTGAATTTAAAAAGGTAGAATTTACTTATGATGGAAATAAAAAACCAACTATTACAAATTTTTCAGCTGATATTAAAAAAGGACAAAAAGTTGCAATAGTTGGGCCAACAGGAGCTGGTAAAACAACTATGGTAAATCTTTTAATGAAATTTTACCAAATAAATAAGGGAGATATTATTATTGATGGAAAATCAATAAATGATTTAAAAAGAGAAAATATCCACGATTTATTTACCATGGTTTTGCAAGATACTTGGTTATTTAAAGGAACAATTAGAGAAAATATTTTATTTAATAGAAAAGATATTTCAGAAAAAAGATTAAATCATGTAATAAAATCTGTAAGCTTAGATCATTTTATAAAAACTTTACCAAAAGGACTAGATTCAAAAATTGATGATGACGATTCAGTATCCCAAGGACAAAGACAACTTCTTACGATAGCTAGAGCTATGATTGATGACAAACCATTTTTGATTTTAGATGAAGCAACATCAAACGTAGATACAAGAAGTGAAGAGTTAGTTCAAGAAGCTATGGATAAATTAGCACAAGGAAGAACTTCATTTATAATTGCCCACAGATTATCAACAATCAAAAATGCAGATTTGATTTTGGTAATGGATGAGGGAAATATAATTGAACAAGGAAATCATGAACAATTAATGAAAAAAAATGGGTTCTATGCTGATCTTTACAATTCACAATTTAGTTTATAAAAAGGAGAGGAAATGAAAAAAATAATAAATACAGCAATGTTTTATATGATTTATGGCTTAACAGCAGGAGCTTTTTATAGAGAATATACAAAATTTAAAGGATTTACAGGACTAACAAGTCTTTCAAAAGTCCATCCTCACGTTTTAGTTTTGGGAATGTTAGTATTTTTGATAATAGGAGCTTACGCTTACAACAAAGAAGATTTAATAAAAACAAAAAGTTTTTCAAGATTTTATAAAGTTTATAACATTGCTCTAGTAGGAACAAGTCTTACAATGTTTGTAAGAGGCTTAACACAAGTTAACGCAAGCCAATTGACAAAAGCAATGGACATGTCAATTTCAGGAATTGCAGGAGTATTTCATATATTGATGGCAGTAGCATTTTACTTTTTCTTTAAGTCTTTAAAATCTATTGCAAAATAAAAATTACAAATGAAAATTAAAAGGGACTGTAGGTAAATTATGATTATTAATAATTTTTCTATAGTCTTTTTTTTATGTAATTATTAAAAAAATAAAATAAATTGAAAGCTTTTAAGAATTTTTAAAATTTTTAAAGCTTACTGAAATTTTTAAGAGAAAAAAATTAATTCTTATTTATATTAAAAATTTAACTTAGCTATTAAAATAAAAATATTTTTAGCCATTTATTTTAATGGGTTATGATTTAATTATTTTACTTTATCTAGATAACAAAATAAAATAATTAAAATCAAAATTGACAATAAGCTCTTGATATTGTAAAATAATTATACGATAAAATTTAACATATAATTTTATCAAGGAATTATAATAAAATATAATTTACTATGAAAGGAATTAATATGAAAAAAGAAAAATCAATTAGGCTACCTAGTTTTTTTGAAGCGATTTTGCCGATTATAACTATGGTGTCTTTGATGATTTATGTATTTGCTTTTGCAAAAGAAAAAGTTGATGGAAAATTTGAATCTATTTATGATGGGGCACACATGCCTTTGATTTGTGGAATAATTGTTGCTTGTTTGGTTGGAATGATTTGCGGTCATTCTTTTAAAGAGATGATTAATGGAATGATTAATAGGATTAGCACGACTCTTGATGCAATTTTAATTTTACTTACTGTTGGGCTTTTGGTTTCTTCTTTTATGATTAGTGGAACAATTCCAGCTCTTATTTATTATGGGCTTGATTTATTAAATCCAAAATTATTTTTACCAATAGGTTGTATCATAACGGCGATTGTAAGTCTTGCTTGTGGATCTTCTTGGACTGCAACAGCAACAATTGGAATTGCATTTATGACAATAGGAAAGGGAATGGGAATTAATCCAGCGATTAGTGCTGGTATGGTAATTTCTGGTGCTTATATTGGAGATAAATTTTCTCCTTTATCAGATACTACAAATCTTGCAGCTGGTGTTTCAAAAACTGGTTTGTTTGATCACGTTACTGCAATGATTTCTACAACTGGTCCAGTTTTCATAATTTCTTTAATTTTATATACGATTTTGGGAATTAGGGCAAATGTTGTTAATTATGATCCAACAATTGCAGAAGGCATAAAAACTTCTCTTGCAAATAATTTTAATTTAAATCCTTTGGTTTTACTTCCGATTGCAATTATAATTTTAGTTTGTGTATTAAGAATTGAAGGCTTGGCTGGTGTAATGATTTCTGTCGTAGTTGGAATTATTTTTTCTTTAATTTTTCAACAGCCAAGATCTCTTGCTGAAATTTTTTCAATTTTACACTATGGTCCAGATATTGAAACAGGAAATGCTTTTGTTGATCAAGCTTTGGCAAAGGGAGGAATGGATAATCAAATGTGGACTATAAATTTAATTTTATTAGCTGTATCTTTTGGAGGAGCTTTAGAAAAATCTGGAGTTGTTGAAAAATTATTTGCTCACTTAAAAGAAAAAATTAATTCAGTTGGTGGACTTGTTTTTACAACAATGGCAACTTCAATTTTTTGCGATGCAACCATGTGTGATCAATTTTTAGGCATTGGAGTTCCAGCTCCACTCTATGAAGATAAATATGATGATATGGGTCTTTCAAGAAATTATTTATCAAGAACATTAGAAGATGCAGGTACTTTGTGGGCAGTTATGTTTCCATGGTCAGCCTGTGGAGCTTATCAAATGAAAACTTTGGGAGTAAATCCTCTTTATTATTTCCCATTTGCATTTGTAAATTTAATAAACCCAATATATGCTTTATTAACAGCGTATTTTAAAAGAAATATATTTTGGGCAGATGGTTCATACACAAATATTTTTGGAAAAACAAAAATGAAAAAGAAAGCACACGCACCAAAAGAAGTAGAAATTTATGCCACAAATCAATTAGATAAATTAAGAAAAGAAGGAAAAGCTCCAAAAATTTCACTTTAAATCCTCCATTTAAATAAGCTTTTCTTTCAAAAAAATAATGCTATACAAAAAAAAGTATAGCATTATTTTTTATTCTTCAATTTCTTTAGGATCTTTTGGAACTCTATCAAAAATTCCTGTAACCATAAGAGCTATTGCTCCATCGCCTGTTACATTACAAGCTGTTCCGAATGAATCTTGAAGGGCAAATATTGAAAGCATAAGAGCTGTTCCTGTATCATTAAATCCTAAGACAGAAATAATTAATCCTAAACTTGCAACTACTGTTCCTCCAGGAACTCCTGGAGCTGCTATTGCAAAAATTCCAAGTAATGCAATAAATACAATCATATTTGCATTTGATGGAACTTGTCCTGTTAAAATTTGTGAAACTGTCATAACAAAAAATACTTCTGTTAAAACTGAACCGCAAAGATGTGTGTTAGCACAAAGTGGAATTACAAAATCTCTTATTTTTGGATCTAATGTTTTTGATTTTCTAGCACATTTTAAGGCAACTGAAAGGGTTGCTGCTGATGACATTGTTCCTAAGGCTGTAAGGTAAGCTGGTAAATAATGACCAAAAACTTCTTTTGGATTTGTTTTTGAGAAAAGTCCTCCCAAAGAATATAAAAGTGTCATCCAAATAAAATGTCCAACTATTACTATTAAAATTATTTTCAAAAATACAGGCAATTCTTGTAAAACTACTCCTTCATAAGCTAAAACTGCAAAAGTTGAAGCAATATAAAAAGGTAGCATATTAATTACGACAACGTCTACGATTTTTAAAACAATATTATTAAGTTCTAATAATAAATTTTCCCAAGTTTGAGATTTGGTAAGAATAACTGCTATACCAAAAATAATTGATGTTACAAGAGCTGTCATAACTGGCATTATTGGATCTATTGATAATTTAAAAATAGATTCTGGAATTTCTTTTGCTCCTGCCACATTTGATGCAATATTTAAATGAGGAATAATAGCTTTTCCAGCCAAAAAACTAAATGTTCCTGCACCAATTGATGAAAGGTAGCAAATCAATAAAGTTACAGTTAGAATTTTTCCTGCATTTTCTTTTAGTGAAACAATAGCAGGTGTAACAAAACCTAGAATAATCAAAGGAACAATATATCCTATCAAATCTCCAAGAATTGTTTTTATTGAACTAACTACCAAAATTGCAGATTCATTTGAAATTTGTCCAATAATAATTCCTACAATAATTCCCATCACTAGCTTAAAAACTAATGAATTGAAAAAGCTTTTCTTTTTCATTTTTCATACCTCTTTCATTTATTTTAATAATATTCTACATTAATTCAACAAAATTACAATACCATAATAGTCTTTTATTGTAATAAATTATATTAATCATAAAGTTTTGCTTGGCTTAAATACATTTTTTTATAAAGTCCATCATCTTTCATTAGCTTTTCATGATTCCCATTTTCTGTAATTTTTTTATTATCACAAACAATAATCCTATCAGCATATTTTGTTGATGAAAGCCTGTGAGAAATAAAAAGCGAAGTTTGTCCTTTTGAAATATCTAGCATTTTTTCAAAAATTTCTTGTTCACTTCTTGGATCAAGAGCACTTGTTGGCTCATCCATTATAAAAAATTTTCCTTCATGAACAATTGATCTTGATAGAGCAAGTTTTTGTCCAATTCCACCAGAAGGTTCGACAGAATTCTTTGAAAAAAGGAAAGTTAAGAATGTGTCTTCTTTATTTATTAGCTTGTCTATCCAAGATTTCAAATTTAAAAGATAAAAAGACTCATCCATTTTTTCTCTTTGATAATTTGTAATCTCATCTAATAAATTTGCTGAAATATTTTCAGAAATTCTAAATGGAAATAATCTAAAATCTTGAAAAGTTGGGGAGAGGATTTTGTAATATGTTTTTGTATCAATATCATTTATATTAATTCCATTTATATAAATATTTCCTTTTGTGGGTTTATAAAATTTACACAAAAGTTTTACAATTGTAGATTTTCCAGCACCATTTTTCCCCACAAGAGCTACAGTTTCTCCATTTTTAATTTCAAAAGAGCAATTTTCCAAAATATTTTCCTTTGATTTTGGATATTTAAAGCTTACATTATCAAATTTAATAGTGATTTTTTCTGTGTTTATTTTTTTGATTTTTCCCTCATCAAAATTTTCTTCTTTTTGATTTAAAAAATCAAATAAGCTTTGGAGTTGAGAATTAAAGGCAATTACTTGGGCATAATTTTTTTGTATTTCCTTGCTTGCATTTATTAAACTTATTAATGAGTTAAAATATAAAGTGAAATCAGCAAGGCTTATGGCTTTTTCTATAAGCTTAACTACAAGAAAAAACAAAGATCCAAGTATAGAAAAATTAGAAAATACATTCATAAGCCCAACATAAATTCCATTTTTTGTATAATATGCGTTGGAATTTTTTACCAATTTTTGGTGAAAAATTTCAGATTTTTTTAAAATAAAATCTTCTCCATTATAAATTTTTATATCTTTAAAATATCTATGATCTTGAGAAAAATTTATAAAAAATCTGTAAGCCCTTAGTTTTGGTATATCATTTTTTTGATAGTCTAATTCATTTGTCTTAATTAGCTTTACAATTTTTTTATTTAAAAGTATTAAAATAAGTACAACAAGTACAACAAAAACCGATAAGTTCATAAGAACTACTAAAGAAAAAATACCTGTAATTGTGGAGTTTATTGTTATTGCAAATAAATCATATATTTTAAAAATTTCGAAAATAGCATAATGAGCTTTTTCCATTTCATCTTGAACTGTTTTACTATCCGATTTTTCTACTGGTAGCTTAATGGCTTTTTCACTTAATTTAAAAGTATAGACATCAAAAAAAGATTCAAAAGATTCTGTGAGTAAATTTGCATTTAACCTATTAACTAATCCTCTTATAAAATCAAAAATTAAAACTAAAAAAGCAATTATAAAAATTATTTTTAATCTTTTTTGTCCGTATATTTCATCAATTATTAATTTTGGTGCAATAATAGAGAAAAGAGGAAGTATTCCCATAAGAAGAGAAAAAATTACAAATTTTTTGATGAAGTTTTTGTGTATTTTATTTATTTTTTTTAATAATTTTAAAATATTTTTCATACTTTCTCCTTATAATTTTTTGCTTGAAGATTGTATAAATCTTTGTAATCAGAATCATTTCTCATAAGTTCTTCATGGCTTCCTGTTGATTTTATTTCCCCATTTTTAAGATAGACTATCCTGTTGCAAAATTTTGTTGATGCAAGACGATGAGATATAAAAATTGAAGATTTGTTCTTGGTTAAATCATTATACAAGGTATATAATTCTCTTTCTGCAAGAGCGTCAAGTTGGGCGGTGGGTTCATCTAAAATTAAAAGTTTTGAAGAATTTTTCTCAATACTTCTTGCCAAATATAATTTTTGTTTTTGTCCACCCGAAAGATCAACTCCATCATCATCCAAAATTCTAAGCAGAGTTTGATCATCTTTTTTGTCATAAGATTCTATAATTTTATTCAAATGAGTAAGTCCATAAGTTTTTTCTAGATTTTTATTAGAATCATTTAATAAAATATTTTCTTTAATAGAAAATGGTAAAATTTGTGAATCTTGGAAGACAGCTGAAACCAAGCTATTATAATCATAATTCAGATTTTTAAAATTTTCTCCATTAATAAAAATTTCCCCATCATAAGATTTATAAAAACCTGCAAGAATAAGAGCAAGAGTAGATTTTCCAGCTCCATTTTCTCCGACTAAGGCTATTGATTCATTATTGTTTATGGTTAAATTTATATTTTTTAGGACATATTTATCAGAGTTTGGATATTTAAATGATAAATTTACTAAATCGATTTTTAAATTTTTTGGTAAATTATTATTTTCAAAAGATTTTTGATAAGGATTTATAATTTTAAAAAACGGTTTAAATCTTGTAAGATTATCAAAAAAATCATTAAAAATCCACATAAACAAATTGTTAAAATTTACAAAGGCTAAAATAGCTGTAAAATAAACATAAAAATCGCCAAGGTCAAGCTTTCCACTCATAAGATTTGTAATAAGCCAATACATAATAAGAGCATCTCTAATAAAATTTATAAGTCTTACAAGGCTATAAATTTTAAAGGTTTTTTTATCTGTTCTAACTAGGTATTCTATCCTATCTTGGTTGGTTTTTTTGTAAAAACTTTTAAAGACATTTATAAAATCAAAAATAAGTATATCTTGTTTTGATAAGGGAGATCTTAGCTCATTGTTTAATTTTGTAAATTTATTGTAGTTTTCGTTTTGGTCATTCCAAAATTTAGAAAATTTTCTAGGAATTTTATTTGCAATATAAGTTGAAATTATTGTCAAAATAATTATCAAAAATAAAATAATTCCGCCAATTTTTAAAAAAATCCACAAAAATCCTGCAATAGAAGTTAGGGATGCTAAAAATTCTGGCAAAGTCATCATTACAGCACCTGCTCCTAGATATGGACTGTCGACAGCCTTATTTGCACTATTTATTTTTTCGGATTCAGATTTTTTCATTTTTTCTTCATAGGGAAGGTAGAGGGCATATTTTGTTACCATATTCATATATTTATATCTGATATTATTCATTTTCATACGGTAATTACCCATGATAAAAGATTCAAAAAAACTTATAATCGTTGATAAGACTAATAATAAAATAAAAAAGCCTAACATAAAATCAAGTCCATTTTGGTAATTTTTCAATATGTAGGCAGGCGAAATAATCCATATAAATGGTTTTAAGCCGATAAATATGGAGTAAAGTACGATTAATAAATACATGCTTGGCTCATACTTAGCCATTGATTTAAAAATATATTTTAATTCTTTCATAAAAAGCCTAAACGGCATCCTCCTTGGTGTAGTAAGTCAAGGAGCTTTTCCTCACTTACAAGTTACAAATTTCCTCTTTATTTTTAATATTATTGTTCATTTTTCTTCTCCTTTCTTTAGAGCTAATTTAATATTAACAATTTAATTCAATGAAGTCAAAAAAAGATGGCAAAGGCCATCTCAATTTTCTAATATTTCTATTGCACATTTTAAACCATCAAGGGCTGATGAAATTATTCCGCCAGCATAACCTGCACCTTCTCCTATTGGTCTTAAATTTTTAAATTTTAAAGTTGAATAATTTTTATTTCTTTCAATTCTAATAGGACAAGAAGTTCTTGTTTCAACTCCTGTTAGAATTGCATCTTCATCAGAGAAAGCTTTTATTTTTTTTGAAAAATCAATTAGGGCAAGTTTTATAGCTTCGTTGATCTTTTCTGGATAAATTTTATTTAGATCAGCAAATTTATAAGATGGCTTGTATGTTGGCTTAATTTCTCCCAAATCTTTAGAAACTACTCCATTAATGTAATCACAAACTTTTTGCACAGGAGCAGTAAAATTTCCTCCGCCAAGCATATAAGCTTTTTCTTCTATTTCTCTTTGAAATTTAATACCACTAAGATTATCATCTCCCAAAATTTCTGGTCCAATAGCACAAACAATTGCAGAATTCGAATTATAATTTCCTCTGTCATGATAGCTCATTCCATTTACACAAAGACGATTTTCTTCACTTGATGCTGGAACGACATAGCCACCTGGGCACATACAAAAAGTATATACAGAAATATTTTTCTTTTTATCAAAATATTTAAGGGCATAGGAAGCTTGAGGAAGCCTATCATCAATGATTTTATATTGGCTAAAATTAATATCTTTTTGCAAGTGCTCAATCCTAAATCCAACTGCAAAATTTTTCTGGCTAATATCAATATATTTATCTAACATTATAAAAGTATCGCGAGAAGAATTGCCCAAGGCAAGCACATATTCGTCGGCTTGGTATTCATTTTTATTTGTAATAAGAGATTTTATTTTGTTATTTTCAACTTTTAAATCTGTAAAAATTTCATTAAAATGAAAATTCCCTCCCATTTCAATAATTTTTTTCCTAATATTTATGATAACTTTTCTTAAAAGATCTGTGCCTACGTGGGGCATTTGGGTGTATAAAATATCTTTGGGAGCACCATTTTCAACCAAAATTCTAAAAATTTCCCTAGACCTTTTATCCTTTGATCTGGAAGTTAATTTTCCATCAGAAAAAGTTCCAGCGCCTCCTTCGCCAAATTGAATATTTGATTCGGGATTTAATTTTAAATTTTTAATAAAATTGTTGATAGTTTTTACCCTATCTTCAATTTTTTCTCCCCTTTCAATAATAGTAACTTTAACACCATTTTTACAAAGAGCATAGGCACAAAAAAGTCCACTGGGACCAGATCCAACAATAACAGCAGAATTTATTTTATTTTTATTTCCTAAAACTAAATCCTCTTCAACAAATTCCCCAATATCATTTTTTAATTTTTTCCTAGTTTTTTTATCAATTTCACAATCAATCAAAACTTGATAAACATAAAAAATACCACGCCTTGCATCGATTGACTTTTTATAAATTTTAAAAGAATCAATTTTTCTATTAATTTTTTCTTCAATAGCCTTTTTTAAATTTTCATCATTATCCAAATCGTATGGAATTTTAATATTTCTAATTATAAACATAAGACATCCTTTCTTATTAATTTTAACAGATTTTCCATGTTAAATAAATTTAAAATAATATATAATTGATTTGGAGGAACTTATGAAAGTTAGTTTAGTTGAAAATAAATTAGAAAAAGAAAATATTTCATCCTACATATTAAATGATTTAAATTCATGGTTTGAAGATGAGGATGCTGTAAAAAATTATATAGAAAAATCTAAAGATTATATTTTTTTCAAAGCAAGTGAAAATGGAAAAAATTTTGGCTTTATCGTTTATAAAAAAACTTCGGATTATACTGTTGAAATATTTGTAATGGGAGTTTTGAAAAAATATCACAGAAATCATATAGGAAGATATTTATTTGAAAAATCCATTGAAATTTTAAAAAAGTATAATTATGAATTTGTCCAAGTAAAAACTTTAAAAGAAGGAATAGACGATGGATATAATCAAACAAATAAATTTTATCAAGCTTTGGGATTTAGAAAATTTGAAGTAATTGAAGAAATTTGGTCAAAAGAAAATCCTTGCCAAATTTATGTGAAAAGTATTGTTTGAGGGAGCAATTAAATAATTTTTATCCTAAAAAATGATAATTTATAAAAAAATATTTGACAATATTAAAAACAGATCTTATAATAACCATAACAATAATTTATTTATAAAAATTTATGAAAAAAAGAGTAGGCTTGTGGAAAAGCACAGAGAGTTGGAGTTTGGTGAGATCCATCCTTTGAAATAAGTTCGAAAATCATTTTTCTTTTGCATATCTGAGTTATAGTAAGATATGTCGCCATGGTTGGCGTTATCAAAACCCGGCATTGTTTGATGCTTGAAGAGCTTATTTTTATATAAGAATAAAGGTGGTAACGCGGAATTTTCGTCCTTTGTCTAATTTTTAGACAAGGGACTTTTTTAATGAATAAATATTGTAATAAATTTTTTGGAGTATAGAATGAAAAAATTATCAACAAGTCAATTTTTACAAGTTAGTGTAATGCTATTCGGTTTATTTTTTGGAGCTGGAAATTTAATTTTCCCTCCACTTTTAGGAAATCAAGCAGGATATTTTACATTTATTTCTTTGTTAGCATTTTGCGTTACTGCTGTAATATTTCCTGTAATGGGAGCTATAGTAGTAGGAAAAACTGAAGGATTAACAAATTTATCCAACAGAGTTTCTCCTTTATTTTCTGTAGTTTTTACTACGGCAATATATTTATCAATAGGACCTGGACTTGGGATACCAAGAGCGGGATCTGTTCCATTTGAAATGGCAATCGCTCCGTATATACCTCAAGGATTTAATATAAATCTTGCAAGATTTTTATATACTTTAGTATTTTTTAGTGTTGCCTTATTTGTATGCTTAAAACCAAATAAACTTGTCAAAAGAGTTGGAAAATATTTAACACCTGCACTTTTAATAATGATAGTTTTTATGTTTTTAAAAGTGATAACAATGGATAAAAATATAGCAGCTCCTGTTGGAGAATATAAAAATGCTCCATTAGTAAAGGGATTTTTGGAAGGATATAATACTATGGATGCTGTCGCTGCATTAAATTTTGGTTTTGTAATAGCTCAATCCATAAAAAGATTTGGAGTAAAAGATAAAAATGAAGTTACAAATTATACAATAAAAGCAGGACTTGTAGCAGGAAGTGTTTTATTTTTAGTATATGCTATGCTTGCAAGTGTAGAAATGATAGGCTCATCAAAACTTGTTGGAGCAGAAAATGGCGCTGTAATATTAACTTATGCAGTAAAAAATGTTTTTGGAAATTTTGGAATAGTTTTACTTGCAGCAATATTTACACTTGCATGTCTTACAACTTGTATAGGACTTATAACAAGTGGTGGAGAATATTTTGAATCATTATTTAACCACAAATTATCATATAGAAAATGGGTTTTAGTTTGGACTTTATTTTCATTTTTGATGGCAAATTTTGGATTAAATAAATTATTAGAATTTTCAGTTCCATTATTAACAATAATATATCCAGTAGCTTTAGTTTTAATCCTAATGGGAATAAGCCATGATTTAATAAATTATTCAAAAGAATCTTACCTATTTACAGCAAGCTTATCAGTTTTAATACCATTAGTAGAAGTGTTAAATAATTCATTTGGAATAAAATTGTGGTTTGTCACAAATTTAGTTGAATCTTTACCATTATATGAAGAGGGACTTTCATGGCTATTGCCAAGCCTATTTGTTTTAGTTATAACAACAGTAGTTTTTAAATTCTTGTACACATTTAAAGAGAATGAAAAAATTAAAGAAAGATATTAGAAAATAATCGGGGAGACTCGATTATTTTTATATTTTTATAAATGGATAAAGAAAATTTACTTGAAAATTAATTTGTGATATAATTTTACTATCTTATTATGACTTTAATACATTTTTGTATTATTGTGATAAATTAAAGGAGGGAATATGTTAACAAAAATTAGTAATTTTATAGGGCCTATAAATGAAATTCTTTATTATCCGATATTAATAATTTTGTTGCTTTTGATAGGTCTTTATTTTACATTCAAGACTAACTTTTTACAAGTTAGGTTATTGAAAGAATCAATTAATGTTGTAATGGAAAAACCTGAAGAGGAAGGTGCCGTTTCTTCATTTCAAGCCTTGATGGTTTCTACTGCATCTAGAGTTGGTTCTGGAAATATTGTAGGAATTTCTACAGCAATTTGCCTAGGAGGTTATGGTGCAGTTTTTTGGATGTGGATTGTTGCGATAATTGGTGGAGCAAGTGCTTTTATTGAATCTACTCTTGCACAAATTTATAAAAAAAGAGATGAAAATAATAAATCTTATGGTGGACCTGCTTATTATATTGAACAAGGTTTAAAATCTAGAACACTTGGAATTATTTTTGCTATTAGTTTGATTTTGACTTATGCAATTGGTTTTAATATGCTTGCATCTTTTAATCTTCAAACTTCTTTTATTGCTTATGATTTTTATGATCCAAACAAAACTCCATTTATTATTGGATTAATTCTTGCTATCATTACTGGAATTTGTATTTTTGGTGGTGGGGATAGAATAATTAAATTTACATCAACTTTAGTTCCTTTTATGGGAATTATTTATATTTTGGTGGCTATTATTATGATAGTTGTAAATATTTCTTATATTCCAACTGTTTTTTCAAATATTTTTAAGGATGCTTTTAATTTTAGGGCGATTTTTGCAGGCCTTGCATCTTCTTCAATGATGTATGGAATAAAAAGAGGGCTTTATTCAAACGAAGCTGGTATTGGTTCAGCACCAAATGCTGCTGCAAGTGCAAATATTTCTCATCCTGTAAAACAAGGATTGGTTCAAATGCTTTCAGTTTTTATTGATACGCTTTTAATTTGTTCAGCTACAGCTTTTATGTGTCTTTCTTCTGGAATTGAACCAAGCGAGGCTTTAAGTGGAGCTCCTTATGTTCAAGAAAGTCTTTCAACTTTGTTGGGTGGATTTGGAAATTATTTTATTTCTTTTTCCTTAGCTTTATTTACCTTTACAACCTTGATTGGAAATTTATTTTATGTAGATAGTAACCTTGCTTATATAAATAAAAAAACACCATCAAAAGTTTTTATGATAATATTTAGATTGTTTGCAGTAATTGTAATTTTATTTGGAGCTATGAGCGAAGTTAAACTTGCTTGGGATATTTCTGATTTGTTGATGGGAATAATGGCTTTAATAAATTTACCTTCAATTTTAATTTTATCTAAAAAAGCTATTGATTGTTTAAAAGATTATGAAAAGCAAAAAGCAAGTGGAAAAAATCCAATATTTAAAGCAAAAGATATTGGTGTGAAAGAAAAACTTGATTATTGGAATTAATTACAAAAAAATAAATAAATTTTAACCGTTAGCTTGTTAAAGATTGTTGCAATTTGACAAAACAACTCATTAATGGTAGTATTCATAGTGCAATTGAACAAGCGTGATAGAGGTGCGGAAAACATTAGTAAAATATTTTTTTGGGAATCGAAAATATTTGAAAGGGTAATCCACCGAGGGATTTTGAGTCTGCCCAAGACTTAAAGTTGCCGGGACGATTGGAGAATATCTGTCGGACTGCCATATTTTTATGGAGAGCTGTCGTGGTTTATAATTATTTTATATAGTTTAATATTTAAGTCATGGCATGCGTCATGGCTTTTTTTGCAATTTAAATTCGAGAGGAGTTTTAAAATGAACAAAAAAAGAAAATTACCATTACTGTTGGTAATTTCTTTAGCACCGATAATTGTTTCAATATTTATTGTAGAAAGTGGTATTGAAACTTATGCTAGTATTTGGGCGTTATTACCCCCAGTTGTGGCAATTTTAATGGCACTTATGACAAAAGAAGTATATTCTTCTTTATTTTTGGGGATTGTAATAGGAGCTATATTAGCATCAAAAAGATCTTTGGCAAAATTTTTAGATAATATTGTTGTAAAAGGTCTAACTAATTCTATTTCACAAACTTCAGGAATTTTTATTTTCTTGATAGTTTTGGGAATTTTAGTAGTATTAATAAATCATTCTGGAGGGTCAAAAGCATTTGGTCAATGGGCTGATAAAAAGATAAAATCAAGAAAAGGCTCACAACTTGCAACATATTTTTTATGTATTATGCTTTTTATTGATGATTATTTTAATTGTTTGACATCAGGTTCTGTAATGAAACCAATTACAGATTCTCACAGAATTTCTAGAGCAAAACTTGCTTATCTTATAGATGCAACAGCAGCTCCAATTTGTATGATTGCACCAATTTCATCATGGGCTGCAGCAGTTTCTGGATATGCACAAGGCACAGGTCTTTCTGGAATTGAATTATTTATAAGGGCAATTCCTTATAATTTTTATTCTATTTTAACTTTGTTTTTTGTTATATCTCTTATTCTTTTTGGAAGAGATTATGGTCCTATGAAAGAATTTGAAGATAGGGCAATTAATGATGGAGATTTGGGAAATATAGTAGAATCAGAAGTTAGTGCAGAAGATGGTAATCCTGAAGGAAAAGTTATTGATTTAGTTTTTCCAATTTTAAGTCTTATTATAATTTCTGTTTTGTCTTTAGTTCATATTGGTGGATTTTTTGATAAATCTAGTGAATTTTATATGGATTTTGTAAATGCTTTTGCAAATACTGATTCGACAGTTGCTCTTCCAATGGGAGCAATTATAGCTTTAATTATTACGATAATTTATTTTCTGATAAGAAAAGTTATAAGTTTTGAAAAATCTATGGATGCAATCCCTGAAGGTTTTCAATCAATGGTTCCTGCGATTTTGATTTTGACAATGGCTACAAGCTTAAAAAATATTTCAAATGATTTGTTAGGCTCAACAAAATTTGTTGGCAATCTTATGACAAATGCAGCAAGTGGACTTAGCACATTTTTGCCAGCCGTCATATTTGTCGTAGCAATTTTATTGGCTTTTGCGACTGGTACAAGTTGGGGAACTTTTGGAATTTTAATTCCAATTGTAGCATCAATGTTTGATCCAACAGATCCAATATTTTTTATTGGAATTTCAGCTTGTCTTTCGGGAGCGGTTTGTGGAGATCATATTTCTCCAATTTCTGATACGACAATTATGTCATCAGCAGGTGCAGGATGCGTTCACGTCGATCATGTAAGAACTCAACTGCCTTATGGAATAACTGTTGCATCAATAGCTACAATTTCTTTTATAATAGCAGGCTTTACACAATCAGCTTTAATTCCAATAGTTTTTGGAGCAATTGTAATTTTTATTTTTATGTTGTGTTTAAATAAAAGTAAAAAATAATTTTGTGATTTTTGTAAAGGTATAAATACAATCGTCCTTAATTAGAATTTTATCTTAAAAATTTTAAAAATTAAGATTTATTTCTAATTAGGGGCGATTTTTATTTTGTAAGAGCTTTTTTACTGTAATTTATTTTTTGAAAAAATTAATTAAAAAATAAATTATTTTACATTAAAGATTAAGTCAAGTATAATTAGAAACTAACATAAAAAATATGGATAAAAATGATATTTAAGAAAGAGAGGATTTATGTTTTTATTAGATAACATAATTGGTATTGCAGATTTTTTGTGGAGCAATATTATTGGTTATGTTTTATTAGGAGTAGGTCTTTATTATACAATAAGATTAGGTTTTCCTCAGATAAGATATGCTAAAGATATAAAAGATGTTTTGAAGAAAAATTTAAAAAGTGATGATAATGTTTCAGGCTTTGGAGCTTTGGCTGCTGCTGTTGGTGGACAAGTGGGAACAGGTTCTTTGGTAGGAGTTGCTTCTGCTCTTGTAGCTGGTGGCCCTGGTGCGATTTTTTGGATGTGGGTTACTTCAATTTTAGGTATGGTAATCACATTTGCCGAAACAGTTTTAGGTCAAGTTTATAGGGTTAAATTATCTGATGGAACTTATAGGGGAGGTCCAGCATATTATATTAGAAATGGTTTGGGCAAAAGAGTTTTATCAATTATAACAGCATTTTTATATATAATTGGAGTAGGACTATGTATAGCTTTTATGCAAACAAATTCAATAGCAAATGGATTTAAGGATGTTATTGATTTTAATCCAATTATAGTAGGAGTAATTGTAACAATTCTTGCAGGAGTAATTACTATTGGTGGAGTAAAAAGACTTACAAAAGTTACAGGATTTTTGGTGCCAATTATGGCAGCTTTTTATGTAATAATTGTTTTTATAATTATAATTACAAATATTAGTAAACTTCCTTCTGTGATTGCATTAATTTTTAAATCAGCTTTTAGTCCACAAGCTGCTGTTGGAGGAATTGTTGGTCATAGTGTAATGCAAGCTTTTAGAAATGGAGTTGCAAGAGGATTATTTTCAAACGATGCAGGTAATGGAATTGCAGGAATTATGCATTCATCAGCTGACGTTGACCATCCAGCAGAACAAGGATTTTTGGGAATGTTTGGAACTTTTGTGACAACTTGTATAATTTGTTCACTTACAGCTTTCGCTATTTTATTAACTGGTGTTTTGGGAAATGGATCTGACGGAATAAATCTTGTTCAAGATGCTTTTTCTGCACAAATCGGGATAGTTGGAAGATGGGTTGTTGCTTTTGCTATGGCATTTTTTGGCTTTACAACATTAATTGCGGATTTATTTTATGGAGAAGCTAATGTAATTCATATATTCAAAGAAAATTTTAAAATTCCACTTTGGATTTATAGAATTTTTGCAGCTGTAATGTTTATAGTTTCTACAAAAATGTCTCTTGATAGAGTTTGGGGATTGATTGATGTTTTTGTAGGAATTTTGGTATTTATAAATGTAATAACATTAATGTTTTTGTTTAAATCCGTAAAAACTGTTTTAGATGATTATGAAAAACAAAAACAAGAAGGTAAAAAGCCTGTTTGGGATAAGGAAAATAATAGTCTTTATACTGATGAGGGCGAATATAAAAATTTTAAAATATAAAATTCTAAGAAGGGGCTGTTGCAGAATAAATAAATCGTCCCAAATCATTAGAGGAACCTCCACGGAAAGTCTCACTAAGCCGACGGGCTAATCGCCTCCATGAGCCGGCAGGCTATGCCAAAAATTTTCTAAGAGAACCCTCTAATGATGGGACGATAGTTATTCATAATTTTGCAACAGCCCCTTTTTATTTTTCCAAAATATTAACAAATATGTTAAGTAAAATAAGCTAGAAATTTTAAAAAATATTTCATTTAAAAAATAAAATCGTATAATCAAAAAGTAAAGTTAAGTAGATGGAGGTATTTATGAATAAGTTAGGAAGAAAAGTAGTTTTGATTGGTAGTGGATTTGTAGGATCTTCTTATGCGTTTGCCTTGGTTAATTCTGGACTTGCAAGTACTCTTTCAATAATTGATATAGATAAGGACAAGGCGATTGCAGATGTTAATGATTTGATGGATGCAAGTTGCAAAATTGAATCTCCAACTTTGGTTAAGGAAGGTTCTTATGAAGATTGTAAAGATGCTGATTTGGTTGTTTTGTGTTATGGAAATAGCCAAAAAAATCTTACAAATAGATTAAATGATATAAAAATTGCAACTAGGATGGTTGTTGATACAATTCCAAAAGTTATTGAAAATGGTTATGATGGAATAATTTTGCTTGCAACAAATCCAGTTGACGTTATTTCAAAAGTTGTTCAAAAAGTTTCAGGTCTTCCTTATAATAAAATTGTAGGAAGTGGAACAAATCTTGATACGGCAAGATTTATCCAATTTTTGGCAAAAGAAGTTTCTTGTAATCCAAAAGATGTTGAAGCTTATGTAATAGGAGAGCATGGCAATTCATCAGTTGCTTTGTGGTCAAATGCAAGAATTAAGGGAATTTCTATTGATAAATTTTTAGATGATATTGACAATGAGGATAAGTTTAAAGAAGAAGTTTCTGAAAAAATTAGGGACAAGGCTTTTCAAATTATAAAAGGAAAAGGTGCAACTCATTTTGGAATTGCAAATTGCTTGCTTGATTTTACAAGGGCAATTTTATTGGATGAAAAGAAAATTATAATGACATCAGCTTATCTTGATGGAGAATATAATAACAAGGGTTTATACACAGGAGTTCCTGCAGTAATTGGGGCAAATGGTTGTGAAAAAATTCTTGAGATGGACATTTCTAAAAAGGAACAAGAAATGTTTGATAAATCATGCAAGGATCTTGAAGAAAATTATAAACTTGCCCAAGAGGTTTTGGATGAATAAATTATATTATAAATATTTTCTTTTTGGAATTTGTGATATAATAATTTGCTTTGCTCTATATAAAATGATAAATATTTACGCTGGACTTCTTGGTTTATTTTTATCTAATATGTCTAAGGCATTTTATGAAAAATCTTTTTATAAAAGTATAGATAAGTTTAAAAAGCTAGCAAAAAATTCTAATTTAAGTTATGAACAATTATCAGATATTTGTAAAATGGATGAAAATGATATAAAAATTCTAATTGGAAATGAAAACAAGGGATTTAAAGCTGAAAATATAAAAAAAGCTATTAAAAATTTAGAAAATTATTTAAATAAATAATTAGTATAGAGTCATATTATTATGGCTCTATTTTTTGCAAAAATTTAAGCTTTATTTTACTTAATTTCTTTTTTCTACTATAATGATAATTGTAAATTAATGATCTATGGGAGCTATGTGCTGAGAGGAAGTTCGACTTCGACCATCAAACCGGACAGGATAATGCCTGCAAGGGATGAAGCATATTTATTCTCCTATAAGTAATTTTAGGAGGTTTTTTTAATTTATGAAATATAAGACACAGATGGAAGCTGCAAAACATGGTTTTGTAACTGAAGAGATGAAAATTGTTGCCAAAAAAGAAAATGTTAGTGAAGAATTTCTTTTAGAAAAAATAGCCAAAGGCGAAATTGTAATTCCTAGAAATAAAAATCACAATTCTATTTCTCCAGAAGGAATTGGAACAGGATTAAAGACAAAAATCAATGTAAATTTGGGAATTTCAAAAGACTTAAACGATCTTGATCTTGAGATGCAAAAAGTTGATATGGCACTAAAAATGGGCGCTGAATCTATTATGGATTTGTCAAATTATGGTAAAACTCAAGAATTTAGAAAAAGATTAATTGAAAAATCTACAGCAATGATTGGGACTGTTCCTATGTATGATGCTGTTGGGTTTTTGGATAAGGGTTTAAGTTTTATAAAAGCAAAAGAATTTTTGGATGTTGTAAGAAACCATGCTGAAAATGGAGTTGATTTTGTTACAATTCACTGTGGAATAAATAGGGCGAATGCTGAAATTTTTATGAGAAATAGAAGGGTAAATGAAATTGTATCTCGTGGTGGTTCACTTTTATTTGGTTGGATGAAAATGAATGATAAAGAAAATCCATTCTATGAATATTATGATGAACTTTTGGATATTTTAAGAGAATATGATGTTACCTTATCACTTGGGGATTCTTTAAGACCAGGTGGAATTCATGATGCAACAGATCCTGCTCAAATTGCAGAATTAATTACTCTTGGAGAGCTTACAAAAAGAGCGTGGGAGAAAGATGTTCAAGTAATAATTGAAGGACCAGGTCACGTTCCAATAAATGATATTGAAATGAATATGAAACTTGAAAAAAAATTGTGCCACAACGCACCATTTTATGTTTTGGGACCTTTGGTTTGTGATGTTGCTCCAGGATATGACCATATTACAAGTGCAATTGGAGGAGCAATTGCAGCAAGTCACGGGGCAGATTTCCTTTGCTATGTAACACCAGCAGAACATTTAAAACTTCCAGATGTAAATGACGTAAAAGAAGGAATTATTGCAGCAAAAATTGCAGCTCATGCTGGAGATATTGCAAAATTAAAAGATGCAAGCAAATGGGATCTTGAAATGAGCAAGAGAAGGCAAAAACTTGATTGGGAAGGAATGTTTGAACTTGCAATAGATCCTGAAAAATGTAGAAGATATAGAGCTTCATCAAGTCCAGAAGAAGAAAATACTTGCACCATGTGTGGGGCAATGTGCTCAGCTAGAAATATGAATTTAATTCTTGAAGGAAAAGATATAAAATTATAAAATTTAAAAAGTGCGAAAAGATTTCGCACTTTTTTACAATATTTTTTTAATTTCAGATAAATTTTTTACTTGATAAGTGAAATTTTTATCTGAAATTTTTTTGTCTTCCTTATTAAAATAAATAGATTTGATTTTTGAATTTTTTGCACCAATTATGTCTGATTTTATGCTATCTCCAATCATGATTAAATCATCATTTGAAAAATTTGTAAGATCCATTATTTTTTGGAAAAATTTCTTGTCTGGTTTTTCAAAACCGATTTTATCTGATACAAAAATTTTATCAAAATACTTATCAAGATTTGATTTTTTTAACCTATTTTCCTGCATTTTATATATCCCATTGCTTGCAGTAAAAATTTTGTATTTATCCGATAAATATAATAATAAATCCTCAATTCCATCGACCATTTCAATTTCATCATATAAAAATTTTACAAATAAATCATTGAAAAATCCTTTTTTTATATCTAGATTAAAATATTTACCCATCAAATAATCTCTTTTTATAAAAACTTCTTTTATATTAATCTCTCCTAATTTTTGCTTGGTCCATAAAATATCATTAACCTTATTAAAATAAGAAAAATCTTCTTCTTTAAATTTTAAATTGAATTTTTCTAAAGTTTTTAAAAAAGAATTTTTGGAACATTTTTCAAAATCAAAAATCGTATCATCTATATCAATTAAAACTGCTTTAATCATTTTACTATTTTAAATACATACATCTCATAGCATTTAATACAGCTATAATTGTAACGCCAACATCTGCAAAAATTGCAGCCCACATTGAAGTAAGTCCCAAAGCTCCAAGAATTAAAACTATAATTTTCACACCGATTGAAAAATATATATTTTCTTTTACAATTCTTAGACATTTTTTTGAAACTTTTATGGCCGTTGGAATTTTTCCTGGATCATCATCCATCAAAATCACATCAGCAGCTTCAATTGCTGCATCTGAACCCATAGCTCCCATAGCAATTCCTACATCTGCTCTGGTAAGTGATGGGGCATCATTAATTCCATCTCCAACAAAGGCAATTTTTTTATTTTCATCATTTTTATTTTCTAAAATATTTTGAAGAATTTGAACCTTGTCTTGAGGGAGAAGCTCACAATAATAATCATCCAATCCTAATTCATTAGCTACATTTTCTCCAACTTTTTTGGAATCTCCTGTAAGCATTATAGTTTTATTTATATGATTATTTTTCAAATCTTTTATAGCTTTTTTGGAATTTTCTTTAATAGTATCTGAAATAACGATATGACCTTGATATTCATTATTTATTGCAACGTGGATAATAGTTCCGATTTTTTTACAAGCTTTCCATTCTATAGAAAATTTATTCATCATTTTTGTATTTCCAACATAAACCAAATCGCCATTTACTTTTGCACTAATTCCATATCCTGAAATTTCTTTTATATCTTCGACTTTGCAATCATCTTTTTCATTTGGGTAAGCCTTTCTCAAAGAATCTGCAATAGGATGAGTTGAATATCTTTCAACATGACTTGCTATATGGAGGAGTTCTTTTTCTGATAAATTTTCTGGATGAATAGCTGTTACTTCAAAAGAACCTTTTGTTAGTGTTCCAGTTTTATCGAAAATAATTTGGTCAACTTCTGACAAAACTTCCATATAATTTGAGCCTTTAACAAGAATTCCTTTTTTACTTGCTGCTCCAATCCCCGCAAAAAAAGATAGGGGAATAGAAATTACCAAAGCGCATGGACAAGAAATTATTAAAAATATCAAAGCCCTATAAATCCAAGAAGAAAAATTTGGACTTTGACCTATTAAAAATAAAATTATTCCTGGCAAAAATGCTAAGGCTAGTGCAAGATAAACAACTACTGGTGTATAAATTCTTGCAAATTTTGTAATGAAATTTTCAGATTTTGATTTTCTTTCAGACGCATCCTCAATTAATTCTAAAACTTTTGTAACAGTAGATTCTCCAAATTCTTTTGTAGTTTTAACTTTCAACAATCCATTTAAATTAATTGAACCTGAATATATTTCTGAATCTTTTTTAACATCTTTTGGAAGAGATTCTCCAGTCAAAGCTTTTGTATCAAGAGAAGATTCTCCATCAATTACAATTCCATCCAAAGGAACTTTTTCTCCTGGCTTGATTATAATTAATGAACCGATTTCTACTTCATCTGGATCAACTTCAATTATATTTCCATTTTCATCTTCAATATTTGCATAATCAGGAGCAATGTCCATTAAATCAGCAATAGATTTTCTACTTTTGCCAACAGCATAAGATTGAAAAAATTCGCCGATTTGATAAAAAAGCATAACAGAAACAGCCTCTACAAAATCATTGCTTTTTGTATAAATAGCAAGAATAATTGCGCCAATGGTTGCAATCGACATCAATAAAGATTCATCAAAAGCTTGTTTATTTTTAATCCCATTAAACGCCTCAAGCAAAACATCATAACCTACCAAAAGATAAGATATTAAATACAAAAAAAGATTTAAAGTTCTATCAAAATTTGTAAATTGAAGAATAATTAAAATCACAGCAGATAAAATAATTCTGCTTAAATTTTTCTTTTGTTTTTTACTCATAATTTATCCTTAAAAATAAATCTCACAATCTTTTTCAATTTTTCTACAATTTTTCAAGACATTTTCCATTACTTCTTTTTCGTCCACACCATCTTCAAATGTAACTTTCATTTTTAACATCATAAAGTTAATGGTACAGTCTTTGACTCCATCTGTATTTTTAGCTTCGATTTCCATTTTATTTGCACATGAAGGGCAATCCACTTCAATTTTGTAAGATTTTTTCATAAAAATTCTCCTTTAATTAAAAATTTACAATTAAACAAATATTTAATTGTATCTAAGTTCATAATACAAGATTATTTATGTAAAGTCAACAAAAAAATTTAAATTAAATTATATTTTTGTGGTAAAGTATAAATAAGGAGAGAAATAAATGAAATTACCACATAAACATTATAAAAACGATGACAAAATTGATTTTTTATTAGAAGAAGAAAAGGCATCAGATATTTCTAAAGCTTTCAGACATTTGGGAGATCCAAAAAGATTACAAATTTTTTGGCTTTTATGCCATAGAAAAGAATGCGTAATAAATATAGCTGCAATTATGGGAATGTCATCTCCTGCTATAAGCCATCACCTAAAAATTTTAAAAACAGCAGGACTTATTTCATCAAAAAGAGAAGGCAAAGAAATGTTTTATAAGGCAAACGACAATAAACTAAGCGAATTTATGTTTAATGTAATTTTAGATACTAAAAATTTATAGGAATAAAAAAGATAAGCTAAAAAATGAAGTGAACTACTCAATCCGTATTCTGGATTTTTAGGTTCACTTCAAAAGCTTATCTTTTTTATTTTAAATATTAATTTTAATTTCATAATCCAAATTTTTGTAAAATTCCATGGAATGTTCTATGTCATGATATTTATATCCCATATCGAAAGCATTTTTTCTATCTTTGCTTGAGCCGTGAGTAAATTTATCAGGATTTATATTTGAGCCAGACATTTTTTGAATTTTATCATCTCCAATTGATGATGCAGCTTTCATTGCTTCTTCAATATCTCCTTTTTCTAAATATCCATTTTCTTTTGAAAAATATGCGTAAACTCCAGCAAAATAATCGGCTTGCAATTCTTGAGCTACTGAATATTTATTGTAATCTTTTTCGGATAATTCTTTTTGAAGTTGTTGAGTTTGATTTAATATTCCTAATTCATTTTGAACGTGATGACCAACTTCGTGAGCAAGGACATAAGCAAAAGCAAAATCTCCACCAGCTCCAAATGTATTTTTTAATTCATCGTAAAAAGAAACATCAATGTAGATAGCTTCATCAAGGGGACAATAAAATGGTCCCATACCAGATTGAGCTATTCCACAAGATGACTTTGTTGTTTTTGTATAAAGAGTCATGCTAGGCTCCTTGTAAGTTAAATTATATTCAGAAAATTTTTCATGCCACATATCTTCTGTATCAGCAAGAACAACAGAAAGAAAATCTTCCAATTCTTTTTGACCTTCAGAAATATTTTCTTCATATCTATTTTCTTGTGTTTCATTTACATTTTTATTATTTATAACAGAAGGATCTGCTCCAAGAAAATATAAAATAAGAACTAAAATAAGCCCACCAATTCCACCACCAAAAACAACTGGTGCACCAGAGCCTCTATTTACATTGGAACTTTTTCTCCTATTTTTCCATTTCATATTAACCTCCAATTTTTTTATATTAAATTAATACCCTAATTTTAAGAAGTTAATATTTATTTTTGATAATAAATTGGTAATATTTTAAAGTTTTGGTAAAATATTTTTAATAATACAAATTAAAGGAGATACAATGAAGTTTATTTCATGGAATATAGATTCCCTAAATGCTGCTCTTACAAGTGATTCAAATAGAGCTGTTATGTCTAGGGATGTTTTAAAAACTATAATTAGTGAAGACGCCGATGTGATTTGTCTTCAAGAAACAAAATTACCAAGAACTGGTCCTAGCAAAAAACATCAAAAAATTTTGGAAGAATATTTTCCATCTTATGATTATGCATGGGTAAGCTCTCAAGAGCCTGCAAGAAAATCATACGCAGGATGTTTAACGCTTTATAAAAAAAATCTTCAAACAAAAATTACTTTTCCAGTTTTGGATGCTCCAGATACAATGGATCAAGAAGCAAGAATTATTACTTTAGAGTTTGAAAATTTTTATTTGACACAAGTTTATACACCAAATGCAGGAAATGGTCTAAACAGACTTGGCTTAAGACAAATTTGGGATGAAAAATTTGCAAATTATTTGGAAAATTTAGACAAAAATAAAGCAGTAATTGCTTGCGGAGATTTTAATGTTGCACACAAAGAAATTGATTTGAAACATCCAGAAAATAATCATGAATCAGCTGGATTTACAGATGAAGAAAGAAATGGATTTACAAATTTATTAAACAAAGGTTTTGTAGATACATTTAGACATATTCATGGAGATGTTGAAGGAAAATATACTTGGTGGGCACAAAGAGTAAAGACAAGTAAAATTAATAATTCTGGCTGGAGAATAGATTATTTTATAGTATCAGATAGAATAAAAGATAAAATAAAAGAATCTAATATGATAGATTCTGGAGATAGACAAGATCATACACCAATATATTTATCAATAGATATATAATTTTAAATTTGCAGAATAAAATATTTAGAAATTTAAAAATTTTTAATATTTTATTCTGTTTTTAATTGATTTAAATTTGGGTATATTTTAAAAGTAGAAATAAATAATAAAATTAAAATAACTCACACAAGGAGATATTATGAAAAAATGTATGCTAATTGAAAATCCAAATTCAGGCGATGGAAAAAATGATGAATTTATGGAAAAATTAAAAGAAAAATTACAAGATAAATTTGATGAAATTATTGATAAAAAAACACAAAAAGAAAATGACGGAGAAAATTTTGCAAAAACTGCTTGCGAAGAAAAATTTGATTCAATATTTGTAGTTGGAGGAGATGGAACATTTAATGAAGTAATAAATGGGGTTTCCAAAATGGACTACAGACCAAAAATCGGATTATTGCCAGGTGGAACAAATAACACCTATATGCAATTAATAGGTGGTTCAAATGATCTTTGTGAGGCGATTGAAAAATTATCATTTGAAAAAACAAAAAAAGTCGATATAGGTAAATGTAACGACACATATTTTTCTTACTATGTTTGTTTTGGAAAATTAATAGAAGCAACAACATCAACAGATTCAAAAGAAAAAGAAAAATTGGGAGGATTTGCTTACGTTAAAAATGTTTTAAAAACATTACCAAAAGATGAAACAGTAGATATAAAAATTGAATACGAAGATAAATCTTTTGAATGCAAAGCATCTTTGGTATATGTTATGACAGTAAATAAAATTGGCAATCTAGAATTTTCTAAAGATGATGCGGATCTTAGCGATGGATATTTAAATGTATTTGTGATGACAGACGAAGGAATAATGTCAAAAGTAGATGCAGCAAAAGATATGCTATTTGGTAAAGTAGACGAAAATGAAAATATAAAATCATTTACCTGCAAAAAACTTTCAATAAAAAATTTGGAAGATAAAAAAATAGAATTAGACATGGATGGAGAAATAAACGAAAAACTTCCATGCCAAATAGAAATATTAGAAAAACACGTAGAAATTTATATGCCTAAAAATAATTAAATTTTATATTAATATAGATTTGCGTTTAGTAAATAACTTCATCTTATTAACTTATAAAATTTTTGTATTTCAAACTCTTGCTTTTTATTTTTTTGTGTAATATGATATAAAAAGTGACTATACATAAAAAAAGTGTGTAGTTTTTAAGATTTAAAATAAGAAATCAATATTTAAGGAGAAATTGAGTGAAGAAAATTGCAAAAATAATTAGTTTGTCAGCAATTATGTTAGTAGGAAGTTCTGCTATTAGCTATGCTGATGATGGAGTGCAAAAAGCTGTAGATCAAATATCAATAAATTATAAGATTGAATCAGATTTAAGTTCTGATGATAAATTAAATAATGAAGAAACAATAAATTCTTCTAAAGAAAATAGCTTAGAGAACGAAAATCAAAATTCTGTCGACAAAACTATAATAAATGAAAAAGAATCAATAGATGATGAAAAAGAAAAAGACAGTGATTTAAATAACAGTATCAGCAAAGATAATCAAGAAAAAATAGATAATATAGAAGATAAAAAAGATTCAACAAATATTACTAAAAATGTTGAAAACGAAGAAAGTTTGAGCATATCAGATGATAAGTCATTTGATAATGTAAAAAGTCAATCGAATCTAAATCAAAAACGTTTTAAAATTTATAAAGAAAACGGAAAAATTTATTGTATGAACATAGATAATAATAAACTTGTTGATACTGGTTGGATAGACTATGATGGCAAAAGATATTTTTGTAAAAAAAATGGAGAACTATATGTAAACCAAATAATAACCTTTGGGCCAAAAGTAGCGTATTATTTAGGAAGTGATGGTTACGTATTAAAATCTGTATTTGAAGATAACGGAGTATTAAGACATTCAAATATAAATACAGGCATATTATCTCAAACAGGT
>NZ_KV821179.1:0-327 GCF_001815585.1 Anaerococcus sp. HMSC075B03
TTGTCCTGTAATTCCAGCTGCTTTTAATTCCTTAATTGCTTTTTCTTTTGCATCTTTCAAATCTTTTGCTGCTTTTACTTCTTTGTTTATTTTATTGATTATATCTTCAACATCTGATTTTGTTAAAGCATTGTCAAGCATTTCTAATGCTTTTTTCATTATTGCTTCATCATCAGTTGGTGCTAATTTATTAAATTTTGCATCAATTATTGCATCTAATAATTCTTTAGCATCTTCTATTACCTTATTTACTGCTTTTTCGTCTTTAGCTTTGTCTATTAATGATTTGAAATGATTTTTTTGTACTTGACTTAAATCTAATTTATC
>NZ_KV821179.1:427-724 GCF_001815585.1 Anaerococcus sp. HMSC075B03
TTGCATCAATTATTGCATCTAATAATTCTTGTGCATCTTCTTTTACTTTATTTACTGCATTTTTATCTTTTGCTTCATCTAATAATGATTTAAATTTATCTTTTTGTACTTGACTTAAATCTAATTTATCGATTTCTTCTTTTGCTTGTTCTTTAATTTCTTTTAATTCTTTTTCTGGATCTGATTTTTTATCTTCTACTTCTTTGTTTATTTTATTAACTACTTCTTCAACTTCTGCTTTTGTTAATGCATTATCAAGCATTTCTGATGCTTTTTTCATTATTGCTTCATCATCAG
>NZ_KV821179.1:824-32162 GCF_001815585.1 Anaerococcus sp. HMSC075B03
TTAAATCTAATTTATCGATTTCTTCTTTTGTTTGTGTTTTTAAATTTTCTAATTCTTGATCTTCTTTGAATCCTTCAGGATCTACTACTGATTTTTTAACTTTATCAACTTGTGCTTTATCAAGAGCTTTGTTGAATAAGTTTATAATTTCGTTTATATCTTGACCTTCTTTTAGTTCTGGTAAGCTATATTTTACTTCTAGTATATAACTAGCTAAGTCTTGTGCTTCTATTTGATATTGTTTTGCTTCTTCTTTTGTAGCTGCATTGTCTACTTTTTGTGTAAAATGAGCTTTTTGAAAATCACTTAAATCTGCAGCGTTAATATTTGCCTTTGCTGATTCTTTAGCTTTTTGTAATTCTTCAGCGTCATTTTTATTATTAGTTAGAGTTACAGGTTCTAATTTTTTAACTTTTGCAATATTTGTAGGTTTAATTTCTTCTTTTTTATCCTCTTTTTGTTCTAATATTTTTCCAATATCTTCTTTATCAGCTTTGTTTCCTGTAGCTTCTTTAGTATCATCTTTTTTTAACTCAGCTTGTACATCTTTTTTAATTTGATTGTCAGCTTCATTTTTTATTTCTAACTTACTTGTTTCCAAAGCAGCTTCTTCTGCTTTTGTTAAATTAGGTGCTATAACACCTACTGATAGTGCTAGAGCGATAACTGAACCCATCACTAATTTTTTATTATTTTTCATATTACACTCCTTAAATATTATTTGTATGCCACCATTATATATATATATATATATATAAAGTCAAGTAAAAATATTTAAAGTATAAGAATTTTATTAATAAATAAAATAATTAGATATTTTTAATTTTAAAATTTTAAAATTTTAAAAAATTTGCAAAAAAAATAAGCAAATAGTTTTCTATTTGCTTACTTATTTTATATTCCTCTGCTAGCTCCGCCGCCACCGGATGAGCCTCCTCCACCGGAGAAACCTCCTCCAGAAAATCCTCCAGAACTTCCAGAAAATCCTCCAAAAGATCCTCCTGAAAATCCTCCGAAGCCACCGCCGAAGCCTCCATATCCTCCGTTTCTAAAGCCTCCTCGCCTTGCGAAAAATCTTGAGAATATCATAAAAATTATAAATATTATTATTAATGTTCTTAAATCTATTTCATCGTCTTTATCTTCTCTTAGCCTATTAGCATATTCGTCATAATCGCCAGTCAATTCTACTTGGTATTCTTCTGCAATTTGTGAAACAATTGCATTGAATCCTTCTGTAATTCCTTTGGAAAAATCTCCATCTCTCATATAATCTAGCATATATTCATCAATTATTCTTCCAACCTTACCATCGTTTAATCTTCCCTCTATTCCATAGCCTGTTATAATTGAAATATCTTTTTTATCTTGGCCTTTTCTTTGGGAAATTAAAATCAAAACTCCATTATTTTTTTCTTTATCTCCAATTTTCCATTTATTTAAAAGATCTGTTCCAACTTGCATTGGCTGATCCTCTACATCTTTTAGGGAAACATAAATTACTTGAGCTC
Source organism: Anaerococcus sp. HMSC075B03 (assembly GCF_001815585.1). NCBI lineage: Bacteria > Bacillati > Bacillota > Tissierellia > Tissierellales > Peptoniphilaceae > Anaerococcus > Anaerococcus sp. HMSC075B03. The sequence goes on from NZ_KV821179.1 coordinate 2,336, forward strand.
CTGTTTTTTGTTCAAGTTCTTTGTTTACTTTTGTAAGATGGTCTTTGGTTTCTTGGTTTATTAAATTGAGTTCGTCATAGTAATAAGTATTTGGCGATTGTGGCAAATCATCTGCAAAAGATTTTTGAGGTAGAAAAAGAAGAATAAAGGCAAATAAAATAGTTACTATTATATTCTTTCTTTTTCTCATAATCTACCTAGCTACCGAAATTTACTTGTGGAACATCTTGAGCTGATGCGTCGGCTTCAAAATATTCTGCCTTATCAAATCCCATCATTTTTGCAAAAATACTTGTAGGAAATGATTTAACTTTTGTATTGTATGCTTTTACTTCTGAGTTATAATTTTTTCTTTCTACTGAAATTCTATTTTCTGTTCCAGCAAGCTCATCCATTAGTTGGGTAAATTGCTTGTCAGCCTTTAAATCTGGATAGGCCTCAGCAACTACATTTATACTTCTAATCGCTTGGGACATTTGTTCATTTGCTTCAGCCAATTCTTTTGGGCCTTTTGCATTTTGTATTCCTGATCTTGCGTTGGTTACTTCTGTTAATGTATCTTTTTCGTGTTTTGAATATCCTTTAACTGTGCTTACAAGATTTGGTATCAAATCTGCTCTTCTTTGAACAACATTTTGAACTTGTGCATAGGATTCGTCAAGTTGTTCTTTTTGTTTTACAAGTCCGTTATATGAAGGTATTAAAACAATTATAGCAAGAGCAATCACTGCAATTATTGCTATAACTATTCCACCTACTCCTTTTCTTTTTTTATTAAGTTCCATTTAATCCTCCTAAATTTTATTTCTATTCTAATTATACCCATCTAGAAGGATTACTTTTTCATTTTTTAAAGATTTTTGTAGGTCAATTGTTCTTTGATTTGATGAGCCTTTAAATTTTAATCTCAAATCTTTTAATTCTTCAATAAAAAGTCCATCGACCAATACATCGCACATAGATAAAAGTTTTTTTGCATTTTCAATATTTACTAAAATTTCATACAAAAATCCCGAAAAAATCCAAATCGACTTGTCTGATTCTTCCCTAATTTTTTTTACAATTTGAATCAAATCTTCTGTCGATTCGAAAGGCTCTCCTCCCAAAATAGTAAGACCTTCTATCTCATCTTTTTTTAAATAGGAAATTATCTCTTGAGTTTGTTCATCTGTCCACAAATTTCCAAAATTTGGATCCATATATTCTTTATTAAAACAATTTTTGCAATTTGCATGACATCCTGTGACAAAAAATGAAGTCCTAATCCCAGGCCCATTTGCCACATCATATTTTCTAATTTGCCCGTATCTCATAAATCCTCCATAAAAAAAGTCTACTAGCGTAGACTTTTTATTATATATGCAATACTCTTGCTTTTATTTCTTTGGTTCTTCCTTCGTTCCAGAAATTTTCTCCCAAATATCCGCAAGTTCTTCTTACGACAGTTAGTTTTGCCCTGTCTTTATTGCCACATTGTGGACAATACCATTCGTTATCATCATTTAAAAGCATTTCTCCATCATAACCGCATTCTGCACAATAATCTGATTTTGTATTAAATTCTGCGTATTGGATATGGTTATAAATATATTCAACGATTGTTCCAAGAGCCTTTAAATTGTTTGCCATATTTGGAATTTCTACATAGGAAATACATCCTCCTGATGATAGGTCTTGAAATTCTGATTCAAAATCAAATTTTTCAAAAGCTGATATATTTTCTCTTACATCAACATGGAAAGAATTTGTATAATAACCCTTGTCGGTTACATCTTTAATATCTCCAAATCTTTTTCTATCAATTGAGGCGAACCTATTTGTAAGATTTTCTGCTGGTGTTCCATAAACTGCAAATTGAAGTCCTGTTTCTTTTATCCATTCTTGTTTTTTCTTATTTAATAAGTCCATTATTTTAAGGGCGAATTCTTTTCCCTCTTTACTTGTATGACTTACTCCTTTTACAAGTTTACATGCTTCATAAATTCCTATATATCCAATAGTAACTGTTGCGTAAGCATTTTTTAAAAGTGGTTCAATTCTTTGATGAGGTTTAAGTCTTGCTATTGCTCCGTGTTGGAAATGAATTGGAGATGAATCACTTGTTACATTTTTTAAATGTTCATATCTTAAAATTCCAACTCTTTTTACAAGATCCATTCTCTTATTTAAAATTTCAAAGAATTTTTCTTCATCATTTTTTGCAAGAATTCCAATTTGTGGGAGATTGATTGTGCAAACTCCTATATTAAATCTGCCGTCAAATTTATAATTTCCATTTTCATCCTTGTATGGTGGCAAAAATGCCCTGCATCCCATTGGAGAAAATACATTTCCTTCGTAATTTTCTCTCATTTTTTTTGCTGAAATGTAATCAGGATACATTCTTTTTGCTGTACATTTTATAGATAATTCTGTTAAGTAGTAATATTTGCTTTCTTTTTTTATATTATTTTCATCCAAAACATAGATTAATTTTGGGAAAGCTGGTGTTACATAAACTCCTGCTTCGTTTTTTATTCCTTGTAATCTTTGTTTTAAGATTTCTTCAATTATTCTTACGGTTTGGTCCAAGTATGGATCGTTTTCGTCTGTGTGCATAAACAAAGTCACAAAAGGTGCTTGGCCGTTTGATGTCATAAGAGTATTTATTTGGTATTGGATAGTTTGAATTCCAGATTCCAAATCTCTTTGAGTTAATTTTTTAGCCATTGCCTTTATCTCATCATCATTTGATAAAATTTCTTTTGCTAACTTATAATTTTTATTATAGGAAACTTCCAAATATTTTGAAAGACATGAAATATTTATTGATTGACCACCATATTGATTTGAGGCGATTTGGGCAATAATTTGAGTCATAACATTACAAGCTACTTGAAAAGATTTGGGCGTTTCAATTGTCTTTCCATTTATAACTGTTCCGTTATCTAACATATCCTTCATATTTACCAAACAGCAATTAAAAATTGGTTGAATCAAATAATCAAGATCGTGAATATGTATTGCTCCATCTTCGTGAGCTTCTACAAGGTCTGCGTCAATTAATTTTCTTTTTGCCAAATCTTTTGACACTTCTCCTGCTATCAAATCTCTTTGGGTTGATGCAATCAATGGATTTTTATTGGAATTTTCATCCATTACATCAATATTTGTTCTTTCAAGTAGACCTATTATATCATCATCTGTTGTATTTGCTTCTCTTTTATAAGCATGGACTGACCTATAAGCTTCGTATGATTTTGCTGTTGCAGGATTTTTTTTGTCGATTAGTTTATAATAAACTTGATCTTCGATTTGATAAATTGAAATTTCTCTTTTATTTTCTGCTCTTTTTTCAATTTCATCTGCTATTTGTTCTGCTTGATTTTCTATATAAACACCATTTGGAGAATTCATAGCTTTTTCTATAGCTATTTTTATTTTTTCTTTGTCAAAATCCACCTTTTGACCATTTCTTTTAACAACTTTAACCATTTTGCACTCCTTTTTTAATACTCTTATAGTATACCATATATAGATATATTAAAACAAGAGCCACAATATCTTGTGTATTTTAGGTTTTTTTGCCTGCATATTTTTTAAAATTTATTGGGCTTTCAAATACTTCGTTGAATAAATATAATTGAAAATTTTATTTAAAAAAATATTTTTTCTGGTAATTTAAACAAAATAAAAAGAGAAAATCTCAAAAAGAAATTTTCTCTTTTTATATTTATTCTTAATTTTTAACTTGATATTCTAATTCATTATTTTTATCTAAATCTATTATGACATGATCGCCTTCCATTACATTTCCTTCAATAATTTTTCTTCCTAGATTTGTTTCAATATTTGCTTGCAAGAATCTTTTAATTGGTCTTGCACCATATTCAACGTCGTAGGATTTATCTAAAATATATTCGTGAGCTTTCTTGCTAAGTTCGATTGTAATTTCACGACTTTCAAGTCTTTTTGAAATATCTGCAATTTGTAAATCAATAATTTTATATATTTGATCTGATGTTAATGGTTTAAACATTACAATATCATCAATTCTATTTAAAAATTCTGGTTTAAAAGAATTTCTTAAAGATGAATCGACAAGTTTTCTGTTTTCTTCATCAATACTTCCATCTTCTTTTAATCCATCAATTAAATATGAAGAACCAATATTTGATGTCATAATTATAATTGTATTTTTAAAATTAACAGTTCTTCCTTGGCTATCTGTAAGTCTTCCGTCATCCAAAACTTGTAGTAAAATATTAAAAACATCAGGATGAGCTTTTTCAATTTCATCAAACAAAATTACTGAATAAGGATTTCGTCTTACAGCTTCTGTCAATTGACCGCCCTCTTCGTAGCCAACATAACCAGGAGCTGCTCCTATTAATCTTGATACAGAATATTTTTCCATATATTCTGACATATCAATCCTAATCATATTTTTTTCGCTATCAAACATAGCCTCTGCAAGTGATTTTGCAAGCTCTGTTTTACCAACTCCCGTTGGTCCAAGGAAAATAAATGAACCGATTGGTTTATTTATATCTTTTAGTCCAGATCTTGCCCTGATAATTGCATCTGATACGCTATCAACGGCTTCATCTTGTCCAATAACTCTTTCGTGCAACTTGTCAGCAAGTCCCAAAATTTTACTTCTTTCACTTTCAACAAGTTTATTTACAGGAATATTTGTCCAATTTGAAACTACATCTGCTATATCTTCATCTGTTACTTCTTCTTTAATAGATGAATTATTTTCTTGGTCTTTTTCTTTTTCCTTTAATTTATTTTCAAGTTCTGTAAGTTTTCCATATTTAAGCTCAGATAATTTTTCAAAATCGTAATTTCTTTCTGCCTTTTCAATTTCTACTTTTACCTTGTCAATTTCTTCTTTTATATCTTTAACAGAATTTATAGAATCTTTTTGGCTTTTCCACTTATTAAAATCAGCTTTGTATCTTTCATTGGCATCTGCTAATTCTTTTTCCAAAGATTCTAATCTTTTCTTACTCTTTTCATCATCTTCTTTTTTTAACGCTGCAATTTCAATTTGCACTTGTAAAATTCTTCTTTTTTCTTCATCCAAATATTCTGGCATTGTATCAATTTCAGTTCTTACAGTTGCGCAAGCCTCATCCATCAAATCTATTGCCTTATCCGGCAAAAATCTATCAGTTATATATCTATTTGATAGCTCAGCTGCTGCAATTACTGCTTGATCTTGGATTCTTATTCCATGATAAATTTCGTATTTATCCTTGATTCCCCTTAAAATTGAAATTGTATCTTCTACACTTGGCTCATCTACCAAAACTTTTTGGAATCTTCTTTCAAGCGCTCCATCTTTTTCAATATTTTCTCTATATTCATTTAAAGTTGTTGCACCAATTACTTTTATCTCTCCACGCGCAAGCATTGGTTTCATTATATTTGAAGCATCCATTGAACCTTCTGTTTTACCAGCTCCAACTATTGTGTGAAGCTCATCGATAAACATAATTATTTGTCCATCAGATTTTTTTACTTCATCAATAACTGATTTCAATCTTTCTTCAAATTGTCCCCTGTATTTTGCACCTGCAACTAAGCTTGCCATATCAAGAGCAAAAATTGTTCTTCCTTGAAGTGGTTCTGGCACATCTTTATTTACAATTCTTTGGGCAAGGCCTTCTACAATTGCAGTTTTACCAACACCAGGTTTACCAATTAAAACCGGATTATTTTTCTTTCTTCTTGAAAGAATTCTTTGGCAATTTCTAATTTCACTATCACGTCCAATAACTGGATCGATTTTTCCTTCTCTTGCTTCTTTTGTCAAATTTCTACCATATTTTTCCAAAGGATTGTTTGTTTCCTCTGGATTATCGTTAGTAATTTTTTGACCTTTTCTGACCTTTTTAAGCTCATTTGAGAAATTTTTAGCGCTTAAACCGATCTCCTTAAAATAATCGCTTAATTCAGTATTTTCATTTAAAATAGTTAAGAAAATGTGTTCTGTTGAGATAAAAGAATCTCCAATTTTCTTTGCACAATCTTCACTTTTTAATAAAACTCTTTGAAAAATTGTATTTGGATAAATATTTGCTGAACCTGATTGGCTTGGCAAATTTTCCATTTTTTCTTCCATCTTGTTAAGTACTTTTTTATACAAGCCCATATTAGACAAAACTTGGCTTACGAAAGAATCTGAATCTTCTATCAAAGCGTAAGCTAGGTGGATGATGCCAACTTCTGGGTTGGCATTTTTGATTGCTAATTGACTTGCTTCATTAATAGCTTCTGTTGATTTTTGAGTAAATTTGTTAAAATCCATAATCATATCCCCCTAATTTATTTCCTTTAATTTTTTATATAGGTCAATTTGATCTTCACTTAAATTTTTTGGATTGTCGATAAGAATTTCTATATAAAGATCTCCAATTTTTCCTTTTAAATCCTTATAGCCCTTACCTTTAATCCTAATTTTGTTTCCAGCTTCAATTTTTTCTGGAATATTTATTTTAAATTTTCCATTTGGAGTGTCGACAGTAATTTTTTCGCCAAAATAGGCAGACCAAGGAGAAATTCTTTCCTTTTTAATAATATCAAGCCCATCAAGCCTGTAAGTTGAATCTTCCTCAATCTCTACTGTCACATAAATATCAGCATTCAAATTATATTTTGAACCATCAATTTTTAATTTTTTGCCACTTGTCATTCCACTTGGAACATTTATATTTATTTCTTTAATAGAATTTGTTTCTTTATCTTTAATTTTTAGCGTTCTAGATACGCCACTCATTGCTTCATCTAGTGATATATTAACCTTGGTTTTAATTTTTGATTTTTTATTTTTGCTAAAACCATTTTTAAAACTTGAACCGAATCCTCCAAAATTTGTTGAAGAAGATCTTGAAGATGCTCTCCCTCCACCAAACAAAGTTTCAAAAAAATCTGAAAATCCAGAGGATCCTCCTGTACTACTTGTGTAGGTATAAGATCCATTTCCAGCTCCAAAATTTGAAAAAATATCTGAAAAACCATACTGAGATGGGTCAAAATTTTGACCTTGACTAAAATTTCCACTTTGTCCAAACATATCGTATTGTTTTCTCTTATTTTCATCAGATAAAACTTCGTAAGCTTCATTTATTTTTGCAAATTTTTTGCTGGCTTCTTTATCATCAGGATGAAGGTCAGGGTGGTATTTTTTTGCAAGCTTTCTATAAGCCTTTTTAATTTCATCAGCATTCGCTTTTTTATCTACACCTAATATTTCGTAATAATCTTGATATTTCATAAAACCTCCATCATTTTCTGACCATCTTTGACCTTAATCTTACTATACTAAGTTTTGATTTGATTTCAAGAATTATAAAAAATATTTTTGTCAATAAAATAAATAAAAAATAAAGGAGATAGAATTTGCATTCTACCTCCAAAAATTTTTGTTATTTTTAAGCAATTATTTATTTGTTTTTTGCTTTTTTCCTATTACAAAAAGTCCTAAACTTGAAATAAGTATTAATATTACACTCACAAATGCAATTGAATTAACTCCTGTTTTTGGAGAATTTTTTGCTTTTGTTTTTGAATTATTGTTTGTATTAATTTTTATTTCATTCTTTTTCCATTGAGCTACAAAAGTATGATCTTTTTCTACTTTATATTTATCTCCTGGTTTATAGTTTGAACCTTTCCAATACAAAAATGTATAACCTTTTTTGCTAGGTGCTTGTGGAAGTGTGATATAATCGCCTTTTTTAATTTTCATAACTTTTGCTTTTGTATCGCCATTCCAATTTCCTCCGTTAGGATCTATTGTAATTGTAAATTCTTCAGTTACAACAGGAGGTATTTTTGCAATCCATTTAGCATAAACTGTCATATCTTTTGTAAGTTTTACTTGGGTAATTTTTTCTTTTAATTCTTTATCCTTATACCAGCTATCAAAAATAAAACCTTCTTTTTTTGGTAAATATTGATTTAGATCAATTATTGTATTTTCTTCTTTTGTTATTGGTTTTATTTCTTCTGCTTTATCAGTATCAAATGTTAAGGTAAAATAATTTACTGGTTTTGGTGGTTGTTCTTTTTTTGTCCACTTAGCATAAACTGATGTATTTTTTTCAATTTTTATTTGACTAGCCTTATTAGCAAGTTCTTCATCTAAATACCAACCGTCAAAAATATATCCTTCTTTTTCTGGTACATATTTTTCTAAATCAACTACTTTTCCTTCTGGACATATAATTGTATCTAGAGCAGAACCTCCATTTGTAATAAAATTCAAAGCAAACATTTTAACAGGTGGTAGTTGAGTTGCTTTCCACTTAGCATAGACTGTCATATCTTCACTAAGTTTTACTTGAGTGATTTTTTCTTTTAATTCTTTATCCTTATACCAGCCATCAAAGATAAAACCGTCTTTTGTAGGTTTATATTGGTCTAGTTCAATTGTGCTATCTTGTGTTTTTGTAACTGAATTAATTGTACTTCCGCCGTTAGTTTCAAATTTTAAAGTTTTAAATTCAGGAGTTACAGTTAATGTTGGCATATCAAATAATGCTTCTTTTTTATTTTCCCTATATCTAATAGCTGAACCAATAGCTCCCAATTTTATTTTTTCTTTTGTCAATCCTTCAAAATCATATCCATCTTTTGGCGAAAAATTAATTTTTAACCTATACTGAATATCTGCTTGTAACTTTCCCTTAACTGGTACAAATTCATCTTTGTCCTTATCGTATACCATAAGCTCATAATTTGTTGGTCTTACGCCATCTGTTTGACAATTAACTTGGATAGAATTTGCATCATTACCTATTGCATAATTGTAAATTGTAAATGAAATTTCAGTTACATGCTTAATTTGTCCATCATTTTTGTCATTTGCAGGCGCTGCTTTTACGCTTGTTGATAATATTGTTGGCAATAACAATACAAAAGCTAATAAAAGACTAAAAAAACGTCCCTTCCAATTAGTTTTTTTCATAAAAAACCTCCTTAAAAAAATTTTTCAATAATACTTATCTAAAAACTCATATTATTTTAGTTGAATAATTAGATATATTATTAAAAATATTTTATCATCTTTTTTCGAAAAAGAAAATAGAAAAATATCATTTTAATTATAAGCTTATTTTAAATTTTTAAAAATAACATAAAAATATTTCTAGATTTTAAAATAAAAATCTTCTTACAAAAAAAAGTACTATTTCTAGATCTTGATAATAATTTAGAATGGTACTTCTTAAATTTTTATTTTGATATTTTTTGTAAAACTATAGATTTATAAGGTCTAAGATTTAAATTTTCTTTTAAATCCATATTTTTATTTTTTGTAGTAGTATTTAATATTGTTAAACCCTCAGAACGATTTCCTATACCACAAATATCTGAGTCATCAGCTAACTGTTTAAAATCATCAAGTTTTAAAATATAAACATCACAACATTGACATTCGCCATCTATTAATACAAATGCAACAACAGGAATCATATCAAATTCTCTTGCAAATGTTCTTAATTTATTTTGGCTATATAAATCAAATACAATTGATGCATCATCTTTTTTAAATCTTCTACTTTTTACTGATATTGCATATCTTAATTTACTATCTAATCTATCAGTTGCTATTATATCTGCACCCTCATGATTTATTATCGCTACCCTATGACCTTTAATATTTCCAAGTAAAAATGCAACTAGAGATTCTCCAAAATCGCCCAACTGCTTTGGTAGTCTTCCATCTTTAACGTTCATCAATTTTCTCCTTTCGCTTATTTATGAATATATATTATCAAAAAAATATATTCAACATATTTCTAATATAGAGAAATTATATTTTTAAAAACAATTGATACTTACAATTGTTTAGCAGATAATTTTAAGATGTTTCTTTTTACTTTTTTATATTTATACACTATATGAAAATTCGAAAAATAAAAAACTCACACTAAATACCACACAACTTATTTAAAACCAAATTTGTTGCATGTATTTTAGAATGAGTTTTTATATTGTTAAAATTATTGAAACCTAATTAATATTTTTAAATCTAAACTAATTTCATCTAAAGATTTAATTATTCTGACTTTTTTATTATCCATTCATCATCTTTATTTTTTCTTTGTGCATAATAACCACACGCCATATCTTTTAAAATGCCTATTGACTTATCTATTTCGTACATTTCTTTTAAAGATATTATTTTAGAATCTTCTATTTCGTGTTCTTTTCCACATAAAAATTGCCACATTCCATCATCAGCGTCATGACTTACATATAAAATAGGATTTTCTTTATCTATTATATGAGAACAAGTAATTACTGCCGTATTTGGATTATCGTAAAATGGAAATTTTTCATCTAATGCTTTGGCTTTTTTATTAAATTTTAACTTATCAAATAATACCATTTTTAATATCTCCATTTTTTATTAATACAAAAATTTCTACAAAATAACTTTACAAACTTAATTATAATCTAATAATCAAAAATTATAACAACTCCATGTTCAAGCGAAAATTCTGCTGCTTGCCACAAAATAGAAAAGGCAAATTTTGCTAAAGATTCAGTATTATAAATTTTCTTTTCACAAACTTTTTCTATTCCTTTTTCTTTGCTATAAATTTTATCAACAGTATAGCCTTCTGTTTTGCTCCATGAAATTATAGTATCCATATCAGCCTTCCATTCAAAAGAATTATATACATTCAATTCATCAAGAAGCAAACGGCTTGTTGCTAAAACACTTTTTTCTGAATTTGGCAAATAATAATCAAACATTATGTCCCTATCAATAGGTAGCCACCAACCATTTCCATCAAATAAGGATAGGCGAAAATCCTTTGTTTGAAGAAATTCTAATACAATAGGATCTTTATAAATATCAATATTTTTTTCCATTGTTTTTGGCAAGTCTTTGTGAGTATATTTTGAAGCAATATAAAGTAATAATGCGTTTAAGGCATCCCAATCTGGTTTGTCTGTATAATAGGGAGTAGTATCGTAATCCTCATTCCATATCGATTTAGAATTTATTTCTAAACCTTTTTCAATAGCTTTTTTCCATTCAAGAACAATTTCTTTAGTTTCTTCTAAAGAAAGCTCTTCGTCATCTTCTCCATTTTCATCTTGAACTCTTATAGTTTCATATTTTAATCCATTATCTTCAGCAAATTGTTGAATAACAGTTTTCCAATTATTCATATAATAACGAATTAAAGTCCCAGCATATACATCAAGTCCCATTGTAAATACTTCCTTTCGAATATATTTTTTTATTTTAAAGCTTTTCTATCAGTTTCCTATCTAAAATATAGGTTATTCTTCTATTTACCATCCACAGATTCATATAATTTATCTATTTTTTCTTTAATCAAAGATTTATCAATAGAACTATCAGAAAAATAAAATAACTCTGTTTCTCCAATTTGATTTTTTTCTATATAACATTGAATAACACCTAGGGCTGGCAATGTGTAATAATTAACAACTCCTGTAGAAAATTCTTGATTGTCTGGATATATAAGTTTTGGAGTCTTTGCTATATTTAAAACTTCAATAATCATTTGACTTATCTTATCTGTTGTTATTTTGTTATTAGCATCATAAATAATTTCTATAGCCATAACGCTTTCATCATATATAAATTTTTGACCGTATTTTTCTACTACAATTTTTTTCGCCTTTTTAAAAAAATCTTCTTTTTTTAAAATTGTAGAAAGATATTCATCTCTGCAGGCAAAGTGATATATATTATCATATATCAAATCCCTAACCTTAAACTTTATACCCTTATCATCTTCAAACATTCCCTCATTTTTTTGTCTATCAAATGATTTGACAACTTTAAAATTATGTTCTGGATAAGCTTTATTCAAACACATAAGAATTCTTTGGTCAGTATCTTTTCCTGACAAAGGATTATCTTCATCTCTTTTTAGACCACAGCCACTAAATAGAGATATTAATATAGCAGTTGCCAATCCTAGTATAATTTTTTTCATATTTTATCCTTATTTTTTATTGTTAATCCAAAATTTCAAAATATTATTTTTTGTAAAATCATTATTGGTTTAAAATTAATTTTCCTTTAGTCATTTCTTTTTAAAATAGATACAGAGTTTACAGCTATAGACAATATAACTAGAACCCATAATGCTTTGCTCATTGTAGGCATAATGTCCATAAGAGATGCCCAGTCTTCTTTAATTACACGGCTAGCTCCATCAAAATATAATGCGCATACTGTTAAAGCTGTTAAAGACAAACTCAAAAATCTATATCCTTGTGTATTTTTATTTTTTATTGTTGCCATCACATTTAATAGTGCAAATATCATGGCACTTATTCCAAAAATTAACCACATAACTTTCTCCTAACTTTCTATTTTTTCTTCTAATTGGCATATTTACTTCCACACCCTATTCAAAAAAGCATAGAGCTAATTATCCGTACATACTCATTTTTTCTTGTTTTTTGCAAATTTTTAGATATTTTTAAACCTATTAGTAAGTTTTATAAACTAATTTTTTTATAGCTTTATCTGTTCTTATATTTAAATTAGTATTGCCTTAATCTCATCCATTTGTTTCATTATATTGTTAAATTCGTTCATAGTAAATAGAATGTCATTATATTAGTACAAAAATAAAGCTTATTTTTAATTAATTTTTTACAAAACATTATTAAAGTTATTAACTGAAGGCAATTTTCTAATATTTTTATTTAATGCCCAAAAGATAGCAACTAAAAATATAATAAAAGATCCAATAAAGATAGCCTTTGAACTTGATAAATATTCTCCTAAAAATCCACCAAATAAGGCTCCTAAGGGCGCCATAAAAGTAGAAATTCCAACCATAGCTCCCATAGCAGAGCCGATTTTTTCGCTTGGAACTATTATTTGAACCATGGTTTGAGCATAAACATTTACGACTCCTACAACAAACCAACCAAGCCCATACAAAACTACTCCTATTTTTATATTATTTTGAAAATTAGAAAAAAGTATCCAAGCTAAAGCTACAATCATCATTCCATAAATGTATAATTTCCCTAAAGATATTTCTTTTAATTTTGGAAATCCTGCAAATAAAGACCCAAGTAAAAGACCTGCTCCCATTCCTGCAAGCATTAAACTATAAAATATTTCATTTTTTGCAAAAGCAGGTAAAACCGCACTTATTGATGTAGCAGAAAAGTTAATAAAAACTATTCCAAGAACTAGGGCAAAAATTCTTGAATCTTTAAATAAATAAATTCCATCTTTAAGAGATTTGAAGTGATTTTTTATTAGATTTTCTTTTGATTTTTCTTCTCTTTTTTGGGAATGGCTAAGTTTTTTTGATAAAAAACAAAATAAAATCCCTGTCAAAATAAAACTTATAGAATCAGCAAAAAAAGCTGTCATAAAACCACACAATGAAATTATAAAACCTGCAAGGGTATCAAAAATTGCATTTGATCCTTGGTAAGCCATAGTCATCAAAGAATTTCCTGTAACAAGTTCTTTTTCAGATAAAATTTTTGGAAGTAGAGATATTTGACCTGGATAAACAAGTTGATTAATCAATGAAATTATTGGCATTATTACCATAATATGATAGACGCTCAATTTTCCAAATTTATACAAAAATGGAATAATTAAAATTAAAACTGCTTGAAAAAATTGAGATAAAATCAAAAATTTTTTCATATTAATTTTATCCAAAATTGGACTTAATAGTAATTGAAATATTGCTGTTGATGATGTAAGAAAAAGAGTAAGGCCCGAATAAATTGTAGATCCACTCATTTTGTAAACTAAAAGAGTTGATGCAATAGCATAAAGGCTATCTCCAAAATTTGTTATTAGTCGCCCTAAAAGCAGGACATAAAAATCTTTATTTTTAATCATTTTTAACATTCTCCTTATATTTAACGTTTTGATTTATTTGACTGTTGTGTATTTTTTTACCAGTAAGGATTAACTTACTGGTTTTAAGATAATTTATAAATTTGTACTTGAAAACTTTCTTGGGTATCATCATTTTGACTGTATTTTTTTATTAAATCATTTAATTCTTTTTCGAATGATTTATAAGATTTGCCAGAAATTTTAAAAGAAAATACCTTCTCTTCTAAATTTTTATTAAATATTTCACTATTAGGAATAAAAGCCTTGGCCACAGGCAAAAAATATTTTTGAGTGATTCCATTAATAAGTTCAGTATCAACGACTTCTATAATTTTATTTTGTTCTAAAATTTTTAAGTGATAGTGAATTTTTGACCTACTTACCCCAAGAGCATCTGATAAATCTTGGGCATTTTTTGGACTAGTTCCTAAAGTCATAATTATTTTAAGTCTTAAAGGATCACTTACAATATTAATTTCTTCCAACGAATTTAAAATATGAACTTCTTTCAAAATACACCTCCATATCTTATTTTCTTTATTGTAACTTAAATTTACTATACTGTCAAACAATTTTGAACGTTAAATTTTATCATCAAAAAATAACCCTTTGATTCCTAAAATTCAAGAGTTATTTTCATATTCCTATTAAGATTTTAAATAATTTATTAGTAGATAAATATTTAGATAGAGTCCATAATATTATGTAAATTATCTTAGTACAGTATTCACTAATCAGCAAATTTAAACTTATATATTAATAGAATAATTTTTATTTAAGTTTTTTTCTACCTATAAAATTTTTTATGATACATTCTTCTTTCTATTTTCTACTGGTAAATTAGCTTTAGTTTTGGTTGTTTTTATATTTCATAGCTTAATATTTCACTGTTGTACATATCTAAGTATGGATTTAAATATAATTTCTTTATTTTTTCTTTTAATTGTTCTTCATTTAATAAATTAACTTCTTCAATAGTTAATTTTGCTGATGATTATAGTTTGTTATTTTTGTTTTCTTTTAGATTTTAGTCCTTTAATTCCCTTTTTAAAGTCATTGATCCATCTTCTTATTAAAATTTTATTAGGTATATAATATTTATATGAGTTTCTAGATTCTTAATATTTTTTTACTACTTTCATTTTAAATTCTGTGCTATATTTTGCCATAAAAACCGACCTCCTCAAGTTAGTTTTTAGGTCTAAC
Source organism: Anaerococcus sp. HMSC075B03 (assembly GCF_001815585.1). Lineage (NCBI taxonomy): Bacteria > Bacillati > Bacillota > Tissierellia > Tissierellales > Peptoniphilaceae > Anaerococcus > Anaerococcus sp. HMSC075B03. Next base: position 17,412 of record NZ_KV821179.1, read on the forward strand.
TTTTATGTTGGAACAGCTCATAACTACATCCTTTTTTCTTTTATATTTTCCATTATATATCTTTATTTTGTATATTAGTAAGAATAGTAAGTACATATTAACTTAAGAAAAAATTGACATAGCACTTGCTTTTTGAATTGTACCCATAAAACTGGACACAATATTTAATCATTTACAGACCCGACTTTCTTTTACAATTTAAAAATCTCATCTGCCACTTCATTTAAAAATTCTATATCATGGGACACAATAAAAATTATTTTATCTTTATTTCTATATTTTTTTATTAGCTCAGATATTTTTTCCATATTGGAATAATCCATACCACTTGTAGGTTCGTCAAAAAAGACAAATGGAGAATCCTTACACATAACAGATGCTATTGCAAGTCTTTGCTTTTGCCCTCCTGATAAGCTCATTGGGTGTCTTTCAATAAATTCGTCCAGGCCTAAATCTTTTAAGATGATTTTTGCCTTTCCTTCATCAAAATTCTTTACTCCAAGGCTAAGCTCTTTGAATACTTCATCTGTGAATAATTGATGATTTACATCTTGCATAACAAGTGAAGAGTTTTTGAGTCTTCCTTTTTTAGATAGCTTCTCTCCCTTAAAATAAATTTCTTCTTTCGATTTTTTCTCAAGACCTATTAAACATCTTAAGAGCGTTGATTTTCCTAGTCCGTTGTATCCTGTTATGCCATAAATTTTACCAAGTTTAAAAGAAATATTTTTTACACTTAAACACTCATCATCAGTAAATTTGTAGCTAAGATCTTTTATCTGATACTCTCCACCATCTTTTAAATATGGAACTTCTAACTTACTTAGCTTTTTGTCCCTTAAACCTAAGTCCTTTAATTGTCTTGTATCTAACTCTAGAAATTCACTTCTACTATAAGATTCTTTAAGATTTCCTTTATCTATTAAAAAGACACGATCAATTATATCCATCAAGTAATAAATTCTATGCTCTGTTACAATTATGCTTATGCCCTTGTCTTTAAGTATTTTAAGCATATTAGTCAAAACACCTATACTTTTAATATCTAAATTCGATGAGGGTTCATCCATAACAACGAACTTTGTGCCTGCTATATAAGAAGCCGCAATGCAAAGTATTTGTTTTTCGCCGCCAGATAGATTAAATATATTTCTGTTCAAAAGATTTTTTATCGGGAATATTTCAAGCATGTCCTTCAAACGCACATCCATTTCTTCCCTTGTAAGACCTATATTTTCCAAATAAAATAATAGCTCTAATGTCGTATTGACATTAAAAAAATAAGTCTTAGGGTTTTGAAAAACAGTTGAGACAAGCATTGAGATTTGATAAAGTTCCAAATCTTTTATATTTTTACCATCAATAATTATTTCCCCACTTATTTTCGCATTATCATACCTTACAGCTAATCCATTAATAGAGTTTATTAAAGATGATTTCCCACTTCCACTTTTACCTGTAAAGAGTACACATTCTCCTCCAGCTATTGATAAAGATATATCTTCTAATATCTTTTCTTCACCATAATCAAGCCTTAAATTTTTTATTTCTACCATATTAAGCCTCCCACAATAAATCCAGCAACTGGTAAAACATAAATAAAATCAATTAGTTGTATCTTTACATGGATATACCTGGTCTTAGCAATTGGATTTTCTATTGCCTTTGTTTCTGCCGCTTTTGCAATGTCATCTGCTATATTCGAAGATATAATAAGCAGTGGAACTGAAACATATTCAAGATATTTGACTGGATTTTTAAAATTTATACCTCTTACTCTCATAGCCATTTTGATGTTTTTCTTCTCCTCTTTAAAGGATGGGAAGAATCTAAACATAACCGCAATAGGTATGGATAGATTTTTTGAAATTTTAAGCTTATCCATCGATGAAATTATTGCGCCTACATCAGAGGTCTTTATCATGAAGCTTGCTGCCATAAATGGCAATAAAAACATTCTAAAGACAATAGGTATACTTAAAAACATTTTAAGTATTGGGTTTAGTGTAGATAGAATCATAAAATTAGGTAAAGAATATAGCACTAAACATAAAACTATCCATTTAAAAAGTGTTTTTTTGTACCCATTCAAATAAAACAATATTAAAAATATACAAATAATCGCAAATTCAAAACAGATATTTATTCCATGCATTACTGTTAACCCTGTAAGGAATACTACTAATATTTTACTGATTGGATTTGGATTAAAGGGAGCATTTGAAGAAAAAGTAGGCATTATACAATGCCTGCTTTTTCAAAGTGTTTCTTCAACAGAGCCTTTCCTATATATGCCCCAATAATTCCTCCTATAAAAGCACCTAAAGCTACTAAAGCCATATGAGGATATGTTATTAGTTTTTCCAAGGCTACTACATAGTCATCCCCCATCATCTTGCAATGTTCTACATATACTTCTTTTGCTAAAAGCATTTGCATCATAGAACTACAAATCCATGTGCTAAAAATGGCATAAGATATCATATTATATTTAAATGACTTATAGTTTCCAATTTTTCTAATTAACTCTGCTATTATCATAACGATAAGCGATAGAACTACAACTACGTAGGTATGTCCAGCAGCAAACATCACAAGTGGAGATATCATACCGAATATAAATAATGCCCATGGTTTTTGAACTTTAGTCATAAATAACATAACTACAGTTCCTGCAATTATGCCCAAAACTGTTGGGTATATTAAAAACAATATCGGAATCATTCCCATCATACCAACACCAAACATCAAGGCAAAATAAATTACGCCAAAAACACCGATACTTACTAAATCTTTTACTTTTAATTTTTTATTATCCATTGTAGTCCTCCTAATAAATAAATTCTTCTGCCATTTTTGTCTTTTCTATTAAATTCTTGTAAACTTTTGATTTTTGTAAAAGCTCTTCATGGTTGCCTTCACTTTCTACTTTTCCATTTTCAAGAACTACTATCTTGTCAGCATTTTCTATGGATTTCATTCTGTGTGAAATGATTACAACAGTTTTATCTTTAATCAAATTATTTAAAGACTCTTGAATCTTTTTCTCGTTGTCAACATCAAGGCTTGCTGCTATCTCGTCTAAGATCAATATCGGTGCATCTTTTAAGAAGGCCCTGGCTATTGATAATCTCTGTCTTTCTCCGCCTGATAGCTCAGCACCGTTTTCACCAATAACCGTATCGAAACCCTTGTCCATTTTTTCTATAAAATCTGTGCAGTTTGCAAGTTTTGCTGCTCTTTTTACTTCTTCATCGCTTGCATCTTGCTTTCCAATTCTAATGTTTTCCATAACGCTTTGATTAAAGAGAACTACATCTTGAAAAACAATAGACACCTTATCAAAAAGGGATTCTGTTGATATTTCCTTTATATCTTTGCCATCAATTAATATTTGTCCTTCATCATAATCATAAAGTCTTGATATAAGTTTCAAGATAGTTGTTTTACCGCATCCGCTTGCACCTACTAAAGCAGTAACCTCTCCCTGCTTAGCTCTAAAGCTTACCCCATTTAAAACTTTTGCGTCTTTATTGTAAGCAAATTCAACATCTTTTAGATCAATATCAAATTTTTTCAAATTATAGTCATCGCCTTCTTGTAAATCTTGATTTTCAATTTCTTTTAGTCTTTCAATTTTTGGCGATAAATAAAATATCTCCATCAAGCCCTCTTTAGAAGCATCTAAAGAGTCTTTTATCTTCATAGCTGCTAGTAAGTATCCTACAAGGTAGAGAGGACTTATCTCTTTATTGATAATTAAATTAACTCCTACAAGTATTACAACAGCAAGGGATATGAAGCTAAATATTGAAGATATAGACATAGTTAAAATAAGTCCTATCTCTGTCTTTAAGTGCACTTTTTCACTTTTATCCATTTTTTCATAGAGCTTTTCTTTCATTTCCTCTGATAAGCCATAGGCTTTAATCTCCATTTGCATTTCGATATTTTCCTGAAAACTTTCTGAGTTTTTTCTTAGAATATCATAATATCTTTTATGTCCCTTAACCTGAATTTTTTTAGATAAAGGTATAAATATAAAGCTTAAAAGTGATGGAATAATTACAGCTAAACCCATCTTGACATTGCTCACTAGCATCATAATGGATATTAGTGGGAAGAAGAGTGCCATACCGCCCACTTTTGGTATCGAGTGGCTCATTGCATGCTCTATACCTTCAATATCAGACATGATTGTTTGCGCTAGGTCTGAAATATCATGCTTAGAAAAGTATGATAGAGGTAGTTTTGATAAATTCTCCGCTGTCCTTATTCTTAAATCTGCACTTTCTTGATATGTTGTGCTGTATAATTTATCGTATTCGATAGAAAGCAAAATATACATTGCTATCAAGGTCAAGGCTGAGAATACTATATAAAAGCCCTTGCTTCTACCAATATTTTCCAAAACTTCCTGAGCAAAAATCATTAGTAATATCGCAGGAAGCATGTTTATACAATAAACGAAAAATGAAGCCAGTGTTGCTTTACTTAAATTTCTTGCTCCTTTATCTGTAAGAGCAAATCTTTTTTTATAAAACTCCTTCATTTGAAACCCTCCATTCATTCGCACTGTTAAAGAGTTCTTGCAGTCTCTTATACTTTGTATCACTTGACATTAATTCTTTGTCAGAACCTCTTTCTATAATTTTTCCACTATCCATTACAATAACTTCATCAAGGTCTTTAATTGTAGATAGTCTGTGTGCAATCATGATAACTGTTTTATCCTTCATCAGATTTTTAAAAGCTTTTTGCAATTCAAACTCGTTATCTGGGTCAATAGATGCTGATGCTTCATCCATAATAATAATTTTGGAATCCTTTAAAATTGCTCTAGCAATTGCAATTCTTTGTTTTTCTCCACCTGATAAATAAACTCCTTTTGAGCCTATGATTGTATTTTCTCTTTCTGGGAATTTGTCTAGTATCAAATCGCATCCTGCTAATTTTAAGGCTCTCATAACGTCATCTTTGCCTGCATCTTTATTAGCTAAAGCGACATTATCATAAATACTTTTCTTGAATAATTTTGAATCTTGAAAAACAAAGGAAATGGCTTTAATTAAGGCTTCGTCAGAGTATTCACTTATTGCTACGCCGCCTATCTTTATGCTTCCTTCATTAACATTGTAAAAACCCGATATAAGTTTTGCTACAGTCGATTTGCCTGATCCCGATGAACCGACTAGCGCATAGGACTTTCCTTCTTCTAATTTAAAGGATAAATTTTCAATGACAGCCTTATCATTGTAAGCAAAGCTAACATTGTCAAATTCTATATTATAGTTTTTAAAATTATTGACATTGTCATGGACCAATTTGTCTTTTTGCATATCCTTATAAAGAGCCTCTAAAGTATCCACTGCATAATTGCCTTGAGAAATATACATAGAGTACCACATCATCCTCATGAATGAAACAAAGAGAACTCCCGATAAGAATAAAATCATGATAAGCTCAAGTAAAATCACCTTGGTGCTGCCTAAGCTAGCCATAAAATAAACTATAGGAATAATTAAAATTGCAATCAAACCAAAAAATAACCATTGATACAAAACATAAGGCTTTTTACAAGATAGTGAATAATCATAAGCATATTTTGAGTAATCTTTTATCGCCTTATAAAAGCTTTTAAATGACTCTACATTTGCTCTAAATATTTTTACAACTTGCATTCCTCTTACGTATTCAACAGTTTCAGCGCTTAGTTTAGATAGGGCTTCTTGGTATATCTTCATAAATTCTTGCTCGCCCATCATCGCCCCTAAAATTAAGCCGCCCATTATTGTAAGAGCAAGTAAAGTGATTCCAACCCTTATACTTACTATAAAGCCAAGTGCAAGTATAAGCACGGGTGTAACTATTGCCTGAGAGCTATCTGGAATCATGTGGGCTACAACCTGATGAGTTTGCGCGGCGTTGTCATCTATGATCTTTCTTATTTGACCAGATGGATTTAAGTCAAAGAACCTAAAACTTGCTTTCTCTAAGCCGTCTATCCCCCTTTTTCTTAAATTTGTTTCAAGCCTAAAACCTAGTATGTGAGAACATGTTCCTGAAACAGAATAAAATATTGCTCCACTTGTTAGTGTGATAACAGATTTTAATGCTAAGCTCTCTGCACCAGATAAATCTGAATTAATTATTAACTTATCCAGAAATTTGTAGATTAAATAATATCCATATACTGTAAGTGCAGCAGATATAGCAGAAAAAACTATAGCTAAAACCCCAAGATATTTTTTATCCTGTACATACGCAAATAGTTTTTTGTAAATCTTCATAATCATATCTCCTTTCTTTGATGTTCCTTTTAGATATAAATTTTCTTAGTTGATAATAACTATCATTGCTTTTCTATTATACATCGGCTATAATTAATAATACAATAGTTTTGAATTAATAAAGCTAATTGGAATATTGTCTAAAAGGGATATGTGGATTATGAGTTACTATGATTTTGTAAAAGATTATATGAAAGTAGATGAATGTAAAAACAATAAAAAGTATTCAAGTGCAGGTCACACTTTTTGTTGGAAAAAAGAGGATTCAACTTATGCAGATGGTCTATATTGGTTTTATGAAGGAGATGGATTTATTATTGATGTCCATGATTTTTATATCAGAGAGGAAGTGATTCAAAATAATACCTATAGTATGGCAGACTATGTTTCAATTTATTCAAGTTACATTGTCAGTGCAAACGGAGAAAAGTTTAGTCCGTATCAAACTATTACCGCAAACTCTTTATGTACTTTTGATTTTGATAATATAAAAGATGACTTTCTATTTTTATTACACGAGAATTCTTATTATCTTGCTGTTTCTATAGGCTTTAAAAGAGAACTTTTGGAAAAACACCTATTATCGATTAACATTAATCCAGAATCTTTTTATTCGACCTTACTTCAAACTAATCAAATTATACTTACAAAGGCCTTAGAAAAAGTGGCAATGGAAATATTAAATTGTAAGATGGACTCTCCTGCCGCTGATTTTTTCTTTAAAGCCAAAGCAAATGAATGGGTAAGTATTGTAATAGATACCTACTTAAATAGAAAAAAATATAAAATTGAATCTGATGATAATAAAGCACTTGAAGATGTAGTAAGATTCTTGGATGATCATTTCGCCATGAATGTAAATCAAGAAACCCTTGAAAAAATATCTAAAATGAGCGGAACAAAATTAAAAAATTTGTTCAAAGAAAAATATGGTCAAAGCATTACAGAATACACCCAAAGAAAAAGAATGAATGTAGCTGAAACTCTTCTCTTAAATACCGAACTACCTATAAAGGAAATTGCAGAATCTGTTGGATACACATCCCATAGCAAATTTTCCATTTATTACAAAAGATATAAAGGAAAACTTCCTAGTGAAGTCCGTAATTTAGCTTGCAAACATCACAATTTAAAATGCGATTATTGTGATTAAAATTAATTTTTTATTTATACGCCCACATCTTATATGAGTTTAAATATATACGCATATATATTTGTATGGTCCGAATAAATTTGATTTAAAAAATGGAAAAAAATAAAGGCAGTCCCAAGATGGTCTGTAAATAATTTTGTGTCCAGTTTTATGGGTACACATCAATGTCAGGATTTAGCTTGATACACAAAATTATTTACAGATACAAACTTTTCTTTTAAAAGTAATTTTAACCCTATTTTTAATTTTCCCCTCCTAAACAATATAATTTCAAAATGTTTTTAAATCTATATTATAATTTTATTAATATTTTGTTAATTTTTTATTATAATAAGAAAGTAAAGTCCATAATATTGTGCTAGTAAATTTTACACAAAATTATGGACTTGACATAAACTTAGTACTCTAAAAAAATAATATATATTTATCTAAATTAATTAATACCTACTAAAGTATTTTTTCTGCAAGTAAAATTGTTCCTCCTGATCTTTCTACTTCTTTGATAAGATTAAATCCATTCTTTTTCCAAAAAGCTTTTGACTGGGGATTTTCCTTGTCAATGCCTAGGCGAACTTTTATTTTGCCTATTTTTGTAATATAAGCTAGAACACTTTGAATAATTTCAGTTCCTATCCCTTGGCCTTGGTATAAAATATTTACCATAAAAAATCCAATAAAACAGGTTTCTTCGTCTGGATAGCCATCTAAAATATCTAAAACGGCAACTAAAAGTTCATCTTTGAAAAATCCTAAATAATATTTATTATCTTCATTTACTCCTTCAGGTCTTAGGTAAAGGTCACTTAAGATTTGTTCTCTACTTATCTTTGCTTGACAGTAACGATAATATAACTTATTGCCTTGGCATAATCTGTATATGGTTTCAATATCATTTTCTGTAAGTTTTTCAACATTATAAGTTTTACTCATATTTTTTATAGTTAACATTTTATCACCTTGAATTCTTCCTCTTTAAATGTCAATTATCTTCTCATCAATTCCACAACTAGCAAATTGAAATACTCTTATCCGAAGGCTTGGCATTGAGAATCTGGATAATACTAAAATTATTTTAGCACAAATCAATGATTATAAGCTAATTAATAGTTATAATATTACATGCCCACGATGAAATTATATATATTCTTTCATATCTTCTTAAACTAGGTAATCTTTCATCTTCATTTCCTGTATTTTGAAATTTTTTACTTGTTCAATATATAAATGATAACTCTTTTACATCTTTTTCAGGATATATTTATGTTCATGTTTTCCTCTATATATTAATTTGTTATGTTATAATGAAATTAGTTATGAAAGGAGGTTCTCATGGACAAAATTTTGATTGGCAATGGGAATAAGGAAAACTATATTCTTTTAAATAAAATAAATCGACACGGACTGATCAGCGGTGCTACTGGAACTGGAAAAACTGTCACTCTAAAGGTGCTTACGGAAGGTCTATCTGACGCTGGAGTTCCAACTATCCTTGCGGATGTGAAGGGCGATCTTGCAAATATTTCAAAGTCTGGCAAAATGAATGACAAATTAAATTCAAGGCTTGAAGAACTTGGTATCTCTAATTTTGATTTTAAAAATTATCCTGTAAATATGTGGGATATCTACGGCGAAAAAGGAATTCCACTTAGGGTCACTGTTTCAGAGATGGGGCCTCTTATGCTCGCAAATATTTTAGACCTAAACGATACTCAGGCTGGGGTTTTAAATATTATTTTCAAAGTTGCCGACAGTGAGGGTCTTCTATTAATCGATTTAAAGGATCTTAAACAGATGATAAATTTTGTCGGTGAAAATAGGGACGAGATTAGTAGGACTTACGGCAATGTGGCTAGTCAAAGTCTCTCTGCAATTTCTAGAAAGCTTTTGTTTATTGAAGATGCAGGCGGAGATTTATTCTTCGGAGAGCCTGCGATAGATATAGGAGATTTTATTAGAACAGACACAAGTGGTAAGGGTGTTGTAAATATTTTAAATGCCACAAAATTGATTTCAAATCCACTTCTCTACTCCATGCTTCTTTTATACTTGCTTTCAGAAATCTATGAAAACTTCCCAGAACTTGGAGATTTGGACAAACCTAAGCTTGTATTTTTCTTTGACGAAGCACATTTACTATTTAACAACACGCCAAAAGTTTTACAGGACAAGATTATCCAAGTCGTTCGTCTCGTGCGCAGTAAAGGAGTGGGCGTTTTCTTCATCACACAAAATCCTCTCGACATACCAGAATCCGTTTCATCACAACTTTCCAACAGAATCGTACATCAACTAAGAGCTTATTCTCCAAAGGAACTAAAGGCTATAAACGCTGTTGCAGACACATTTAGACAAGATGAATCCATGGATATAAAAGAAGAAATCATAAATCTTAGGACCGGAGAAGCATTGGTTTCATTTGCCGATGAAAGTGGGGCACCAACTGTGGCAGACAAGGCAATGATTCTTCCACCCCACTCATCCTTTTCAACACTAACCGATGAGGAGTATAGAGTCTTGGTTAATTCTTCTCCACTTTATACAAAGTACAAGGAAGCAATTGACAGACAATCCGCCTACGAAATTCTTTTAGAAAGAATTGAAAGAGAAAAGCTTGAAGCTGAAAAAGAAAAATCAGAAGCCGAAAGACAGAAAGAACTTGATGCTCAAAAAAAAGAATTCGAAAAAGCACAAAAATCCAACCGAAGCCAAAAGACTTACTTCGATAAGGGCATCGACTCCATGCTCGGCACCATTACGAGAACCATTGGTCGTGAAATCGCAAGAGGCCTCCTAGGTTCTATAAAAAAAAGAAGATAATATAAAAGACCGGAAATAAATCCGGTCTTTCTTATATTCGTTTAGATCCTATTTTTTTAAAGCTTTTTCAATTAAGACCAAGTTGGCACCTTCCAGCCCGTTAAAGGCGCAAAGAAGGATGTCGATTTCTTTATAGCCCAACGATTAGTAGGTTCTTCTGACAACTTTATTCTTTTCAATCGTATCAATGCGTAACTAGTTACAATTATTTTTCAACGCATCGTCTTCATAAAATTTCAAAAACGCTTTGCCATAGCCTTTTCCCTTTTTTCCGGGATCGATTACGATGGGTGAAGCACCATGACTTCCGATGGATCCGCTTTATACCTCCAATTGGCACTTGTTTTGCTTTTCTAATCGTCCTTTTATTTTTCCTTTTTGTACTTGTTTCCACATCCGATGCCGAAAAGCATCGTACCAATAATCCATGCGTACTCCGTTTTTCCTGTTTTATAGGACATGTATATGGAAGCAATAAGCGCAATGAACGCGATAATTGTTAATATCAGCCACAGATTCTTTTTTTCCATTTTTACTCCTTTAATTTGGTTTATCTTCCAACCGCTTGTCATAACTAAGTTATCCAAGGTTTGCATCTTTGCAAACTTGAATTTACCGATTTTAGACAGGGAGATTTTATCTCCCCGCCATCATAAATCTTTTTCGTTTAGAAAAGTTGTCCCGGTTGCTTAAGTTTCTCTTTGTATGGAAAACCCTTATCAAACTCTTCAGCTTCTGCTTCATCTACAAAATATCCTGCAGGTGTTTCATACTCTCCAGTTACGCCATCTAAATAACCCGGAATCAACTCTTTGCAAAGAAAGAACGATGCGTCTTCACCCTCTGGAAGTCCATGATAACGAATACCGAATTTGCTAGCATAAGTGAATCCACTCTTTCCATAAAAGTCAACATTACCTTCAAAACATACTGCACCAAATCCCATCTTTGCAGCCTTATCAAGACAATAGTCCAGCAATACCTTGCCATATCCCTTCCTCTTGAGCTCGGGTGTGATGCAGATAGGTCCCATAGTCACGATTTGAATATCCCTTCCGTCATCAGCCTTGATTACCGCTTTCATGAAAATGTTCTGTCCGATCAGCTTACCATTAAGCTCCATCACATAATCCAGTTCTGCAATGAAGTCAGAATTATTTCGCAATTGATTCAGAACAAAATGCTCCAGACAACCGGGACGGTACACATTCCAAAATGATTCTCTTACAAGATTTTCTACTTCACGGTATTCTTCTTTTTTCTCCAAACGTATTGTAATGTTATTTTTATTCATTCTTTATTTCTTCCTTAATGTTGTTAACTTCAACTGCATTCCTGCGGGAGGTTGTATTTGACTGTATCTGCAACCTCCCGGTTACGCTACAATCTCCATTGTGTTGTACTTGATCAAAAAGCACTCTCCTTAAAATTAATATTTATATTTAAGCCTAAATGGCAAAAATAACTACGTAAAACAGACTCCGATTTCTAACTTTAGTAAAAATATAATAACACACGCAGTCTTCAATGCCCTATTGGAAATACAAACTTTCCTGAGCTTTTATCTAGTCTCAAAATAACCCATAAATACGCTACTCTCGATATTTATTCGTTTTAATTCTTTACTTTTGACAGCAGACATACGCACTAGATATGGCTGGAGTGGATTAGTATGGATAAAATTTAATTTTTTTCAAAAGCCTCGTATGTGGAAATATGTCCAATTAGTATTCATCTTATGATCTATTATATCATTCTTAAGCACATAAAAAACAGCCCATAAAAGAGCTGTTTAGGTTATTATTTTCTTGTTTTAGTTATATTACTTATATAGATGACCTACAAACATGGCTATAGGCAGTAATAAGATTAACATAATATTCAACACTATAAATAATCTGTCCTTTACCTTTACCCCAAATATTGAACCTATTAGTCCAATAATTCGGCAGACAAACATTGATGTGAGTCCAGTTGGTCTTATACTGGTATAGCTTTCAAATATATCGACTGGAAGTAGGTAAGAAAGAGCAAAAATTGCGATTCCAACTACAAATAATTTTTTACTTTTTTCTTCATAAACTTCTCTTACTTTGAAATTATATTGTTCGAATTAAATCTATGGTCGGTCTGTCTAATATTCTCTTTAATGAAAAATGATAGATGATTAGATTAATACCATAGACGACTAGTGAGAATCCTAAGAAACTTTTGTATTCATAATATTTTATTAAAGTACTCATTCTTAAATCAGAAGCGATTATCGATATTATAAACATAACTCCTAAGCTAACCATAATAGAAATTATAAAGGACTTTAACTGCTCTCCAATAAATTCTTTTTGATAAATACTCTTTAACTCATCCACATCCATACCACATGAGTAGAGACTTCCGATTTCTTTTTTTCTGCTCATGAGACTTAAATTAATGGATGAGTATCCATTGGTGATATTTAGTACAAAGATGATTGATGCAATTCCTATTACAATTTTTATTAGACTTTTCAAATCATTATATTCATTTTTTGCGGTCTCCTCACCTGTTGTGATATTAAAGCGATCTTCTGGTGAGATTTTACTTCTAATCATGGCCTCTACATATTCTTTTACATCTTTGGTATCAGAATCTTTTACCTTCATATTTAAAGTATAGGCATACTCTGAATATTTTTCATCGCCGGACTCTTCCATCAGTTTAAAATAAGTGTCAAAATCTGTATAAACTTTTACATCAAAGGGCATTGTTCTCGACTTATATTTTCCCAAATCTGTTATAGTCTTTGAAATTTTAATAGTCTTATTATAATCATTTTCAAAGTTAATGTCTAAAGTCTGTGGGTTTTCAAAATATGGAATTCTCTTTGCCTTTGCTATTGGAATAGAGGAATCTTCTTGAATTGTATTGTAGAGGACAAATTCGCCCTTCTTTCCTCCAAGTTCTTTTAAGTCTTTTTCTTCTAAGGCGATGATAAACCCATCCATACCCTTTGCCTTATATTTTTTTATATTCTTTTTCGCTTCCTCATCTAATCCAACTGCCTTTGCTTCTTTTGAGAATTCGTTATTGTTTTCTACTTGAACATACTTATCTTTTGAAATATAAGACTTTTCGTTAGGAATTTTATCTACAATTTCTTTTAATATTTTTGGGACTTGGTTATTTTCACTAAAATAGTCCACGGAAAAATTATAGCCAGCATCGTAATGCGAAAAATTTCTGTAGTATGTTGAGATGCCTATGATAATTATAAAAACCGAAATTATAATTATCCCTATTGCAGAAATATATCGTTGTGATTTTATTGATGCCAAGTTGTTGAGTTTTAATTCCTTCCAAAAATCTTTGGCTCTTTTCTTCTTAGACTTTGAAAAGTCTATATTTCCTCTTATGCCGTCTATAATGTTTATTTTAGAAATCTTTTTCGCAGGGGATTTAATAGCTAGTGCTACAATCACAAAGGAAACTACAAGTATTGCCAAACTTAATAAGGGATTAAATTTCATTACTTCAAAGGCACTTACTCCTTCGCCTATTGTTATGTTTTTATACAAACAATACATAAAGAAAAATCCTGCAGTATGTCCTAAAAGTATTGGAATTGCAGTTATAATAAGTCCTTCCTTTAGAAGTAAGAAATAAATTTGTCCATTGGTAGATCCTATAGACTTATAAATAGAAAGCTCTCTAATCTTCCTTAGTCCCCAAACCCAAAATATATTTTTTATAAAAAATACAAAGATTGCTATACATCCAAGAACTGATAGAACAAGAACAGCCTGGCTCATTATATTTTGTAAGGGTTCGTTTTCTACTCCATAATAGTTTATAAGACTTTTAGAAAATTCTAAATGAACATCTTTACCAAGTATTTTGTTTATTTCATTTTGCATCTTATCTTTATTTTTGTAAGCTTCTTCGAAAGAATTAAACTTTATAAATGTTCTAAATATAGGCATTTTATCTTGTAACCCTAGAGCAAAATTCAGTTTACTGTACTTGTTGTAGACATCTCCGTAAACACCAACTAAAGTAAAGCTTTTAGAACCTTGGCTCTCAAATTTTTCTCTGTCAGTATTTGCACTTGTGGGACCTATCTCTTCGCCATTTAGAAACCTTTTGCCCAAATCAAGTTCTAGTTTGTCGCCTATTTTAAGTTTATTTTTCTTTACTAGGCTTTCAGATAGTACAATTTCGTCTTCCTTTTCAGCAAATCTGCCGTGGGTAAGTCTCGAATACTCTCTCATCTTATTGATTGCTTGGTCTTGGTAGTTTATAACGACTAAGTCGTCAGCAAGTTTTCCATTATCAGGATTAAGAGACATTTTTCCGACCAAGTCTATATCTTCAATGGATTTTAACTTTTCAACATCTTCATTTGAAAGTTCTTCTTTAATCTCCCCATGATAAAAGCTTGAAGCCATGTAATAACCATAGTTGGCCTTCATATTTGTATATCCGTAATAAAAAACCACAGTAAAAAACAGACTT
>NZ_KV821180.1:0-203 GCF_001815585.1 Anaerococcus sp. HMSC075B03
GCTAACTGTATCCATAATGGTTTATAGTTAAGTGCCATAATATCCCTCTTTTTCTGTTCATTAGATTTATTTAATTATAGCATAAATATTGATTTCATTCAATCTTACATTGATTTAGTGATTTGTTTTAGAGAATTTGTTGTGTTATTCCGTCCTTATTTTGACATAAATTGCTTAATACCTTGAGATTTAGCACCAGGGTT
>NZ_KV821181.1:0-3620 GCF_001815585.1 Anaerococcus sp. HMSC075B03
TTACAAAAGAAAATATAAAACTGCTGGTAAGTCCTGGTATGAATATGAACAAAACAAGAAAGGAAATTCTTGGAAGTCTAAACTACAATTTGATATAGATAGAATGATTAATAAATCTAAATCTTGGGAAGAATTTTTAGAAAATATGAAATCTCTTGATTATGAAATTAAGTTTGGTAAACACATTGCTTTTCGCCATAAAGATAAGCAAAAATTTACAAGGGCAAAGACTATCGGAGAAGATTATACTGAAGAGAAAATCAAAGATAGAATAGATTTAGCAATTAAAAATAAAGCTAATCCTATTAAAAAGCGTGTAGGAAATGTTATTGATATATCTACTAATGAAAAAGCTCAATCCTCTAAAGGTTATGAAGTTTGGGCAAGAAAGCACAATATCAAAACTATGGCTGATTCAATAATTAAACTTAGAGAACAAGGAATTAATTCAATCACTCAACTCGATGATCTAATCAAAAAATCTGCTGATGATAGACAAGACTTGTTAGATAAAATAAAGAAAATTGAAACTGAGATGAAGAGTTTATCTCAAGATATGGAAAATATAAATACTATAAATAAGTATCGTGAAATCTATAAATATCATAAGAAAAATCCTGAAGATAAACAATTTGCAGAAGAATATTATAGTGAACTTTCCGTCTATAAAATAGCTGCTAAAGAAATTTTAGAAAACTATAAAAAACTACCCAACACAAAAGAAATACTATCAAACCTTGATAAATTGCAAGAAAAAAAGAACACCCTTATGCAAGAGTATTCTTTAAATAAAGAACAATTTTCTGACCTTGTTCATTATAGGAAAAACTATGAAAATTATTATGGAAAGGAAGTGGAGAGATAAAAAGCTATAAGCGAATAAGCCTATAGCTTTTTTAAGATTATTTATAAAATTTTACTCTAAACTTATTATCATACTTAAAGAAATCCTACTAGATGACTATCAAACATTACTATGGGAAGTAATAAGATCAAAAGGACATTTAACGCCATAAACAACTTATCTTTTTCTTTTACCCCCAATATTAAACCTATTAGTCCAATAATTGGGCAGACAAACATTAAAGTGAGCCTAGTTGGTCTAAGACTTGTATAGCTTTCAAATATTTCTACTGTAAGTAGGTAAGAAATAACAAATATTACAAGTCCAAGTAGAAATATCTTCTTGCTTAATTTCTATTTAATAAATACTCCTCTTTCTTTGAAATTATTCTGTTCTAATCAAATCAATTGTTGGTCTGTCTAAAATTCTCTTTAGTGAAAAATTATAGATTAGTAAGTTGATTGCGTATACCACAATAGAAAATCCAAAAAATAATTTATAGTCATAATATCTTATTAATATATTAAGACTTAAATTAGGAGCTATACGAGATATTACGAGCATGACTCCTAATGTGGTTATTCCCGCAACAATAAATGATTTTATTTGCTCTTCTATAAACTCTTTTCGATAAATATTCTTTAACTCATCTACGTCCATACCGCATGAATAAAGGCTGCCAATTTCCTTCTTTCTACTCATAAGACTTAAATTAATGGATGAATAACCATTTGTCACATTGAGAATAAAAATAATGAAAGCCATCGCAAATGCGACTTTCTTTAAAGATTCTAGATCACTTTTTCGATTCATTTCAATATCTGCTTTTGTGTTAATATCGTACTTTTCATTTGGCATTATCGATTCTCTTATCTTATTATCCAAATAATCCTTTACATTTCTCATCTCCGAGTCTTTTACATTCATATTTAATACATACGGAGCATTAATAAATTCTTCATCTTTTGACTCATCCATAAGTTGTAAGAAGGTATCGAAATCTGTGTAGATTTTTACATAAAATGGTAAAGTTATTGAATCATAGTTTCCCAAATCATCTATAGTTTTAGAAATTTTTATACTTTTTTGAAAATTCTCCCCTATCTGTAAGTTTATATCTTTCGGATTATTAAAATATGGTATTTTATTTGCTTTAGCTACTGGAGTGTTTGGGTTTTCTTGTACCATATTATAAAGAATAAATTCTCCCTTACTTGCCCCCAATTTACTAAAGTCTTCATCTTCTAAAGCTATAAGCATCCCATTCAACTGGCTTGAATGACTCTTTTTCAAATAATACTCTAATTTTTGATCCAAAGACTTACTAATAGCTTCTTTGGACAATTCTAAATCATTATCTACCTGAATATAACTTTCTTTTGAAATATAGGACTTATCATTTGGAATTTCTTTTTCAATTTCTTTAAAAACTTTAGGAACGCTCCTATTTTCACTATAATAACTAGCTATTACATTGCAACCTGCATCATAGTAAGAAAAATCTCTGTTATATTTGGTTACTGCCACAATAATGACTAAAACAGAAATTATAATGACACCAATAGCAGAAATATAACGCTGTGATTTAATACTATCAAGGTTATTTGATTTTAATTCTTTCCATAAGCTCCTATATCTTTTTTTCTTAAAGCTATCAAAGTTTAAATTTCCCTTTATACCTTCAATAATAGGTATTTTTGAAACTTTCTTTGCTGGTTGAAGAATAGAAAATACTACTACTAAAAGAGCTACTGTAACAATCGCTAGGCTAAGTAAAGGACTGAAATAACTAGATACCAAGTTTTCGACCCCTTGATCAATCTCAAGATGCCTAAACAATTTTAAGATAAGACAGTATCCAAAGATATGTCCAAATAATATAGGTAGAACAGATAGGAAAATACCTTCTTTTAATAACAATAAGTATATCTGAAAATCTGTAGTACCTATAGACTTATATACAGAAAGTTCCTTGATTTTCCTAAACGCCCACACCTTGAATATATTTTTTACAAAAAATACAAATAGTAATATAGCCCCTATTACAGAAAGAATGGTTCCTAATTCAGTTAAAATATTATGGGGAAAGTCATACTCAACACCGTAATAATCTATTAAATTAGAATTGAAAGTTAAGGGAACATCTCTACCTAATTTTTTATTGATTTCATATTGTAGATTTACTTTGTTATCATAAGCCTTTTCAAAAGAATTAAACTTTAATACTACTTTGCCAGGATCATCTTCATTTTTCAGTGCTAAAGCATAATTAACTCTACTGTATTTATTATAGACATCTTCATAAATTCCAACCACCTCAAAGTCTTTACTAAAACTAAGATTGTAAGACTCCTTATCAGTAAAAGTACTTATGGCATCTATCTCTTTACCCTCTATTAGTCTATGCCCAAAATCAAGCTGTATTTTATCTCCTAATTTTAGCTTATTTTTTTCGACTAGACTTTTCGATAATACTATTTCTCCATCACTTTTAGCAAAGTGTCCTTCAAGTAAATCTGAATGCTCTCTCATTTTATTTATATCATTATCTTGATAATTTACGGCAATCAAATCATTCTTGTACTTTGCCGATTCAGGGTTTATGGACATTTCACCTACAAATTCTATATTATTAATATCTTTTATTTTTTCAATATCATTACTTGTTAAGTTCCCTTCAAGTTCTGCATCATAAAAATTTACGGTCATGAAACTTTCATTATTATATTTAACAATTGTATAACTATAATAAAAAACCACAGTAAAAAACAGACTT
>NZ_KV821182.1:0-1182 GCF_001815585.1 Anaerococcus sp. HMSC075B03
GATGCAACTGTTCTTCCACCTTCTCTTACTGCGAATCTTAATCCTTCTTCTAGAGCGATTGGTTTTTGTAATTTGATTTTGAATGTTGCGTTGTCTCCTGGCATTACCATTTCTGTTCCTTCTTCTAGTTGGATGTCTCCTGTTACGTCTGTTGTTCTGAAGAAGAATTGTGGTCTATAGCCTGAGAAGAATGGGGTATGTCTTCCGCCTTCTTCTTTTGTTAATACGTATACTTGACCTTCGAATTCTGTGTGTGGGTGTACTGAGCCTGGTGCTGCTATTACTTGTCCTCTTTGGATTTCGTTTCTTTGTACTCCTCTTAGTAGTAATGCACAGTTGTCTCCTGATTCTGTTGTTTCTAGGGATTTGTGGAACATTTCGATTCCTGTTACTACTACTTCTCTTGTTTTGTCTGTTAGGCCTACGATTTCTACTGTTCCGCCTAGTTTTAGGGTTCCTCTTTCTACTCTTCCTGTTGCTACTGTTCCTCTTCCTGAGATTGTCATTACGTCTTCTACTGGCATTAGGAATGGTTGGTCATTGTCTCTTTCTGGTATGTCAAAGAACTCGTCTGCTTCGTCCATTAATTGTAGGATTTTGTCTGACCATTCGCCTTCTCCGCCTTCTTGTAGGGATTTTAATGCACTTCCTACTACTACTGGTGCATTGTCTCCGTCGAATTCGTATTCTGATAGTAGATCTCTTACTTCCATTTCTACTAATTCGATTAGTTCTGGATCGTCTACTTGGTCTTCTTTGTTTAGGAATACTGCGATTTTTGGTACGCCTACTTGTCTTGCTAACAAGATGTGTTCTCTTGTTTGTGGCATTGGACCGTCTGCTGCACTTACTACTAGGATTGCTCCGTCCATTTGAGCTGCTCCTGTGATCATGTTTTTAACGTAGTCTGCGTGGCCTGGTGCGTCGATGTGTGCGTAGTGTCTTTTTTCTGTTTCGTATTCTACTACTGAGGTATTGATTGTGATTCCTCTTTCTCTTTCTTCTGGTGCTTTATCGATTTTATCGTAGTCTACGAATTCACCTGTTCCATATTTTTTGTTTAATGCTTGGGTGATTGCTGCTGTTGTTGTTGTTTTACCGTGGTCTACGTGACCTATTGTTCCGATATTAATATGTGGTTTGCTTCTTTCAAATTGTGCTTTACTCATTATTTCCTCCTAA
>NZ_KV821183.1:0-111359 GCF_001815585.1 Anaerococcus sp. HMSC075B03
ACCTCCCGGGAGACTAGGAAGTTGCCAAACAATCAAGACTAGCATAAGCTAGTCTTTTTTGTTGTCTATAAATATAATTTTTTTGATTTTAAATTTCTTTTTGCTTGTATTTTTTTTATTTTTTAATATCTGATTATTTTTATATTTTACATAAGATATTTCTATTCTATTATTTTTCCTTTGATTTTATAATTATATTATAAAAAAAAGGAGGTATTTATGATTGAAAATCAATTACTTTTAAGCTCGGTTTTTATTGCTGGCTTTTTATCGTTTTTTGCTCCTTGTACTTTTTCTTTGATGCCTGCTTATATTGGTATCATTACGGATCAAAGGGGAGAATATAAAAATTTTAAATTTGGAAAAATTTATATAAATATTGGTGCTATTATTAAAACTATGACTTTTATTTTGGGTCTTGCTACTAGTTTTGTTATTTTGGGTTTTGGTGCAGGTTTTTTTGGAAAATTTGTTAATAATAGATGGATAATTTTTATTGGGGGACTTATTGTGTTTTTGTTAGGTCTTCATCAAATGGAAATTATTAATATTGAAAAATTGAATGTTACTAAGACTGTTAATTTTAAAAATAAGAAAACTAAGGCTTTGGGGACTTATCTTATGGGGCTTTCTTTTTCTTTGGGTTGGACGCCTTGTGTTGGTCCAATTCTTGGAGCAGTTCTTCTTACTTCTGCAAGCAGTGGTAAGGAATTTTATGGGGCTTTTATGATGCTAGTTTATTCTTTTGGCCTTATGGTTCCATTTTTATTGATGGCTGTTTTATCATCTACTCTTAATAAAAATTTTGATTTTTTTAGAAAACATCTTATTTTTATGAAACGTTTGGGTGGATTTTTGATAATGGTAATGGGCGTTGTTCTTATGACTAATCAATTGCCTAATCTTACTTCATTTTTTAACAATTTATTTATTTAGGAGGATATATGAAAAAATCTTTAGCGATACCGTTTTTAGTTATAGCTTTTGCTCTTAGTGCATGCTCTAGTGAAAAATCGGCGGATAAAAATATGAATGATATGAAGGATAAAAATATTTCAAGTAATAGTATGGAAAATAAAAATAGTGATAATTCTTTGAATCTTGAGGATAGGGATGGTAACAAGGTTTCTTTGGATTCTTTTAAGGGGAAGAAAACTTATATTAAGTTTTGGGCTTCTTGGTGTCCTATTTGTTTGTCAAGTCTTGGCGAATTGGATGAATTGTCTAATGGTAATGGGGATTATCAGGTTGTAAGTGTGGTTGCTCCTGACCAAATGGGGGAAAAATCTAAGAAGGATTTTATAAAATGGTTTGATGGTTTGGAATATAAAAATATTAATACTTTGTATGATACGAGTGGGGATTTTATTAAAAAATTTAATGTTAAATCTACTCCTACAAATGTATTTTTGGATTCTGAGGGTAAGCTTGTCAAGGTTGCTCCAGGGGCTTTGGATAAGGATACTATCAATGAAATTTTTAAACAGATTAAATAGGAGTTTTGTATGAAAGGTAAATTTATTTTTGTTTTTTTGATTTGTGCTATCTTTTTGGTGGCTTGTTCTAATAATTCTAAGAATAAGTCTAAGGATAATGGAAATATTTCTAGCACAAATGAGGAAATTGGCAAAAAAATTGATGAAATTATTGACTCTAATAATAAGAAAAATTTAAAGGAAATGGAAAATCAAAAAGATATGGATAAGGAAAAGGAAAATTATTCTAAGGATGATCTTAAAAAAATCTACCTAGCTGGTGGTTGTTTTTGGGGTGTTGAGGAATATATGCAAAGAATTTATGGGGTTTATGATGCTGTAAGTGGTTATGCAAATGGAAAGGTTAATAACCCGACTTATAAAACTGTAAGTAGTGGCAAAAGTGGCTATGCGGAAACTGTGGAAGTAACTTATGATAGTAAAAAAATAAAGCTTGAGGACTTGCTTAATCATTATTTTAAAATAATTGATCCAACTAGCCTTAATAAACAAGGAAATGATAGGGGAAGTCAATATAGGACTGGGATTTATTATGTGGATGATTCTGATAAGGAAGTTATAGATAAGGTTATGAATTTTCAGGCAAAAAAATACAGCGAAAAAATTGTGGTTGAAAATATGAAACTTAAAAATTTTACTGTGGCTGAAGATTATCATCAAGATTATTTGAGGAAAAATCCGAATGGATATTGTCATATCGACTTGTCAAAGGCGGGTGAAGTTGTGATTGACCCTGCTAAATATCCAAAACCATCGGATGATGATTTGAAGAGAAAACTTACGGATATTCAATATAGGGTTACTCAAAAAAATGAAACTGAATCTTCTTTTTCTAATGAATATTGGGATAATAAGGAAAAAGGTATTTATGTTGATGTAGCAACTGGCGAGCCTTTGTTTTCATCAAGTGATAAATTTGATTCGGGTTGTGGTTGGTCATCTTTTTCTAAGCCAATAGCCAAAGATGTTGTGACATATCGTGAAGATAAGTCGTATAATATGAACAGAACTGAAGTGAGAAGTAGGTCTGGGGATTCCCATTTGGGACATGTTTTTAATGATGGCCCTAAAGAACTTGGCGGTCTTCGTTTTTGTATAAATTCAGCTTCAATTAAATTTATTCCACTTAAAGATATGGAAGATAGGGGATATGGATATTTAAAACATCTTGTAAAGTAGGGGATTATGTATAAATTGTTAATAGCAGATGATGAATCAATCATAAGAAAGGGCATAAAAAATTTAATAGATTTTGAGAGTTTGGAAATTGATCAAGTTTTTGAGGCGGAAAATGGGAAAGAGGCTGTTGATTTGGCCTTAAAAAACAAGATAGATATAGTTATAATGGATATAAATATGCCTATAGTTGATGGTCTTAGTGCTAGTAAAAAAATAAAGGAGAAAAATCCAGATTCTTACTTGTTAATTCTTACAGGCTACAATTATTTTGATTATGCCCAAGCTGCTATTAGGGCAAAGGTGGACGATTATATTTTAAAACCTGTTAGCAAAAAAGATGTAGAATATATGTTAAAAACTGCTGTAAATAAGCTTAATATTAACAGAAAAAATGAGTCTTTGAAAGAGTATAATGATGAGAATTTAAAGGCAAAAGAATCTTATGAAGATATAAAAAAATATATTGATAAAAATGTATTTTGTGAAGATTTTTCTTTAAATAAGATGGCAAGCGACATTGGTTACAATAATAATTATTTAAGCAGTTTGATAAAAGAAATTTACGGTTTATCTTTCCAGGATTTATCCAATAAATTGAGAATGGAAAAGGCAAGGATTTTGCTTTTGACAAGCGATATGAAAAATCAAGAAATAGCAGATGCCGTTGGTATCTATGATGTTTCATATTTTTCTAATAAATTTAAAAAATATTTTGGCAAAAGTCCAAAACAAATTAGGAAAAAATAAATGAAAAAGATTTTTAAAAAAATAGAATTCAAAATAAGTGCTTGCTTTTTTGTGATTTCTATTCTCATAATATCACTAATGCTTTTTTCTTGGTACAAGCAAAGTTCTTCAAAGCTTATGACATACGAAAAAGAAGAAACAAGCCAAGAAGTCAAAAATGCAAGTATTTATGTGGCAAGCTATTTAGAAAAAAACAAAAACCTTGCCTCTCTTTTGGCTATGTCAGCCGAAAGTCAAAATATAATGGATGATAAGACAGATTTTAAAAATTTGAAGGACATAATAAAAGTTAGCGAAAAAAGCGATGAATTTATAAAAAAAATTTTCCTAGTTTCTGAAAATGGAAATATTATTTCAAATGAGAAAGTAAGTTTAGAAACAAATAAGGATATGAAAAATATTTCTTGGTATAAAAAACTTATAAATTCAAATAATATGGCATTTGCAAGCAAGGCTGATTTTTCAAAAATATCTAGTGATTCATCAAAAAATATAATTAGCATTTCCAAAGAAATTAAAGATAAAAATAATAAAAGATTGGGCTTTGTGGTTATAAATCTTTCCTATAAATTTTTGGAAGATTTTCTTTCGACAATAAATTTTGGCAAAGATGGCTATGTTTTTATTTTGTCCTCAGAAGAAGAACTCCTTTTTAAATCAAAAAATATGGAAGATTTTGGCAAAAAAGATTACGAAAAACTTTTAAAAAAGAGGATGAAACCAGAAAAAATGGACTTTGTTTCATCCAATGTTTTTATTCCAAATACCCAATGGAAGCTGGTAGGAATTTCCTTTTCAAACGCAATTTCTAATTTAAAAAAACAATTAATAGAAAGCTCCCTAATTCTTGCCCTAATCGTTTTTATTTTGACTTTGTTAGTGTCGATTTTTGTGTCAAAAAAAATAAGCAAACCAATAATTTATTTGATTGGAGAAATCAAAAAAACCGACAAAAAATTATATAAAATAAAATCTCTCCCTCAAGCATCAAGCGAAATACAAATCTTAACAAAAGAATACAACAACCTAATAGATAGGATTTTTGTTCTAACAGAAGATATAGAAAAAAAAGAAGAACAAAAAAGAACCTACCAAGTCAAAGCTCTTCAAAGCCAAATAAATCCACATTTTTTATACAATACCTTGGATACAATTTTGTGGCTTGTAGAATTTGGCGAAAATGAAAAAGCAATAAAAGTAACCAAAAATTTAGGGATGCTTCTAAGAAACAGCCTAAACATTGACGAAGATTTCGTAAAACTTGATAAGGAAATAGAACACGCAAAAAATTATCTAGATATACAAAAAATAAGATATGACAATAAATTTACCTACGAATTTATAAAAAAAATACAAACAAGCAGTCTATACGTTCCAAAATTAATACTCCAACCAATAATAGAAAATGCAATTTATCACGGAATAAGAGAAAAAAAATCCAAGTCTTACATTAAAATTATAGTAGAAAAAAATCCAGAATATTTAATAATAAAAATAATAGATAACGGACTAGGTCCAAAAGAAAAAAAAGAAAATATTCCAACAAAACTTGGAGGAATAGGCATGGAAAATGTAAATAATAGGATAAAACTTTTGTGTGGAGAAAAATATAATTTAAAAATGCAAAGAGAAAAAGATGAAACAATAGTAACATATAAGCTAAAAATAATGAAGCAAAAGATATGAATAAATCTTTTCTAGTAGATTCTTTAGGAACAATTGTAGCTGGGTGTTTAGGAACAAGTGTTGTGGGAACAACATTAGAAACTTCAGCCGTCATAGAAGAGGGAGGGCGAACAGGACTTATGGCAGTGACAAGTGCAGTAAAAGCTATAGATTTTGATAATATAACAGAAGCTATACCTGCATTTTTAACCTTTATCATAATTCCTCTTACTTACAGTATTGTGGATGGTATTATGATAGGAATTTTATCTTTAGTTAAAATGTTATTTTTATAAGGAGAGAGAAATGTTAAAGAGTGATATGAAAGCGGATTTGATAATAAAAGATGTCAAAGTAATAGATGTGTTTCAAAATGAAATTTACAAGGGAAATGTAGCAGTGAAGAATGGAAAAATTATTGGCATTGGAGATTATGAAGATGCAGATGAGATTGTAGATGCAAAAGGATACTACCTATCACCAACTATGACTGACGGACACGTGCACATAGAGTCTTCTATGGTATCTCCAGCTGAATTTTTAAAATGTTTAGTTGCAAGAGGAGTTTCAACTATAATAGCAGATCCACATGAGATAGCAAATGTGTGTGGGCTTGATGGGATTGAATACATAATAGATGAAACAAAAGATCTACCGGCACATGTATATGTAATGTTGCCATCATGCGTTCCATGTACACCATTTGAAACAAGTGGAGCTATTTTAAAAGCTTGCGATTATAAAGAGATGATAAATGATCCGAGAGTTTTAGGGTTAGGAGAAATGATGGATTTTGTTGGAACAGTAAATCGATCAGAAGACATCTTGGAAAAAATCGACTTGGCTAAAAATAGCAATAAGGTAGTAGATGGACACGCCCCACTTTTATCAGGAAAGGCGTTGGACGATTATGTACTAGCTGGTATTTTAACAGACCATGAGTGTTCAGATGTAGATGAAATGAAAGAAAAGATTCGCCGAGGAATGTACATTCAATTAAGAGAAGGTACAGCTGCTAAAAATTTAGAAGCACTGATAAAAGGAGTTACAAAAGATAACATAAGTCGTTGTTTCTTCTGTACAGATGATAGACATCCGCAAGACTTGTTAAAAGATGGAAATGTAGATAACAACGTGAGAAAAGCAATTAAATTGGGGATGGAACCTTTAGATGCAATTAAAATGGCAACTTTAAATCCGGCTCAGTGTTACAAAATGGAAAATTCAGGGGCAATTGCACCGGGGTATGTTGCAGATTTCTTTTTATTCGATGATTTGAATAACATAAACGCAAAAGCAGTTTTCGTTGGAGGCAAGAAAGTAGCAGAAGATGGAAAAGTAATAGTAGATTTTCCACAAAAACTTTCTCCAAAGGTACTTTCAAAAATGAATATAAGAGATTTTAAATTAGAAGATTTAAAACTTAGATTGAATTCAAACAGAGTCCATGTAATTGAAATGGAAAAAGAATCACTTTTAACTAAGAAAATTATCTATGATGTAGATGTAAAAGATGGTTACTTCGAATACTCAGATGACGGAATAAGAAAAATAGTGGTAATTGAAAGACACACCGGAAATTCTTCAATAGCAATAGGATTGATAAAGGGATATGATATAAAAAATGCCGCTGTTGGAACTACAATAGCACACGATAGCCATAATTTAGTTGTTATTGGGGACAATGATGAAGATATGCTAAACGTAATAAAGAAAATAGATGAGATGAGTGGTGGAATGGCAATATCTTCAAATGGAAAATTAGAAGGGTTTTTAAGACTTGATATAGCAGGCATTATGAGTAGTAAATCAATGACAGAAGTACATGAAGAGATCAAGAAATTATTAGAAAAAGCAAAAGAGCTTGGAGTAGGAGATGGAATAGATCCATTTATGACTCTTGGATTTATGGCTCTACCGGTTATACCGGATATAAAGATGACAGACAAAGGATTGTTTGATGTAAATGAATTTAAACACATTCCTTTAGAAGTTTAAAAAGTAGGTGCATTTGCACCTACTTTGTCTACAGTCTGAGGCGATAAAAATAATTTATCGCCTTATATTTTTATTTATATTTATAAAATCCTTCCCCAGTTTCAATACCCTTTAAGCCTTTGGCAGCTCTTTCTTCCAATTTTTTAATAGCTTTTGCAATTGGAGAATTTGGATCATTTGCTTGTGGATTTGTTTTTGAAATATTTATTACAGTTGTAATACCAACTATATCAATTATTTCGAAAGGTCCTCTTGGAGAGCCTGTTCCGATTTTCCAATCCATATCTATATCTTTTGGATCAGCAACATCATTTCCATAAAGATTTAGACCTGCGTTAATAAATGGAACAAGCAAAGAATTCAAAATATATCCTGCTTGCTCTTTTTTTATTACAGCTGGATACATTCCTATATTTTTTGCAAATTCAATAACACTTTCAAAAGCCTCATCACTTGTTTTGTCATGCTTCATTACCTCAACAAGATTTTGTCTCCAAATTGAGTTTGCAAAGTGAAGACTTAAAAATTTGTCTTGTCTACCAGTATATTCTCTAAAAGTTGAAGGCAAGAAAGTTGAAGAATTTGTTGCAATAATTGCATCTTCTTTTAAATAAGAAGAAATTTTTTCATAAAAATCTTTCTTTTCATCAACAATTTCTGCAATTGCCTCAATAACAAGATCAGCATCAGAAAATGCCTCATTTAAGTCAGTAGTGTATTTTATTTCTTTAAAAATTTTTTCATTTACATTTTTTAATTCTTCTATTTTTTCATTAGTAATTTCGTTTTTATCTTTGAAAAAAGACCTAGGATAATTTGGATTTTCAGCTCCAATATATGAAGGACAAGCCATAAGTTCCTTAGAAAAAATATTGTGTAAATTTTCAATTCTTGGCTTAATTCTTTCAATAGAACCTTCACTTCTTCCCCAAATCGTTACATTAAATCCATGAAAAGCTGCGACGTAGGCAATTTGAGCACCCAAAACGCCACCACCAGCTACGGTTACATTTTTTATTTTCATTATTTGCTCCTTTTTTATATATATTTTCACATCATATATATTGATATACCCAAAATTTAGTTTTTTAAATTTTATTGTAGAAATCAATATAATAAATTAGCAAATATAAAAGGAGATGTTAAAAAAATAAGCAAAAGCATCAGATACCAAGGTGTAATTTTTATTTATCCATTGATATTTTTAAGCTCTTTTACCATGTCTAATTTTGAAATTTTATAGCTTTCAATAATTTGTGTAATTATAAAAGTAAGTAAACTCAAGAAAAATGCAAAGGCAAATATTTTATTTGGGATAGATATATCCACAAAAATATCTAGTTTTTCCATAGAAATTTTTATTAAAAATTTTAGTATTGTATTCAGTAGTGGCATTAGTATAATCTCAAAAATTACAAGTAAAAAGAGTATGGTATTGATGTATATTTTTACAACTTCTCTATCTTTAAATCCAAATATTTTAAGGTAGCTTATATTTTCTTTTGATTTATCAATAATAGTTGTTGAAATAACGCTCGTTATTATAAAATAAAAGGCGAGCGAAACAATAAGGACAATTTTAAAAACAAATTTAAAGTGGTCAAAAAAATGGTCCATAAATTTTGTCATATCCTTTTTGTTTATCTCTGTTATTAAATTTTCTTTTGAAATATCTAACTTTTTATCTGATAAGTAACTATTAAAATATGAAGAATCCTTTCCTATTAATTTATTTAAGTTTTGTCTATTTGTTAAAATTTGCAAAGTTTTTATCTTATCATCAATTTTTTTTATCTTTAAGGTATTAGTTTTATTATTATAAGAGTTTAAGACTTTTATTGTATCTTTTTTACCTAGATTAAATCTTTGTGCAAGACCGTATGATATAACAACTTCATCTTTTTTAAGCTCATTTAAATTTTTATTATCGTACTTGCTATTTTTATCAACTCCATAAAATTGAATTTTTTTGTCATCAAAATTTACCAAATTTACATTTACAATGCTAGCCATATCCGATTTTATTTTTTCATCCTTTGTCTTTACAAAGTAAATATGGTCATATTTCATCTCATCTTTCATTTTTTTTGCATAATTTTCAAAAGAAGGTTCAAGGCAAAGAGAGAAAACCAAAAGCAAATTTGCTAAGAAAATTCCAAATAGTAGGGCTAGAAAATTTAGTTTGTTGTCTAATATCAATCTTAGTTTTGCCTTTTGCATAAAAGAAAAATTTTTCAATTTAAGTTTTGATATTTTATTTTTCTTATATAAATTTTTTCTCAAAAAGTCAATAGGATTGTGATTTAAAGAAAAATATACAACAAAAAAATTAATTACCAAATATATAAAAATAGGCAAAATAGTCGTAAATGCAAAGGTAAGATGGTTTGTATTTAGCTCAAATTTTGGTAGTTCAAAAGAAAGATAATACACATCAGCATATTTTTTATAAAAATAAGTAAAGGCTATAAAATTTCCACAAATAGATGCCAAAATTGCCAAAAACAAAGGCATAGCCATATAATTTTTTAATAATTCCTTTTTTTTGTAACCAGAAGCTAAAAGACAACCAATTATTGGAGATTCATTTTCAATTAAATTTTTAATTTGCACAGCACTAATAAAGGCTAGAGAAATAAATAATAAAATACTAGCCGAAATCATAGTAGGCACATCCCCATCCATATCATCCATAATATAAGTTATGCATTTATTATCATATCTTGTAACGCCATCAATCATAAGATTTTTTTTGTTGACAATTTTTGCGATTTTTTTAAGCATTTTATTTGCAACTTTACTATTTTTAGAAAATTTATCATGATAAGAATAATTATAAACAATTTTTTTATCCTTTATCTTATCAAAAGTTTTAGAAGACAAAAGACAAACACCAAAATATCCTGTATCCATAACAATATCTTCCCTATTTTTAAGAAGAGTAGAATAATCAGGCAAAGAAACAAGGCCTGTTACGAGATATTTTTTATTTTTAATTTTCAAAAAATCCCCTATATTTATTTTATTTGCCCTTGCATAATTAGCAGAAATAGCAATTTCATTGTCATTATTTGCCAATCTTCCATCAAAAATTTGACTAATATTGATACGATTTCTATTTTTAAAAACTCTTAAAGTTCTATCATCATGATAGTTTTCGTCAAAATAAAAATTTTCATAAACATTCAAAGAAAGATCTTCCAAGGCTTTGATTGTTTTATTAGATAGTTTATCAATACAAACAAATTCTCCATCCTCAACTTTTCCATCATCAATTTGCTTGTAATACAAATGTTTAATAGACTGTTGGGCAGTAAAAAATGATGATGAAAAAATAATTAAAATGGTTAAAGTTAAAAAAATAGAAAAAAATTTAAAAGGATTAGATTTTATTTGCCTATAAATTCTTTTATTAAGAGGATTTTTCATTACCAAGAAACCTCCTTAGCAGATATTTTATTTGAATTTACAAAAAGATTCTTTATTTTGCCATCATGTAAATTTAAAATAATATCACACATTTTACTTATATTAGTATTGTGAGTTGCAATTAAAATCGTAGATTTATAAATTTTATTTAAATTTTCAATTAAATTCAAAACATCCTTAGCACTTTCATAATCAAGAGCACCAGTTGGCTCATCACAAATTAAAATTCTAGGACTTTTTACCATAGCCCTTGCAATAGAAGTTCTTTGAGCTTGACCTCCAGAAATTTCGTTTGGGAATTTATATTTTTGGTCAGATAAACCAAGATTATCAATCAAATCATCAATATCAAGAGGATTATCAGACAAAAATTTACCAAGCTCAATATTTTCTATAACATTTAAATCACTAATTAAATTATAAAATTGAAAAACAAAGCCCAAATTATTACGCCTAAAAATTTCCAAATCTTTTTTATTTAATTCACCTAGATCTTGACCCAAAATATTAACATTTCCTATGTCAATTGTTTCAATTCCACCAATAATATTCAACAAGGTAGATTTTCCAGAGCCAGAAGGACCTAAAATACAAATTATTTTTCCCTCATCAAAAGATAAATCAATTCCCTTTAAAACTTCTATCTTGTTAGAATTTTTTCCATAAAACTTATGTAAATTTGAAATTTTAATCATAATTACCCCTTATAAATAAAAAATTACAAATAAAGATTAACAAGCATATAATCTTTTTTTTTATTATAATACGAATGAGAATCTTTATCAATAAAAATGTGAAAAAGCTTTTATAAGTTTTTCTTATATGCACCATAACTTATATGTATTTTACAACGATTTTAATCTAATGTATTATAATAGTGAAAACGTAATCATTTTTAAAAAAGGGGTGAATATTGTGAAAGAAAATGAAAAAATTTCAGGAAAGGCGTTAATTCCATTTTTGGTTTTTATCGTTATTTATCTTGCCACAGGTATCGTACTTCATTTAAGAGGAGTAGAAATGGCATTTTATCAATTGCCTGCACCTATTGCAGCTCTTGTTGGTATTATTAGTGCATTTTTATTATTTGGTGGAAGTATTGATGACAAATTTGACAATTTAGTTGAAGGTTGTGGCGACTCAAACATTATAATTATGTGTTTGATTTACATATTGGCTGGCGCTTTCTCTGCTTTGGCTTCTGCCTCTGGTGGAGTTGATTCTGTAGTTGGCTTAGGACTTTCTGTTGTTCCTGCTAAATTCTTAACTGCAGGTGTATTTTTAATAGCTTGTTTTATTTCTATAGCTACTGGTACTTCTGTTGGAACAATTACAGCTTTAGGACCTATTGCAATTGGTCTTGCTACTTCCGGTGGTATCAATATTGCTTTGATGCTTGGTGCTTTGGTTGGTGGCTCAATGTTTGGAGATAACTTATCTGTTATTTCTGATACAACTATAGCTGCAACTAGAACTCAAAACTGTGAAATGAAAGATAAGTTTAGGATGAACATTAAAATGGCTCTTCCTGCTGGAATAATTACTTTTATTTTGCTATTAATTTTAGGTGCGCCTGAAACTCAACCAGCTCAAAAAGATTTATCTTACGATATTATTAAGATTATTCCTTATATCTTCGTATTGGTAGTTGCTCTTATGGGCGTTAATGTATTTTTAGTTTTAACTGGTGGTATTGTTTTATCTGGTATTGTTCTTCTTATGAACAACGGATTTAACTTACTTGCTCTTTCTCAAACTATGTGGGAAGGATTTACTGGAATGTTTGAAATATTCTTACTTTCAATGCTAATTGGTGGTCTTTCTAATATGGTTACCAAAGAGGGCGGTATTAATTGGATTATTTCAAAAATCAAAAAATTTGCAAAGGGAGAAAAATCTGGCGAGCTTGGTATAGCTGCTCTTGTTTCTCTTGCTGATATTGCTGTAGCAAACAATACTGTTGCAATTATTATTTCAGGTCCAATTGCAAAGAAAATGTGTAAAGAATATAAGATCGACC
Source organism: Anaerococcus sp. HMSC075B03 (assembly GCF_001815585.1). Taxonomy (NCBI): domain Bacteria; kingdom Bacillati; phylum Bacillota; class Tissierellia; order Tissierellales; family Peptoniphilaceae; genus Anaerococcus; species Anaerococcus sp. HMSC075B03. The sequence goes on from NZ_KV821183.1 coordinate 12,535, forward strand.
CTAGAAGATCTGCATCACTTCTTGATACATTCTCTTGCGTATTCCAAGGAATAGTACCTTATGCTGCTCAAGTATTAATAGCTGCAAGCTTTACAAAAGGTGCTGTAGCACCATTCCAAATTATGCCATATTTCTGGTATCAATTTATCTTGGGAGTTGTTTCCATAGTTTCTATCTATGTACCATTTACAGCTGCAAAAGATAAATGGAATTTTGAATATGATATGGCTGAATCAAAAGTTAGGGGTCATGTTAAAAATTTGGAAGACAATGAACAAGCTCACGCTTAGTTAGGGATAAATATTCCTTACAAAGCTTTGAAAGATTTTTGGAAGATTTGTAAACATAACCTATATCCATAGATAAATTTTCTGGATTTTCAAGCTTAACAGTTTTGATATTAGGAAATCCACTATTTGGATGAAGGCAACCTGTTCCAACATTAAAAGAATTTGTGTTGGAAATAAGCCCCAAAGTCGTGCCCCTATCTTGGGTATAGATAACCTGTTTGTGATCAGGTAAGTTTACAAATTCTTCCGGCAAAATCTCAGTGTCATTTTGCTCATAAATTATCATAGGATAATTATAAAGATCATCTATCTTAATCAAATTTTCATTCGCTAATGGATGGTCTTTATTAATGAAAACATGAGGAATGACCTTGGCAATTGTAACATAAGATAAAGATTTTTCTTTAAATAAATTAAAAATAGCTTGCCTATAAGGTTCATTTATGTAAATAAAGGCAAGATCAGAATAATCGTTTTCAACGTGGTTAATGGCATCAAGGGATGTGGTTTCTTTTAAATAAAATTTGAAAGAATTGTCCTTGTACTTGTCAATTAATTTCATAAAAGCTGAAACGGCAAAATTAAAGTGCTGACTTGACACTCTAAGCTCAGAAATATCCTTATTATCTGGAGCATATTGTCTTTGGATTTCCTTATATTTGCTGATTAAATCTTGGCATTTTATGAGATACTCAAGTCCCTTGGCGGTTGTTTGAGTTCCACTTTGATTTCTCTCAAAAATTTTAAAACCCAGTTCTTTTTCAAGATCATTTATAGCCATGGAAATGGCAGGCTGGGATGTGTAGAGGTTTTTTGCAGCCTTTGAAATAGAACCTGTTTTAGAAACTTCTATAGCGTAAATAATTTTGTTTAAATTCATAATATCTCCTTAGTCTCTTTGGATATATTATATTAAATATTTGGTAAAAATGAAACAATGGAAATGAAAGGATTAGAAAATGACAGAAAACAAAAAAAGATCATTTGCAACAGAAACAATACACGCAGGCGCAATAAAAGATACATACGGTTCATTAGGACTACCAATATATCAAACATCAACCTTTATATTTGAAAACGCAGAACAAGGTGGAAGAAGATTTGCCCTAGAAGAAGAAGGATTTATCTATTCAAGACTAGGAAATCCAACCAATGATGCCCTAGAAAAAAAACTAGCAACACTTGAAGGAGCAGAAGCAGCAGTATCAACATCATCAGGAATGGGAGCAATCACATCATCAATCTGGCCATTCATAAAAGCAGGAGATCATATCCTAGCATGCGGAACACTTTACGGATGTACATTTGCATTTTTAAATGAAATAACAAAATTTAACGTAGACGTAGAATTCATAGATATGACAGACCTAGAAGAAGTTAAAAAACATTTAAAAGAAAACACAAGAATAGTATATCTAGAAACACCAGCAAACCCAACCCTAGATGTAATAGATATAGAAGAAGTAGTAAAACTTGCAAAAGCAAACTCAAAAGATACATTAGTAATCGCAGACAATACATTTGCAACACCATACCTACAAAATCCATTAAAATTAGGCGTAGATATAGTAGTACATTCAGCAACCAAATACCTAAACGGACACGGCGACGTAATAGCAGGATTCTCATGCGGATCAAAAGAATTAATGACTCAAGTAAGACTCGTAGGTCAAAAAGACTTCACAGGCTCAGTTTTATCAGCTCACGATGCATTTTTAATCTTTAGAGGAATGAAAACCCTAGAAGTAAGAATGAAACAACACGTAGCAAACACCAAAAAGGTTGTAGAAGCATTACAAAAACACAAAAACGTAGAAAAAGTATACTATCCAGGCCTAGAAGATTTCAAAAACCACGAAGTAGCCAAAAAACAAATGAAAGACTACGGAGCAATGGTAACATTCGAAGTAAAAGGCGGAATCGACGCAGGAAGAACAGTCATGAATAACGTAAAATTATGTTCATTAGCAGTAAGCTTAGGCGATGCAGAAACATTAATCGAACATCCAGCAACAATGACCCACTCAACCTACTCAGAAGAAGCCCTAAAAGAAGCAGGAATAGCACCAGGCTTAATCAGATTATCAGTAGGTCTAGAAGATGCAGATGAAATAATAGAAGACTTAAATCAAGCCTTAGACCTAATCTAAAAATTATATGAAAAATCTCCCCACAGGGAGATTTTTTAATTTGCTAAATAATAAAATAAAATATATAATAGGTAAATTACTCAAGACAAGTAGGCTTGGATTTTTTTCGATATTTATTCGAATTTACTTAAATAATGAGATCTATCCACGCATTTGCTATGCTTATTTAGTTAAGATAGGTAAGTTATTATTTAATTTCTAAACTTAAATTTTAAAATTTTTCTTACAAAAAAATCGTATTGGAAAACCCAATACGATTTTTTGCTTTTAGTTTATTTTATTTTCTAGTTTTTCTTTTTTCTTGAAAATATAGCTACAACGGCTGCTACTACAGCAACTGCAATGATTATTAATGTTTTGTTTGATTTGTTTTCTGTTTTATTTGTTTCTTGTTCATTGCTTGATGATTGTGCTGATGTTTCTTTTGATGATGCATCGTTTGATTGGCTTGGTTCTTCTTCTTTGCCTTCTGTTTTGTATTCTACTGATGATTTGTCTGTTTCGAATACGTATTTGTCATCTTCTTCTTTTACATCAATTTTGTCATCTTTTGAGCCGAATGCAACTTCTTTTTCAAAGGCTTTTTTAGGAACTGAGATTTTTACTGGATTATTTAATTTTTCTACAGGTTCTCCGTAAGAGTCTACTATTTCGATTTTTCCACCTTTTTCGTCTTCGTCTGGTGTAACTTGAAGATTCAAAGCTTTATCGCTTGTATCTTTTTTAACTTCCATTGTTGTATCTGTGAAGTTTTCAGTAGCTCTTCTTCCGTAGAAAGTATATTCGTATTCGTTTTTCTTTAAATAATCTTTGTATTTGTCTTCTAAGTCTTTGTTGAATCCTTTTAATAAATCGAATGCTTTTTTAGCTTCTTCTTTATTTTTTTCTGTTGGATCTTTTTCTCCTGAAACTTTTGTATTTGCTATTTGTTCTTTTTCAAATTTGTCAATTTCTGGAGTGATGTCTTTCATAAAGTCATCTCTGTTTGCCTCTACCATGTGTAGGGTATCCATTGCCATCCAATAATGTGACTTATCTTTTTGTGGATCATTTGTTTCGTTTTTAACTTCATCAATTGCATCTTCTTGGTTTGGATAGTATGCAACGTATGGTTGAACTAGTGGGGAACCAAGTGTTAGCCACATTATTCCAGGATTTGTTGCCTCTGCGTCTTTTGAAACTTGGAAGATGTGTGATTCCATAGTATTTCTATTTCCTATTGGATAAGTTTCATCTCTTCCTCTGTCATTTGCTTCTAAATCAAAATTTTCTAGTCTGTTTCTTGTAAAGTCCATTACATTTTTAACAGAAATAGAACCTTTTTTTGCATCTTGTAGGAATTCATAAGTTTCAGTTTCCATATCAATTTTAGAATCAGGATTTAAGAATTTGATTCCTGATGCAACTCTTGAACGGTTTGATGGAGAGAATTCCTTTTCTGCATAAGATTTTGCCAAATTTATAATTCTATCATCTTCATTTCCTTCAAAAGTTTTTGCTTTCTTAGCTGTTTCAAAAATTCCTTTAGAATAAAGATAATTTTCGTCTTCGCTCATTATATAATTGTCACTTTCTTCGCCTTTTGTAAGTTTTGCTTCATTTAGCCAGAAAGTATTTGGGAAAACTGAGAATTTATCTTTTGGATATTTCATTGCAACAAATTCATGGCCTGAATAAATTTCTACATACCAAGTATCTGTTTTGTCAGCAACTACAAGAGCATTTCCTTCAGCAGCTCCTTTTGTAGCAACTTCATTAGCTATTAATTTTACAGCATCTAGTGCATTGTCAGCACTTGATAATACAACTGTTGTAATTATTGCCTCACTAATTCCAATTGGCTTTCCTTCTTCTTCTCCATCAAGATATGGATCAACCTTTTGAACATCTTCGCTTGCAGATGCAGAAACAGTCATATCAGCCATAAGACCTTTTTCGTTGTAGCCAGCCTCATCAAACTTACCATATTCAGGAGTAGTATCACTTATAGAAGTAAAACGGTAAGAATCGTGTGGAAGTTCAAATTCATATCCACCTTTTTCTGCGTAAGAAACATCTACAAGTTTTTCTCCTTTTTTGTATTTGCCAGCTTCATTGATTTTATAAACCTTGTTGTGATTTATTTCCAAATCCTCTGTACGACCAAAAATTGTAGTACCATCTTCAGTCAAATCGCTACCAACTATAACGCCTGTACAAGCTTTTGCAGGTAAGGCTAATGCAGTAAATAAAAATACTGCGCTCAATATTGAAACACATAATTTATTAAACATTTTCATAGTGTACCTCCAATTCATATTATAAATCAATTAAATAAAATAGACAAACGTTACCAAAAATAATTTTTCTTCTTTATTTCACTATCAGAACTGAGCGACATTCAATAAATTTTAATAAAAATATTAAAAAATTAGATAATTTGATATAATGAATTTAAAAATATAAGGAGAAAAAATGGATAGAAAAGAATTCAATTCACAATTAGGAAGACTTATTGGATTTTTAATTTTAATTTCATTTGTATATATTTTATTTTTAAAAATACCAAGAAAAGTTTCAAATTATAAGGTGAATGAGGAAATTTTTTATGAGGGAAAAATTGTAAAAAATAAATTTGAAGGAAAAGGAGAACTCAAAACTTCTGATGGAAAATATATTGGAGATTTTAAAGAAGGCAGATTTAACGGTAATGGTAAATTTGTAAATCAAGATTATACCTATATTTGTGATTTTGACAAAGAAAAGGGAAATAAGGATATTAAAATTAAGCTAAAAGATGGAAGCGTATATAAAAAAGAAGGAAAAACCTGGAAGATGGTAGAAGATAATGAGAATTAAGGGATTGGACTACATAAGATTATTGGGAATATTTTTGGTGGTATTTTATCATCTTTTTACAAGTTTTATCCCAGGAGGATTCTTGGGAGTAAATGTTCTTTTTGTCTTGTCAGGATTTTTGATAAGTTTTCACTTGCTTGACGAAATATACGGTGGAGATGATATTGATTTAAAAAAGTTTTATTATAAAAGATTTGTAAGAATTTTCCCACCACTTCTTTTGATGATTTTTTTAACAAATATATCTGCATTTTTTATAAACAAGGATTTTACAGTAGGATATTTTGACCAATTTATTTCCGCCCTTTCCTTTAATTACAATATTTTTGAAATAATTAGGGGAGGATCATACGAGGGACAATTTATAAAAAGTTTATTTATGCCAACATGGTCATTGGCTATAGAAGTCCATTTTTATATATTATGGCCATTGTTTTTATCATTTCTTTATAGAAAATACAAGGACAAAGATCACTTCAAAAAAAGATTTTCAACAGCCTTGATGAAAATATCTTTGATTCTTTATTTATTTTCATATTTGTTGATGATAATTCTTGTATTGAAAGATAAAAAATTAATATCCTTTGTATACTTTTTTGATCTAAGTCGAATGGGTTCCTTCGTTTTAGGATCATTTCTAGCTTGTTTTGTAAAAAGATTTTCTTACAAAAAAATTCCAAACCTAAAACCAACCATAGGATTTTCATTATTTTTGCTAATAATTTCATTTTTATTTTCATATAATAATAAACTTACCTATTGTTTGGGATTTTTGCTTTCTGATTTAACTACAATAATTTTAATAATTATTGCATATTCCAACAAAGATTTAAAAGAAAGAAAAATAATACAAAATTTATCAGCCTATTCATATAGCATATTCCTTTTTCACTGGCCAGTTTATGTAATAGTTACAAGTTTTACAAAAAAATGGTGGGCTTTTTTAATAATTTTAATTATAACAAGTCTTTTAGTTTTATTTAATTACTACGTATTTGAGACTTTATTTAATAAAGATGAATTTGAAATTGACCTTAAAGTTTTTGGAAAGAAGAAATTTTCCTATGATAAATATAAAATATTTATCCAAAGTCTTATAGGAATAATCTTAGTCTTTACAATTTTTTCGGGATATTTTATAGATCAAAAGTCAGATAATATGATAGATATAGAAAAAACGATCTATGAAAAATCAATAGGGCAGGACATTGATAAGATAAAACGTGACAAAGAAAGCCTAGATAGGCAAATAAAAAAAGAAATTGAAGCAAAAAAATCGGCTCCAATTACAGTAATAGCAGACAGCGTACTTTTGGGAAACAGGGAATTTTTACAAGAAAATATAGAAAATTTATATGTAGATGCAGAAGGAAACAGATCCCTTGATTCAGCAAGTAAAATTATAAAACAGATGCAAAAAGAAGGAACACTCGGCTCAACTCTTGTAATAGCCCTTGGAACAAACTCAATAAAAGATCCTGAAGAAAGCCTTGAAGAAATAATAAAAACACTACCAAAAAACCATAAACTAATATTAGTAACATGTTTTGACGATCGCTTCAAACACCCTCACAAAACAACAAAAGTCATGAAAGAATTAGGAAAAAAATATGATTTCATAACAATAATGGATTGGGAAAAAGAAGCTATGGCCCACCCAGAATATTACAAAGGCACAGACGGAGTTCATTTTTACAGAGAAAAAGAGGCAAATGATGCATATTTAAAATTATTACAAAAAGCAATAGGCGAATCGATAAAAAATAAGGGGAAAAAATAAATTTTTATTTAAAAATTTCAAAAAAATTAAAAAATTTTAAAAAAATGTTTAGAATTGATTTCACTGGGTATTATTATAATAACAGAAGATAAAATCTTCTGATAGTCCACTAGCATGGATAATAAAAATGCTTAAGTTTATAGTGATATATGAGATTTAAAGCTATAAATGTATTTAGACTATAAAAATTTAAATGGATTTAAAATCTGAAATCTTATATTATAAAACTTTATAATAGTGAAGCTTTATTTAAAAAAAGAAAATAATATAGGTTTTCGTGGAAAAAGTGGTGGAAATTAATTGTTAAAGTAGAGCCATCTGACATTTTTCTAAAAGATTTGTTTATAGGATAAATAGAAAAAAAGCAAGCTAACAATTGAATAGATAAAGATTTTGTTAGGAGGAAGTTTTCCCATAAAATAAAAAAATATACAAAAACTGTCAATGTGCTAAGATATTTAATATATAAATATAGAAATATGAAAAAAGAAAGGACATAAGAGTGATTGAACCAAAAATAGAATCCTGTGCTAGTGGACATATAAAATAAATCGACTTTAAATTGTAAAGAAAGTTTAAAGTCGATTTTTTTGTGTTTATTTTTAATCTTTTATTTCATTTTAAATTATTTGATTTTTTTCCTATACATTAATTGATTTACCAAGAACAAAAAGGAAATTATAAAAAGATTTGTAAAGGAATCTGGACTTGATTTTTTACTTATCAATGAAAAAAATATTTCTAGAACTAGGTAGATTGTAAAGGCTATAAGGGTGTGGATTGATGTGTAATTAAAAATTTCGGCATCTCTTTTGTCGCCAAATTTGTATTTTGTTAAAAGTAGGATGTTTACAACCAAGCTTGCAAGTAAAATTATTATTATTAATAGATTTGTTTTCATAATATATTCCTTTCTTTTTTGCTTTATCTTTATAATAGGTTAAAAAATATTTTGTGTCAAATAGCTTATTGAAGATATTTTCTTGAAAGTTTTAAAAAAATCTTATATAATAATAAGACATTAAGAGTCTAAAAGGAGTAGGCTATGGATACTTTAGAAAAATTGAAAATTTTGACGGATGCTGCCAAGTATGATGTGTCTTGTTCTTCATCGGGTTCTAGTAGAAAAAATTCTTCAAAAGGATTGGGCAATGGGCATCTTGCTGGGATTTGTCATTCGTGGAGTGAGGATGGCAGATGTATTTCTCTTTTAAAAATTTTATTTACTAATAAGTGCATTTACGATTGTGAATATTGTATTAATAGGTCATCAAATGTCACAAAGAGAGCGGAATTTTCTCCAAGAGAAGTTGCTGATTTGACTATTAATTTTTACAAGAGAAATTATATTGAGGGTTTATTTTTATCATCTGGAGTTATAAAAAATCCAAATTATACAATGGAGCTTTTGATTAAAACCGCTGATATTTTGAGAAATGAATATCATTACAATGGCTATATTCACATGAAATCAATACCGGGCGCTGATTCTGATTTGGTTAAAAAAATGGGACTTTTGGTTGATAGGATGAGTGTGAATGTGGAACTTCCTCTAGAAAAATCTCTAAAAATTCTAGCTCCTCAAAAATCTATAAAGGCAATCGAATCTTCTATGGATTTTGCCAATAAAAAAATTGTCCAAAGGAAAAATGAGATTAAATTATACAAGCATACTCCAAAATTTCTTCCGGCAGGACAAACAACCCAAATGATTATAGGAGCAGATGAGGAAAGTGATTTTGACATTGTAAGTAGGGCGGAAAATTTGTATGACGATTATTCATTAAAAAGGGTTTTTTATTCAGCTTTTGTTCCAGTTGTAAAAAGTGAATTTACAAAAGATATAAAAAAAGCTCCACTTTTGAGAGAACATAGACTCTATCAAGCTGATTGGCTTTTGAGGTTTTATGGTTTTAAATCTTCTGATTTATTAAATGAGAAAAATAAAAATTTTGATTTAAGAATAGATCCCAAAACAGATTGGGCGATAAATAATATTTCGAAGTTTCCGATGGAAATCAACAAGGCGAGCTTTTATGATTTAATTAAAATTCCAGGAATTGGAATAACTTCTGCAAGAAAAGTTGTAAATGCAAGAAAATACAGAAAACTTGAATATTGGCATTTGAAAGCCTTAAATATTTCTGTAAAAAAAGCCAGAAATTTTATAACTGTAAATGGCAAGTATCAAGGTTTAAAAGTCAAAGACCAAAAAGATTTAAAAGAGAGGATGAGCCTTTCTGATCCAAAATCTTTTGAGCAATTATCATTTTTTGGGTGAAATATGAAAATTATAGTTTATGACGGAACTTTTGAAGGATTCTTGACGGTAATTTTTACATCATACAAGGAAAATTTTAAAGTAAAAATAGAAAGTGAAAAAGACCAAATTTCTTTTCTTGACCAAAAATATATAAAAACAAATTTTGAAAAAGCAAAAAGAGTTGAAGATTCCATAAAGAAAAATATTTCCAAAGAATTTTATTATGATATAAAAATAGCCTTTAAATCAGATTATAAAAATAAGGACACGATAATTGCAAGATTAATAAAACTTTCTTTTTTAAAGGGAGAAAAAATTATAAAATCAACCAACAAATACGCCATAGCATTTAATAAAATGGTAAAAAATTACAGCAGAGAGGCTCATGCCTTTAAGGGGCTTTTGAGATTTAAGGAAATCCAAGAAGGATTTTTGTTTGCCAAATATGAATCCCACAACGATATTTTAGAAGATTTGTCCAGACATTTTTTACAAAGAATGCCAAAGGAAAAATTTGTAATATACGACAAAAATAGAAACAAGGCTTTTGTATCAATTTATGGAAATTTTGAAGTTGTAGAAATATTAAATCTTGATATAAAAGAAAGTAAGAAGGAAGAATTTTTTCAAAATCTATGGATAGGATTCTACGATGCCATAGCCATAAAAGAAAGAAAAAATAAAAAACTAATGATAGAAAATATGCCAAAAAAATACTGGAAATATTTGCCAGAAAAAAATAGAAAAAAGTAGATAAAGGGGCGCAAGCTCCTTTTTTATTGCAAAAATAAGATATTTAGTTGCTTTGTGTAATTTATTAAAGAAAATAATATAATTATTTTTTAAAATTTATATTATAAAATTGGATTTAATATTTTTTATTGGGGTAAAAATTTAAAAGAGAGAGTAAGTATTTGAGTTTGAAAAATAATAAGGAGAAATATGGAAGATAGGACAAGAAATTTTCAAATTATAGGAGCAAGTCTTTCTTATATTCTTGTCATGATAATATCATGGGTGAAAAATTTAAATACCAGCGGACCAAACGCTATATTTTCGACAATGATCTTATTTGGATTGACTTATAAAACTTTTATAAAAAAAGAAAAACTTAAAAAAAGTGAATTTGTTTTTAGATTTTTAACCATACTTGGTTTTGGCGCTATAATGCTTACAAGTTTTCGCGATTTAATTTAGGAGGAGATATGAAAAGACAAGTTGAAGTACCAATTTTTATTTTGGGAATTGTAATATGGGTTGTTGCAATATTTTTGCCAGTTGATAGTTTGGAATTTGTTTTGGGAAATGGATTAAGGCCGTTAGGACTTGCGACTATATTTATTTGCCCGATTTTGGGAATAATTGGAATGCTTTTTTCTATAAAAAATAGAAATATCATATTATCGTTTTTAAATATTTTTTTAATACTTGCTTTTCCAATTACTATGAGTATTGGATATTATTTTTAATAAATTGTAAAAAGACCTTATGGTTTCGGAGCGTAGACAAACCCTCAAGCACGAATATCTGACTCCAAAAATTGTTGATTTTTAAATTTCAAAATTCTAAAATCGTAAACTCGCTAATGCTCAAACAGTGCGATTTTTGACGGATTTTTAAATTTGAAATCAAATCAATTTTTTCCGTATGATATTCTTAGCATGAGGATTTGTATACTTTGCCGATAGTCTGAGACCTTATGGTCTTTTTTTATTGGATAAAATAATTTGAAGTAAAAGTCTTAGGGAAATCATTATTTTTTTGATTAATATTTTTTATTTTTATAAAAAATTTCATAATTTTTTTGAAAAAATTTTTAAAAAATTTTATTTTTCTTTTTTAGTCTTTGGAATTATAGGATTTTATTTTTTTAAATTTTTTAAATTTTTTCAAAAAAAATCTTGATTTTTATTTTGGAATATGATATAGTGAATTTACGGAAACGATACCGAAAACTGTTTGCTTTAAATTTTTTTTAAATGCAAAGAAATTGAAAAATTCTAAAAAAATATTAATAGAGGGATTTTTAGGGTTTTCTTTTTATAAATGTTTTTGGTTAGTTGGAAAATAAAATGGAGGAATATTTTTTATGAAATTCAAGAAAACGTTATTGACAACTGCTTTAGTGCTTGCATCTTCTCTTGCTCTTACTTCTTGTGGACAAAAAAATGATGCTGATAACAGCAATTCTAATGCAGGAGGCGGAGAAAGTGCAAAGGGTTCTGTTTATTATTTAAACTTTAAACCTGAAGTTGAGGAAGTTTGGAACAAAATCGCAAAAACTTATACTGATGAAACTGGTGTTCCTGTAAAAGTTGTTACTGCTGCAAGTGGTACTTATGAATCTACTTTGAAAGCAGAAATTACTAAAAAGGATGCACCAACTCTTTTCCAAATCAACGGTCCTGTTGGTTACCAAAATTGGAAAGATTACACAAAAGATTTGAAAGATTCTGAACTTTACAAACATCTTATCGACAAAGAACTTGCTGTTAAGGATGGAGAAGGAGTATTTGGTATTCCTTATGTAGTTGAAGGATATGGAATTATCTACAACGATGCAATTTTACAAAAATATATAGGCCTTGACGGTGCAAAAATTAAAAGTGTTGATGAAATTAAAAACTTTGAAAAATTAAAAGAAGTTGCTGAAGATATGCAAGCTAAAAAAGAAGAGCTTGGCATCGATGGAGCTTTTGCTTCTACATCTTTAAAACCAGGTGAAGATTGGAGATGGCAAACTCACTTAGCAAACTTACCAATTTATTATGAATATAAAGATAATAAGGTAAAAGATATGGATGAAGTTAAATTCAAATATGCTGATAATTACAAAAATATTTTTGACCTTTATATTAAAAATTCTACAGTTGATCCAAATGCTTTAACAGGAAAAGCTGTTACAGATTCTATGGCTGAATTTGCTCTTGAAAAAGCTGCTTTTGTTCAAAATGGTAACTGGGCTTGGAGCCAAATTTCTGAAGTTTCTGGAAACAAAGTAAAAGAAGAAAATATTAAATTCTTGCCGATTTATACAGGTGTTAAAGGCGAAGAAAAACAAGGTATCTGTGTTGGTACAGAAAACTTCTTCTCTGTAAATTCACAAGCTAGCAAAGAAGATCAAAAAGCTACAGAAGAATTTTTAACTTGGTTATTTACTTCTGAAAAAGGAAAAGAATTTGTAACAAAAGATTTAGGATTTATTTCACCTTTCGATACATTTGAAGAAAAAGATCAACCATCAGATCCTCTTGCAAAAGAAGTTGTAAAATATATGTCTGACAAAGACTTATACAATATTGATTGGAACTTCACATCATTCCCAAGCCAAGCATTCAAAGATTTCTTTGGACAAGCTCTAGGACAATATGCATCTGGAGAAATGAAATGGGATGAAGTTAAAGATTCTTTTGTAAAAACATGGAAAGATGAAAAAGCTGCTGCAAAATAAAAAAATTAGCAGCCAAAAAAGATTATAGGTTAAATTAATCTATCTTTGAGATAGAAAAAAATAGTCTGAATGTATGTTAGCTTGATTAAAAATCAATCCTGCATTCAGACTTTTTTTAAAACAAATCCATAAAGGAGGTTTTTATGGAAAAAATATTGAAAAAATATTTCCCATTTTTTGTATTACCTACTTTTTTAGTATTTTGTATTGTTTTTATTATTCCTTTTATACTTGGAATCGGACTTTCTTTTACAAAATTCACTACAATTTTTAATTCTGAGTTTGTAGGTTTTCAAAATTATGTAACAGCCTTATCAAGCGGACAAAGATTTGGTAGAGCTTTTGTTTTTACGGTTTTATTTACTATAGTTTGTGTAATTTCTATAAATGTTATAGCCTTTGCTCTAGCTGTTGTTCTTACAAGAAAAATTAGAGGCAAAAATTTATTTAGAACTGTATTTTTTATGCCAAACTTAATCGGTGGAATAGTCCTTGGTTATACTTGGCAAGTTATGATTGATTCATTTTTATTAAAATTTGGACAAACGCTTTTAGCAAATCAAAAATATGGATTTTGGGGCTTGGTAATACTTATGAATTGGCAATTGATTGGTTATATGATGGTAATTTATATAGCAGGTCTTCAAAATGTCCCACCATCACTTATAGAAGCTGCAGAAATTGACGGAGCAAGTAAGTGGCAAACTTTAAAATCTATAACAATTCCAATGGTTATGCCATCAATTACAATTTGTACATTTTTAACACTAACAAACAGTTTCAAATTATACGATCAAAACCTTGCCTTAACAGCAGGTGCACCATTGTATAAGACGGAAATGTTAGCTTTGAATATAGTAGATACTATGTTTTCAAGAAATGGATTTGAAGGAGTTGGACAAGCAAAAGCGGTTATTTTCTTTATTATAGTAGCAGCCATTGCCTATCTTCAAATCAGACTTACCAGAGAAAAAGAGGTGGAACAATAATGAAAGAAAAAACCATAAATGCAATTTTGTTTGTAATAATGTTATTTCTACTTGGGATTTTCCTATTTCCTATTGCCTTTATCCTTATGAATTCCTTTAAAGGAAAATTTTTCATAAGCGATTCTCCTTTTACACTTCCAACAGGAGATACTTTTGCAGGACTTGAAAATTATGTTTCTGGACTTGCAAGAACAGGATTTTTCCAAGCTGCAGGTTGGTCATTTTTTATAACAATAATTTCAGTTTTTGTAGTTGTACTTTTATCAGCAATGACTGCTTATTATTTAACAAGAGTAAAAAATAAATTTACACAAGTGATTTATTACTTGTTTGTATTTTCAATGATAGTACCTTTCCAAATGGTTATGTTTCCAACAATAAAAGTTGCAGACTTTCTACATTTAAATAATCCAATCGGTATGGTTGTTTTATATTTAGGATTTGGAAGTGGGCTTTCAGTATTTATGTTTTCAGGATTTATAAAATCAATACCAATAGAAATCGAAGAAGCATCAATGATAGATGGATGTTCGCCAATAAAACATTTCTTTTATATAATTCTTCCGATTTTAAAACCAACAGCAATTACAGTTGCAATTTTAAATACAATGTGGATTTGGAATGATTATCTTCTTCCATATCTTGTAATAGGAGTAAGTACTCCATACAAAACAATTCCAGTTGTAATTCAAATGCTTGTAGGAAGTAATGGAAACAAAGACTTGGGAGCTATGATGGCTATGCTTGTTCTTAGTATGTTGCCAGTTATAGTATTTTATTTGACAATGCAAAAACACATAGTTAAAGGAGTTGCGGCAGGAGCAATTAAAGGATAAAAAATTGAAAAGAGTAACCATAAAAGACATAGCATCTATGTGTGGGGTAAGTGTGAGCACTGTTTCAAGAGCTATAAATAATGGTGGAGAAATAAGCGATGCCACCAAGCAAAAAATTCTTAAAACCATTGATGATTTAGGCTATGTGCCAAATCAAAATGCAAGAAATTTAAAAATTACAAAAACAAAAACAATAGCAGTTCTCATAAAAGGAATTACAAATCCTTTTTTTACACCAATGTTAAAGGTTCTCGAAGAAGAAATAACAAAAGCAGGTTACACTTTTGCCCTACAAAAAGTAGAAGAACATTTAAGTGAAATTGATATAGCTTATAAAGTTGTAAAGAATTTAAAGCCTGAAGGAATAATATTTTTGGGCGGATATTTTGTAGAAGATAGAAAAAAATTAAATTTTTTGGGAATTCCTTTTACAATGACGACAATAATAAACAAAGATTTAAAAATAAAAAAATCAGCTTGTCTGGGCGTAGATGATTTTGTTCAAAGCAAAAAAATAGTAAATTATTTGATAAGCATTGGGCATAAAAAAATTGCTTTTATAGCGCCAAGAATTGAAGATCAAAGTATAGGAAAGTTAAGGCTTATGGGCTACAAAAAAGCCCTAGAAGAAAATGAGATAGAATTTGATGAAAAATTAATTTTTTATCCAAAAAAGGGAATAAATCCCTATTCCATGGAACATGGATATGAAGTAGGCAAAAAAATTGTGAAAAAAAATATTCCATGCACAGCAATTTTTGCAATATCTGATGTAGTCGCCATGGGAACAATTAAGGCAATAGATGATTTTGGTAAAAAAGTTCCGCAAGATTATTCAGTTGCAGGTTTTGATGGATTGGAAATAAATAAATATTTATTAAAACCAATCACAACCATAGTCCAACCAGCATCAGAAATTGCTTATGAGTCAGTAAAAGATTTATTTAAAATAATAAAGAAAAAACCGTATGAAAAGATAATGGAATTTGATGCTGAATTGTTTGTAGGAAAAACAACAGCACCAATTGTTAGTAAGGAGTTAGAATGAAAAAAGCAGGTATTTTATTACCCCTTCAAAGTCTAAATGGAGAAAATGGGATTGGAGATTTTGGAAAAGCTGCATTTGATTTTATAGATATAATCAAAAAATCAGGATTCGATATGTGGCAAATTTTGCCATTAAATCCCCTAGGATATGGAAATTCTCCCTACCAGCCATATTCCTCTTTTGCTGGAGATGAAATTTATATAAGTTTAGACTTGCTATATGAAGACGGACTGCTTGAAAAAAGGGCTGAAAAAATAGAGCAAAAAGAAAGAATTGACTATAATTTTGTAAGAAAATTTAAAGAAAAATATTTAAAAATTGCCTACGAAAATTTTAAAAAAACTGAAGAAAATCAAACAAAAGCTTACGAAGATTTTTTGAAATTTGATTTTGTGTATAATTATGGCGTTTTTATAACTTTAAAAAAAGAAAATGATTTAAGAAGCTGGAACGAATGGCCAGATGAGATGAAAAATTGGATTGTAGATAAAAAATTCGATTTAACACCTTATGAAGACAAAATCAATTATGAAATTTTTGTTCAATATATTTTTTACAAACAATGGATGAAATTAAAGGCTTATGCAAACGAAAATAATATAAAAATTGTTGGAGATATTCCTTTTTATGTAGGACTTGATAGCCTTGATGTTTGGGAAAATCAACAATATTTTGAAATAACAAAAGATGGCAATCCAAAATTAATTGCAGGTGTTCCACCAGATAATTTTTCAGCTACAGGACAAAGATGGGGCAATCCTATTTATAATTGGGAAAAAATAAAAGAAGATGATTTTTCTTTTTGGATAAATAGACTTGCCTATAACGGAAAACTTTACGATATAGTAAGGCTTGACCATTTTAGAGCCTTTGATACTTATTGGGTAATAGATTCAAAAAATGAAACAGCCATAGAAGGCGAATGGCTTTTTGCACCTGGCTATGAATTGTTTGAAAAAATAAAAAAAGATTTGAAAGATGTAGAATTTATCGCAGAAGATTTAGGCGAAATAAGACCAGAAGTTTTTGAGCTTAGAGATTATTTTAACCTAAAAGGAATGGTAATAATTCAAACAGATATAAGAGCAACTGAAAAAAATTATATATACGCACCAGAAAATTCGATTTGTTATACAGGAACCCATGATAACAAAACGATTATGGATTGGTTTGAAGATTTAAGCGAAGAAGAAAAAGAAAATATAAACAAACTTTTCCAAAAAATCGGCATAAGAAACGAAAATATTTACGATAATTTTTTTGAATTTGCAATCAGATGCGATAGCGAATATGTAATAATTCCTCTACAAGATATTTTGGGCTTGGGCAAAGAAGCAAGAATAAATACACCAGCCACCTTGGATGAAAAAAATTGGTCTTATAAATTCAAATCAATGGAAAAATTAAAAGAAAAAGAAGAATTTTTGAAAGAAATTATAGAAAAAAATAGGAAATAAATTCATAATATTATAATTTACCCTGTAAATTTTAATATTAAAGGAGAAAAAATGGCAAATTTAAGTTTAAAAAATATAAATAAAATTTATGACAACGGCTTTCATGCTGTAAAAGATTTTAATATGGAAATAGAGGACAAGGAGTTTATAATCTTTGTAGGACCATCAGGCTGTGGAAAATCTACGACTCTTAGAATGATAGCAGGGCTTGAAGATATAAGCTCTGGAGAGCTAAAAATTGATGGAAAAGTTGTAAACGACGTCCTACCAAAAGATAGAGATATAGCTATGGTTTTCCAAAATTATGCTCTCTATCCACACATGACAGTTTATGATAATATGGCATTTTCATTAAAAATAAATAAGGTGCCAAAAGATGAAATTGACAAAAAAGTAAAAGAAGCAGCAAAGATTTTGGATATAGAAAATCTATTAAAAAGAAAACCAAAACAATTATCAGGTGGACAAAGACAAAGAGTTGCTATGGGACGTGCTATAGTTAGAAATCCAAAAGTATTTTTGATGGATGAGCCATTAAGTAACCTTGATGCAAAACTTAGAGTTCAAATGAGAATTGAAATTTCAAAATTATATCAAAAATTGGGAACAACAATGATCTATGTAACTCACGATCAAACAGAAGCGATGACTCTTGGAACAAGAATAGTTGTAATGAAAGATGGAGTTGTTCAACAAATTGATACACCACAAAATCTTTACGATCATCCAAAAAATTTATTTGTTGCAAGTTTTATAGGCTCACCACAAATCAATTTGATAGATGTTAAAGCCGTAAAAGAAGGCGAAGAAGTATTCGTAGAAAATGATTATTTAAAATTAAAACTTCCAAAAGAAAAAGCGGACATATTAATCGATAAGGATTATATAGGAAAAAAAGTTGTATTTGGAATAAGACCTGAATCAATTTATGACGAAGAAGACTTTTTAGAAAAAGCAAGCGATGGCTCAATAATAAATGCAAAAATTAGAGTATTTGAGCTAATGGGAGCAGAAGTTTATTTGTATTTTGATTTAGGCGAAGATCAAATAACAGCAAGAGTAAGCCCATCAACCAAGGCAAAAGTTGGAGAAACTACAAAATTCGCCTTTGATATGGAAAAATCATATTTATTTGATCCTGAAACAAAATTAATTATAGAATAGACTTAGATAATAAAACAGATAACATACAATTTAATCTAAATAGTTCTTAAAAATTATTTTAAGAGCTATTTTTTATTATAAAAATTTTCCTGAAAATTAAATTATTTAATAATTATGCAGAACGATTTATAATAAAAAATTGAGAGAAGAATAAATAATAAATATTATCAATAAGGTTCAGTCTTAATAAATTTTCAAAACTTTAAAAATATTAACAGAAAAAAATAATAATGTACACAAACATTTTCACAAGATAAAAATTTCACATGTACTCTTGTTATTACTGCAATAATCTGCTATACTTAAAATTTAATGGGCTTCTTAATGTAAACGAATTCATAAAAATGTGATAAACAATTACTAGAAGATCCAAATATATTTAAATAAAAGGAGAAAATTTATGAGACATTTCAAAAACGTAATTGTACGTATACCAGGTAAAGGCATAAGCGAAGGAATTACTTCAAATCCTGATTTAGGTAAGCCAGTTCATAAAAATGCACTCGTTCAACATGAAAATTATGTAGCTGCTTTGTCAAAATGTGGAGTTAAGGTTAATGTTCTTCCTCCTAACGATGAATTCCCAGATTCATGCTTTATGGAAGATACTGCTTTATGTACAGATAAATGTGCGATTATTTCAAGACCAGGTGCAGAAACTAGAAGAGATGAAACTCAACTAGAGGACTTTAGAAAAATGTTATCATCTTTCTATACAAACGTACACGAAATCAAAGCACCAGGCTTGGTAGAACCTGGTGATATAATGATGGTTGGAGATACTTTCTATGTTGGAAAATCTGCACGTACAAACGACGAAGGTTTCAAACAAATGAAAGAAATTCTAGAAAAATATGGAAAAACAGTTATCCAAGTTCCACTTGAAGAAGTTCTTCACCTTAAAACTGGTGTAAATTATCTAGAAGATAATAACCTTTTAGTTGCTGGAGAATTCGTTGATAACCCACTATTTGAAACATTCAATAAAATAGTAGTTGACGAAGATGAAGCGTATGCTGCAAACTGTATTTGGGTTAACGGTACAGTTATAGTTCCAGAAGGCTATCCAAAAGTACAAGCTGCTGTTGAAAATTTAGGATACAAAGTTCTTGTAGTAGATACTTCTGAATATCGTAAAATTGACGGTGGTTTAAGCTGCTTATCATTACGTTTCTAAAAAAAATAGTAATTTAGATATGTAGGGTAAAATCTTACCCTGCATATCTTTATAAAGTTTTCTTTAATTAAAAGGAGTTAATTATGACAGATAAAAACGATGTAAGCACTAGTTCAAATCAACAGAAAGTTAGTTTGTTAGGTTTAGTTGCTTTAACAGTAACAACAGTAGTAGGAGCTGGTGTATTTAATTTACCAAGAGACTTAGCTAGATCTGTAGCACCAGGCCCATCATTAATAGCTTTGGCTATCGCTAGTGTAGCTTTTGCTATATTTGTATATTGTTTAAAATATTTAAAAGATCATTATCCTCACCTTGATGCCGGTATATTTTCATTCCCTGAAAAAGGATTTGGAAAATTTGTAGGATTTTTATCAGCAACTGGCTATTGGTTATCAATAGTTGTAGGAAATGTTTCCTTGGGTGTTTTAGCTGTAAGTTCCTTAGGTTATTTTATCCCTGTATTTAGAGGTGGAAATAACATAGCATCATTGGTATTATGTTCAATTTTATTATGGGTATTTTATTATATCTGCTGTAGTGGTGCAAAAAATGCTTCACTTGTTAATACAGTTATTTGGATTGCAAAAATGATACCAATAGTTGTACTTATTGCTGCTTTAGCGATATCATTTAATCCTGATATTTTAAGCTCAGGTTTTTGGACAAACGCTTTGAGCGCAGAAAACAACTTGGTTACTGTTAAAAGTCAAATTAATGTAGCTATGGCTTCAACAATTTGGGTTTATGTAGGTATTGAAGGTGCTCTAATTTATTCAGCTCGTGCAAAAAATAAAAGTGATGCATCTAAAGCAATTGTAATATCTTATGTTGTTATTGCTGTAATATATTTATTAATTACCTGGCTAACATTTGCAGTTGTTCCTCAAGCTGAAGTTGCAAAAATGGAAGTTCCTGCTTTAGGAGGCATATTAGAATATGCTGTAGGTAAATGGGGAGCTGTTTTAATGAACTTTGGAATATTCCTATCAGCAGCAGGATGTTGGTTTGGATGTTGTATGTTTACAGGTGAAATTTTAGATGTAGCTGCAAAACACGAAGTTGTACCTAAAATGTTTAGTGAAGAAAATGAACATCACCAACCTGTTAAAGGTTTGTTATTATCAACAGTAATACAACAAGCTTTCTTTGTAACAATAATCATTAATGAATCAATATATAATGTAATGGCTTTATTTGCATCTACAACAATGCTTGTTCCTTACTTCTTCGTAAGTTTAACAATGATAAAACAATCATACATTATAGAGAAAGGATTTAAATTTAGTACTTTCTTAGGAGTTGTTTCAACAGTAGCTATGGCTTACTTAATGTATTCAACAGGATGGCAATATATAATCATTACATCATTATTGTTTGCACCTTGTATGTTGATTTATTATAAAGTTAGAAAAGATAATAATGAGAAGTTCTTGGTTGGAAAAGAACCAATCATGGCAATAGCAATTTTGATTTTAGCTATTATCAGTTTATATCTAATGTTTAATGGAACTATAGATCTTAGAACTATGATATAGTTAAAATGATTATATAAGGAGAAAAAATGTATCCTGAATTAGAAATTGATATAAAAAAATTAAAACACAATGTCAAAAATGTTTTAAAAATAGCAGATGAGAATAATATAGAAATAGTTGGAGTTGTAAAAGCTGTTAATGGAATAAAAGAAATTGTAGAAGTTTTGATAGATTGTGGAATAAAAACAATAGCTTCATCAAGACTATCTCAATTAAAGTTAGCTAAAGAAATAAATCCAGACATTTTAACCTATGATTTAAGAATTCCTATGCTTTCAGAACTTGATGAATTGGTTCAATGTGCAGACATTAGCCTTAATTCAAATCTAGTTGTTCTTGAAAAATTAAATGAGGCTGC
Organism: Anaerococcus sp. HMSC075B03; assembly: GCF_001815585.1. Lineage (NCBI taxonomy): Bacteria > Bacillati > Bacillota > Tissierellia > Tissierellales > Peptoniphilaceae > Anaerococcus > Anaerococcus sp. HMSC075B03. Next base: position 33,874 of record NZ_KV821183.1, read on the forward strand.
AAAAAATCATAATAAGATTCACAACGTTATCTTGATGTTAGAATGCGGAGATTTACGTGAGGGAATATATGATGAAAATGAGATGCTAGAAGTTGCATCAAAAGTAGAAAATGAGTTTGACAAATTACATTTGATGGGAGTTGGTACAAATTTAGGATGTTATGGATCAATTATGCCAACACCAGAGAAAATGAATGAACTTTTAGGCAAAGCAAAACTTATTGAAGAGAAAATTGGAAGAAAATTGGAAGTTGTTTCAGGAGCAGCTAGTACTGCTTTTCCAATGGTTGCTAGGGGAGCTTTGCCAGAAGGTATAACTCAAATGCGTATGGGAGACTGTTTGTATGTAAGTGATTTAGATGAGTGCTTTGAATATGAAATGTTTGAAGAAGATAAAGAAGCTTTTAAGCTAAAAGCTGAAGTTATTGAAGTATATGAAAAGCCTAGTCACCCAATAGGAACAATAGCTGTTGATGCTTTTGGAAATAAAAAAGAATATGTAGACAAAGGTATAAGAAAACGTGCTCTAATTGCTGTAGGAAGACAAGATATAGGTGACTGCATGCACTTACGCCCTTTAGATAAAAAAATAGAAATTATGGGCGGAAGTAGTGATCATACTATTTTGGATATTACTGATTGCGATATAGATTATAAGGTTGGAGATATAGTAGAATTTTATTTAATGTATGAAAACTTATTAATGTCATGTCAATCAGAATATGTAGAGAAAATATTTATTAACTAGGAGGAAAAAATGTTAGAATTTAAAAATGCAATAGTAAGAAAACCTTGTAAAGCAATGATTGAAGGGATTACAACAGGAATGTTCTCTGATGAGGCTCCTATCTATGAAGATTCTTTAAAACAACATGCTGAGTATGTTGAAACTTTAAAAGGATTAGGATTAGATGTTTTAGTTTTGGAACCATTAGAAGAATATCCAGATTCATGCTTTGTTGAAGATCCTGCTGTTGTTATGAAAGAATGTGCAATAGTTACAAACTCCCCAAGAGAATCTCGTAATGGTGAAAAACATGAAATAATTGAACCTCTAAAAAAATATTATAATGATGACCAAATCTTTTACATCGAAGCTCCAGGAACAATGGAAGGTGGAGATGTAATGCTTGTTGGAAAACATTTCTATATTGGACAATCTGAAAGAACAAATGAAGAAGGTGCTAGACAATTTGATGAAATAGTTAAAAAATTTGGTTATACAACATCAACAGTACCAGTAACAGAAGGTCTTCATTTAAAAGATTTTGTTATTTATTTAGAAAATAATAACATGTTATTAAGTGCAAAAATGAACGAAGTTGAAGCTTTCAAAGACTTTAATAGATATGTTGTTGAAAAAGAAGAGTTATATGCTATAAATTCACTGTATATAAACGGAACAGTAATGGTACCAAAGGGATATCCAAAAACTCTTGAACACATTGAATCTTTAGGATATCCAGTAAAAGTTGTAAATACAGATGAATTTAAAAAAATAGACGGAAGTTTAACTTGTTTGTCATTAAGATTCTAAAAAATACAACGAAAAGCTGCAAAATTTTGCAGCTTTTTTTGTTGGGAAAATTTAATTTGATAAACATTGACAGAATAATTTATTTTTCGTAAAATTTAGGAGATTATACTAGTTATTATTTTAGAAATTTTTATATACTTGGTAAAATGATTTAAATTGGATGATAGGGAGGGTCTATGGAAAAAAGAAAGCATATTGATTTAACAAAAGAGAATATCAGAAAATCTTTGATAATTCTATCAATTCCTCTAACTCTTACAGCTTTTGTTCAAATTGCCTACACTTTGGTTGATATGATTTGGATAGGTAGGATTGGTTCAAATGCTGTGGCTGCTGTTGGAGTTTCATATTTTTTGACTTGGATTGGTGAAGCCTTATCTTTGATTGCAAAAATTGGAGGAGGGGTTTATGCAGCTCAGGCTTACGGTAGAAAAGATAAAAAACTTACTTCTTTAATTCTTCAAAATGGATATTTTCAGGGTTTTGTAACTTCAATTGCTTACATAATTTTGATTTTGACTTTCAAAACTTATATTGTCGATTTTTATAAATTGGGAAAGAAAGTTTCTGATTACGCAAATTCTTATATTTCTATTATAGCTTTGGGTTATATCTTTGTGTTTTTAAATCCAATATTTTCCCAATCATTTTATTCGATTGGAGAAAGTATTACTCCTTTTAAAATAAATACAATTGGTTTGGTTTTAAACATAGTTCTTGATCCAATTTTTATTTTTGGTCTTGGACCAATTCCTCAATTAGGAATAAGGGGTGCGGCAATAGCAACTGTTACGGGACAAGCAACTGTATTTTTTATATTTTTATTTGTTATGAAAAGAAAAGTTGGTGTAATAAAAGATTCCCTTGAAAATTTTACACTTTCAACAAAATGGCAAGTGAGAATTTTTAAACTAGGACTTCCCGTTGCTTTTATCAGCGGAATTCACGCTCTAATAACTATGATTTTAAATAAATTAATGGCAAATTTTGGACCAAAACCAGTTGCAGTTTATTCAATAGGAAGTCAGCTCGAATCAATTTCTTGGAAAACAACAGAAGGATGCCAAGTTGTAGTTCAATCATTAATAGCACAAAATTACGGAGCAGGCTTAATGGATAGGGTAAAAAAAGGTGTCAAAGAAAGTCTAAAACTTGTAGGGGCAATTGGAATTATTGCTACAATTATTTTGTTTGCATTTAGAAATTATTTATTTGAAATTTTTGTGCCAGGCGATTTGGAAACAATAAATTTGGGGGCAAAATATTTGGCAATTCTTTCAGCAAGCCAACTTATGATGGCATTAGAAATAGGCTCTACAGGAATTTTCCAAGGCTTGTCAGATACAAGAACGCCATCAGCAATTTCGATAATATTTAATGCAGCAAGAATTCCAATATCAATTTTATTAATACCATATTTTGGCGTTTTGGGAATCTGGCTATCAATGACAATAACATCAATTATAAAAGGACTTCTTTCACTTTTTCTTTTGAAAAAGAAAATGAAAAAGAATTTAAAAGTTATAGATTTTAGATGATTTTTTAAAATAAGAAAAATATTCAAAAAAAGAACCACCGTTTGGTGGTTTTATTTTATAGATTTTTAATTTTTTCCATATCAATATCTTTGATATTATCAATTACCATATCTGCTTGTTTTTTTATTTTGTCCCATTCGTTTTTGTTGTATGGGAAATCTTTTATGCCTACGGTTTTTATTCCAAGTTTTTTGGCAGATTTTACTGCATAAAGGGCATCGTCAAATAAAACTGCGTCTTTTGCATCAATTTTATAATTATCTAGTGCCTTTTGCCAATATTCCTTGTCGCTTTTTTTGTAAGGAAATTTATCTGGAGTCAGGATAAAATCAAATAAATTTATTATGCCAAGTCTTCTTAGGGCATTTTCTAGATGAATTTTGTCAGTTGATGAACAAATACACATATCATAGCCATCGTTTTTTAATTTTTGTAAAATTTCAACAGCTCCGTCTTTTGCTAACAAATGATTTTTGTAGGCATCTGTTATTGTAGAAGAAAAATAATCTAAAACTTCTTTTTCACTTTTGTCTTTGCAGACATTTTCTTTTAGCCATTTTACTGTATCCAAAAATGATAAGGCTTCAATTTTTCCTTTCTCTTCGGTTGTAAGTTTGTAATTATATTCTTTTAAAAGTTTCGCTATTGGTTCTAGCCAAATGTGCATGGAATCAAGGATTGTTCCATCGCAGTCAAAAAATAATTTCATAAAAACTCCTTAAAATTTTCTTATGCAAGCTTTATATTATCTTCAATGTAAGATTTTGGGAAAATTGAAGTTAATAAGTTCATATAATGTTCAAAATTTATAGTTTTATTTAGGCTCATTAGTTCAAGATCAACTCCAAACCATGAAATGTTTATGTCAGTTTGCCTAAAGCCCAAATTTTTGTAAAAATTCTTTCTTTTTTGCCTTTGAACAAGATTACAAGCATCTTCAACGCAAGGTTCAATTTCAATTATTATTGTTTTATTTTCTCTTTCATTCAAAAGTTCTATAGATTTTGAACCAAGACTTAGTCCCCTATAATCGCTTTTTATGGCAAAATAATCAATCAAAAGCGTATTATCGCAATCCGAATCCAAGGTAATAAACATTCCTACAAATTCATCATCAAGCAAAATTGGAATAATTCTTCCCAAAGAATTTTCGCAAACTTTTATAATTTGGTCTAGAGGTTTTCTTTCAGCTTTTGGGAAAGCTTCTATATATAAATTTTTAATTTCTTCTAAGTGTTCTAAATAAGAATTTGATAAAGTTAAATTCATAAATTTCCTTTCATTTTATCAGTCATATTGAATAATCATACTTCAAAAAAGCCTAAAATCAAGACATTTAGCCTGACCTTTGCCTTGTGCTATAATAAAATACAAAGGAGAAATTTAAAAATGAAAATATTATTTGAGCTTTACATAACTTTTTTTAAAATAGGAGCCTTTACCTTTGGGGGAGGCTACGCCATGCTTCCGCTCTTACAAAGAGAATTGGTCGATAAAAGAAAATGGATTACAGAAGAAGAAATTTTAGATTATTACGCAATAGGTCAAACAACTCCAGGAATAATTGCTGTAAATACTTCGACTTTTTGTGGGAGAAAAAGAAAAGGAAATCTTGGAGGAATTGTTGCATCACTTGGTTTTATCACTCCATCAATAATAATAATTACAATAATTGCAAATTTTTTAAAAGAATTTTCACATTTATTAATAATCCAACACGCCTTTGCTGGAATTAGAATTGCAGTTTCAGCTCTAGTTTTAAATACTGTAATAAATATGGTCAAAAAAACTGCTGATACAAAAATAAAAATTTTAATTTTTTTATTAACTTTTATTGCTATAGGAATTTTTTCTATTTCGCCAATTATTATAGTGATTTCTTGCGGAATTTTTGGAATTATTTTTGGAGGCAAATATGCTTAGGTTGATGTGGGAATTTTTAAAAACTGGACTTTTTGCAATTGGAGGAGGAATGGCAACTTTTCCATTTTTGCAAAAAATGGCAGAAAATTATGATTGGTTTACAAGCGAAGAATTATTAGATATGATTGCAGTTTCAGAATCAACACCCGGAGCAATAGGAATAAATGTGGCAAGTTTTGCAGGATATAGAGCCTACGGGATTTTTGGAGCAATCCTTGCAAGCATTTCTTTGATAGCGCCTGCAATAATTATAATTTTAATCATTGCAAAATCTTTGGATAAATTTAAAACATCTCTTACAGTAAAAAATGCTTTTGAATACATAAGACCATCAACAGCAGGACTTATTTTGGGAGCGATGTTAAATGTAATGATAATTTCTTTATTTAATGTAAAATTATATGAAAAAACAGGGAATTTTCTAGATTTATTTCAAATAATCCAACTTGTTTTGTTCCTAGGATTTTTATTTTTATTAAGAAAATACAAAAAAATCCATCCCCTATTAATAATAGGAATGGGCGCTTTGTTTGGAATTATTTTTAAATTGTAAAATTTTTAAAAAGATAAGATAATTTGATATAATTATGGTGTTATCACATCCAATCTGATAACAGAATGGAGGTGCTTACATGAAAGATATATGTTCCTTTATAATTGGCATTTTGACAAATATAATTGGTCATTTTATTTGTAAATGGTTAGATGCCGATGACAAATGTGATAACTAGCCAAATAAAAAAGCAGGAGTTGCCGCTCCTGCTTTTTTAGTCTTACAATGAACTATATGTTCCTTTAGTCATTTTCATTATACTAAAAGTTAAGAAAAAAGCAAGCGGTCTTGCTTTCTTCTTAAAACTATATTATTTTTTTCTCACACTAATTTTGTGAACTTCTCCTAAAATTAATGGTATAAAGGCGAGTGCTAAAATTATTATCCATTGCCAGGTTATTAATTCTAATTCAAATAAATATCTTAATGGTCCTACGTACATTACTATTAAAAGTAGGGCGAATGATAGGATATTTGCTTTTATTAATTGTTTGTTTGAACCTATTCCCAATTCTTTTAGGGTATATTTTGTACTTCTTACAGAAAATGCTCTCAAAAGCTCACTTGTAATTAAGGTTGCAAAAACCATTGTGTGAGCTCCTTCTATATTTCCTGGGAAGATTAATTTTAATCCAATTATATAAGAAATTAAAACTGCAAATGTAATCGCTAGTGATTGAACAATTAGTGAATTTCTCAAATCTCCAGAAATTATTGATTCTTTTGGCTCTCTTGGTTCTCTTTCCATTATATCTTTTTCTCCAGGCTCAACGCCAAGGGCAAGGGCTGGGAAAGCATCTGTTATTAGGTTTAACCAAAGTAATTGAATTGGTGTAAGTGGAGAAGGAAGTCCAAATAAAATTGACAAAAATACAATCAAAACTTCTGCTATGTTACATGAAAGTAAGAATGAAACAAATTTTCTAATATTTGCAAAAATTATTCTTCCTTCTTCGACTGCATTTACAATTGTAGCAAAATTATCGTCAACCAAAATCATATTTGCTGTATCTTTTGCAACGTCAGTTCCTGTAATTCCCATAGAAATTCCTATGTCAGCATTTTTAATTGCTGGAGCATCGTTTACTCCGTCTCCTGTCATGGCAACTATTTCGCCGTTTTCTTGGAGGGCGTTTACAAGTTGCACCTTATTTTGTGGAGATACTCTTGCAAAAACTCTTTTTTCTTTGGCAATTTTTCTAATTTCTTCATCTGTCATATTATTTAATTCTTTTCCTTCAATTGCTTGGTCTTTGGAATCTGCAATTCCCAAATCTCTTGCTATTGCGAAGGCTGTTTCTAAATAATCTCCAGTAATCATTAGGACATCAATTCCTGATGAGTGACATTCTGCTACTGCTTTTTTTGCTTCTGGTCTTGGTGGATCTATCATTCCAGTAAGTCCAACAAATACCATTTCTCTTTCTATATTTTCGCTTGTTAAATCTTCATTTTTTATTGAATCAAATTCTCTAAAGGCGTAAGCCATTACACGAAGAGCTTGTTTGGCAAGATTTTTATTTTCATCCATTGCCTTTTGCTTTAAATCTTCAGTGAAATCTACAATTTCTCCATTTAATAAAATTTTTGAAGAATTTGAAATTATTATATCCGGAGCGCCTTTTGTCATTGCTTTATAATTTTCTTCGACGTTGTGGAAGGTTGTCATCATTTTTCTGTCAGAATCAAAAGGAATTTCTTCAATTCTTGGATGTTTTTTTTCTAAATCCTCTTGAACTATTCCCCATTTTTCAGAAAATGTAAGCATAGCGCCTTCTGTTGGATCTCCAATAATTTTATATTGGTCATTTTCCAAAACCAAATCAGCATCATTACATAAAGTCGAAATTTTCATTAGAAGTTTTATATTTTCTTCATCTTCTATTTTTTCATCGTCAAGTTTTATGTGACCTTTTGGTTCATATCCACTTCCCTCAACTTCATATTCTTTTTCATTTGTCCAAATTTTTGTAATGGTCATCTCATTTTGAGTTAATGTTCCAGTTTTATCTGAACAAATTGCTGTTGTTGCTCCAAGAGTTTCTACAGAAACTAGAGATTTTACAATGGCTTTTCTTTCTGCCATTCTGTTCATTCCGATTGATAAAACTATTGTTACAACCGCTGTAAGTCCTTCAGGAATTGCTGCAACAGCAAGAGAGACTGCCACCATTAAATTGTCTAAAAGTGAATCGCCAGTTCTAAAATATCCAACAACAAATACGATTATACAAACAACAACTACAAGAATTGCCAAAAGTTTTGATAATTTATTTAATTGTCTTTGTAATGGCGTATCCTTATCTTCAACTTGATGAAGGCTTGATGCGATTTTTCCCATTTCTGTGTCAGAACCAGTTTGAGTAACAATTCCTCTTGCGTGTCCGTAAGTTACAATTGTTGATGAGAAAGCAAAATTTTCCCTATCGCCAATTCCCACTTCGCTGTCATAAACTGCTTCAGAATTTTTTTCTGTTGCAACAGATTCTCCAGTAAGAGAAGACTCGTCGATTTTTAGATTTGATGATTCTAATAAACGCATATCAGCTGGAACAATATCTCCAGTTTCAATTACAACTACATCGCCCACAACCAATTCTTCTGCTTTTACTTTTATTTTTTTGCCATCACGAATTACACTTGCTTCGGGCGATGACATTTTTTGCAAGGCCTCAACAGAATCTTCAGCTTTTCCTTCTTGAATAATTGACATAATTGCATTGATAATAACGATAGCAATAATTATAAAACATTCAACTTTATCGCCTGTAAAAGCTGATACAATTGATGCAACTATCAATAAAATTACCATAGGATCAATAATTTGCTCGGCGATTTTTTTGCCAAGAGATTTTTTCTTCTTGGATTCAATTTTATTTGGGCCGTTTTCTTCAAGACGTTTAGCTGCAAGATCTTTTGATAAGCCTCTTAAGCTATCTGAGTCAAGTTTTTTTACAATTTCATTTTTTTGACCTAAATAGTCCATTCCTACCTCCTTAAATTTTTTTATTCTAATTTTTTTTCTATACAAAAAGAAAAGACTAATGGCACATCGCCAAAAGTCTTGCTACCAAGTGGTTTATTCAACCGGGTTAAACCGTAATGACGATTGAATAATTAAGCTACTCCCTCTTGTTGATATAATTATATGTTAAATATTTCAAAAATCAATTTTAATTTGAAGAGCTAGCCGCAGCATCATCTCTATTTTTCATTTCATTAATGCAAAGACAAAGAGCAATCAAAACTAAAGTGAAATTTTCGTCATAAACCGTAAGCTCATATTGGTCGCTAAAAGCAAAAAATTTCTTATTCATATCAGCAATCAAATTATTTTGGTAATAAACTTCAAAATCATGGTCCATAAAAGAGCCCTTTAAATTTAATTCTTTTCCATCGTAAAAAGCATCGACTCTCCTTTTTAAAAAAGATAATTTTTGATTTATTTCCATACGACTTCCATCACAAAAATCAACATAATAAGTTTGGAGAAAAGAAAGAATTTTTTTGGAAATATTAAATAAAATATTTCCATTCATATCTTTTAATTTCGCCTCATAACCTACGAATTTAAAATCTTGGTCAAAAAAGAAAACTTCCTTTCCGTTTTCATCTAAAATCGGATACTTATCTGTAATTTTAAAAAATTTTTCCTTAAAATAATATTTTTTCATAAAAAACTCCAATCTGCTTTTTTAATTTATACCCTCAAAAATATAATAAAACAAAAAAATAAATTATTTGTAAAGTCTTTTGTATTTGTGTTGACATTTATAATCTAGGGTATAAAATTAGATGAGATACGCCTTTGAATTAGGCTTTAAATTTTATTAGTTTTTATATAAGGAAAGAAAATGAGAAATATTAGTAAAAATAAACAAAATTTTTTGGAAAAATTATCAGATAAAATTACATCAAATCCACCCTTGTATTTGACTTTAGGTTTTGCGATTTTGATCCTTATGGGAGGATGTATTTTATCTTTGCCGATTTTTACAAGAAGTGGTAAGTTTACAAATTTAATTGATTCGATTTTTGTAGCAGCTTCAGCATCTTGTGTTACAGGACTTACAACTGTAAATACGGCTGAACATTGGAATTCTTACGGTCATCTTTTGATTTTATTTTTAATTCAAATCGGGGGACTGGGTGTAATGACCTTGGCGACACTTTTTCCCTTACTTTTGAGAAAAAAAATCGGCTTAAAATCAAGACAAATTTTAAAAGAACAATTAAACATTGACACCCTCCAAGGGATTATGAAATTATTCAAATATGTCTTGGTTTTTACATTTTTTATAGAATTTTTGGGAGCATTTTTCTTATCCCTTCGTTTTGTTCCAATTTTTGGAATTGCAAAGGGCTTGTGGTATTCAATTTTCCATTCGATTTCTGCCTTTTGTAATGCAGGGTTTGATCTTTTGGGAGATTCAATTTATCCGTACAGAAATGATAATTTGGTTAATATTACTTTGATGAGCTTGATTGTAATTGGTGGACTTGGTTTTATGGTTACAGCAGAAATTTTTAGGAAAAGATCTTTCAAAAAATTATCTACTCACGCCAAATTAGTTTTGATAATCAGTGGTTTTCTTATAGTAATAGGAACTCTTGCTTTTTATTTAATTGAAAGGCAAGTCGGTGGAGTTTTGTACCAAGAAGGAATTAAAAATTCTATAATGCAATCAGCCTTCCAATCCGTTTCTGCTAGAACTGCTGGATTTTATTCTGTAAAATTAAATCAAATGCACGACACAAGTGTTTTATTACTAAGTGTTTTGATGGTTATAGGAGGTTCTCCAGGATCAACTGCCGGTGGATTAAAAACAACAACTTTTGGAGTTTTGATTTTATCAACAATTTCAATTTTTAAAGAAGAAGATGAAGTTACAATTTTTAATAAACATATTGACTCAAAGACAATCAGAAAGGCCCTTGCAATTATAATGGTTTATTTGGGATTAATATTTTTGGTTATTTTTATTTTATCATTGAGCGAAAATTTTAAAGTATTAGACATAGCTTATGAGGTGGCATCAGCCTTTGGTACAGTTGGAGCAAGCAGGGGAATTACCGGAGATTTTTCAAATCTTGGAAAAATTATGATAACTTTAAGTATGTATCTAGGAAGAATTGGCCCAATGACTATGGCTTATTCAATTGGACTTAAATCAAAAACAAAATATATAAGATTTCCAGAAGCAAATATTAGTATAGGTTAGGAGAAAAAAATGATAAAAAGTGTAATAGTTTTAGGAATCGGAAGATTTGGAGAAAGAGTTGCAACAAAACTTTTTGAAGATGGATTAGAAGTTATGGCAGTGGACAAAGATTACGATTTAGTTCAAAATATTTCAGGAAAAGTAACAAGTGCTGTTCAATGCGATATTTCAAATGACAAAGCACTAGAAGAATTAGGAATGGGAAATTTTGATGTGGCAGTAATAGCGACAGGAGAAAGTCTTGAGGCATCAATGGCTGCAACTTTATTTGCCAAAGACCATAATGTAGAAAAAATTATAGCCAAAGCAACATCAACAAATCACGCAAGAATTTTGAAAAAAATTGGAGCAGATCAAATAATTTTTCCAGAAATTGATATGGGAGAAAAGCTTGCAAGAAGCATTGCAGGATCAAATCTTCTACAATTTTTCCATTTTTCAGATGATTATTCTATGCTAGAATTAAAAGCTTTCAAAGAAATAATTGGAAAAAATTTGATAGAAGTAGATTTTAGAAAAAAATATAAAATGATGGTAATAGCTTATAAAAGAGATGGAGAAATGGTTATAAATCCAGATGCAAATTGGAAAATAAAAAAAGATGATACCCTAGTTTTATTGGGAGACAGCGAGCATGCAGAAAAACTTCAAAAAGAAGTAGACAAATACAAATAAAATAATTTCAGGAAAACGAAAATTTAACGCATAAACATTGAAATTATAAGGATATAAAATTTATAAAAAAAAGTTTGCATTTTTATCAAATCATGCTATAATAATATTAGCTAGTAAATAGCTAGGTTTTTCATTATTAATTCCTTATAGTTTTCCCTATAGAAAACTAGGACTAACTTATTCTTTTCTATATTATAAAAAGGCCCAAAGGGGTCTTTTTATTTTGGGAAAAATTTTCAAAGATTTTATTTTATTTTTTGCATATTTAAATCAAGAGCTATCTTTATTATATTTATATTTTAAAATTCTAATTTCCTTGTGTTTTATTTTTTTACAATTGAAATAAAAAATCCCTGTAGTATATTGAAAAAAATAAAAGGAGAAAATTATGTTTTATTTTGACAGAACTTATATTTTGGTTCTCATTGGAATTTTTATAAGTAGTATAGCTCAAGCTAATATTCAAAGAAAATTCGATAAGTACAAAAAAATAAAAACTCAAAAATCTATAACAGGTTTTGATGCTGCAAGATATATTTTGTCTACAAATTCTTATAATGATATTTCAATCAAAAAAATAAAAGGGGATTTATCTTATTATTTTAATCCTATTAGTAAAGAAATTGCTTTGACGGAAGCTTCTATTGATGATACTTCGATTGCATCTTTGGCTGCGGCAGCTCACGAATGTGGACACGTTATTCAATACAAAAAAGGCTATATTCCTTTAAAAATAAAATCTTTCTTGATTCCTGCTGTAGGGCTTGGTTCAAAATTATCTTTTCCTTTAATTTTGCTGGGAATTTTTCTTTCTATGGGAAAATTAATTAGCATTGGAATATTTTTATTTTCTTTTGTCTTAATTTTTCAAATTATAACTCTTCCTGTAGAATTTGATGCATCAAGAAGAGCTTTGAAAGTTTTAAATGAATCGGGCATGCTTGTTGGTGTTGAAAATGATTATGCAAAAGATATGCTAAAAGCTGCAGCTTTAACTTATGTGGCAGCTACAATTTCTACTGCCTTACAATTTTTAAGACTTTGGATTTTGTTTGGCAACAGACGAGATGATTAAAAAAATTAACAAGGCTAAAATATTTTAAAATATTTGGCCTTGTTTTTTATGTTTTTATTGCATATCAATATTCTTGAATCTCTACTATTTTAGTGTACAATAAGAATAAGATTCGAATTGAATCTTTATTTATTATTTAAAAGGTCAGAGAAAGTCAAAGAAATTGAGGTAAATCTATGGCAGGACTAACGTCTGATATAGAAAAATTCTTGAAAGCTCTTTTGGAAGATACTCAAGATGGTTTTGTAGAAATTGGAAGAAATGATTTGGCAACAAGGTTTGAGTGTTCTCCAAGTCAAATTAATTATGTGCTTTCTACAAGATTTACTCCATACAATGGATATTTAATTGAAAGCAAAAGAGGCGGCAACGGCTTTATAAGAATTATTACTATAGTTGAAGATGAAGATGATTATATAAAATATATTATTAAAAATTTAGATAAAGAATTAACTGAGGAAAGGGCAAAAAGTTTTTTTACGGAACTTTTTAACAAGGGATATATGAACGAAAATGAATTGGGAATTGCTGTCTATGCTATCCTTGACAAGTCCCTTATGAATGTAGAAAAAAATAAGAGAAATTTAGTAAGGCATGATATAGTAAAAAATATTTTACTGAGCTTTCTAATAAGGAGTTAATTATGAAGTGTGACAGATGCGACAACGAAGCAAATGTAACTGTAAAAGCAATTATAAATGGCATAGAGCATGATTTCCACTTGTGCAATGATTGTATGGAAAAATTATCCAAAGGCGAAGGAAATTTTCTTTTTGATGGAAATGAAAAAGATATTGATATAAATAATTTTGATTGGAAGAGTTTGGTAGATAAATTTGTTCCAAGCCTTGACCAAATTATCGATTCTTATTATGATTACAAAATTTCAAAAAATAATTTTTCTTATGATTATTTTTCATCATTAAAAGAAGAAACTTGTCCAAAGTGTGGAAATTCTTTGACAAATATAAAAAGTGGAGTGTTTGGATGTCCTTATTGTTATGAAATCGACAAAAAACTTACGGTAGAAATTTTGAAGGCTGTAAATAATTTGAAAAAATATGACGGAAAATTTCCAAAAAAACACAGAGATTTCAGGGAAGTGGCAATAAAAATTAAAAATTTGCAAGAACAGTTGCAAAAATCAGTTGAGATTGAAGATTTTGAAAAGGCTCAAGATCTTAAAGAAAAAATAGATGAATTAAATATGAAGGTGAGAAATTGATAGATTATTATAAGGACATAATACTTGAAAACAACTTATCTTTGAAAAGAAATATTGAAGGATATAATTTCCCCATAAGTCTTTCGGAAAAAGATTCTCTAGAAATTATTGAAAAATTTAGGGAAATTTATGGGGATGAATTGATACTTTTAGATGAGATAGATGAAAATACTTTAAATAAACTTATTAATGCAGGAATAATTACAGAAGATTCAAAAAATAAAGAAGCTGTGATTGGTCTTGTTTTTGAGGATGATTATATTCTTGTTATAAATGATAAAGACCATATTTCTATAAATATTTCAAATTTTGGAGAAGAAATCAAGCTTGCTTATGAAAGGGCGATGGAAATTGAAGAAGATTTGGATAAAAAATTTGATTTTTCTTTTTCTCCTCAATATGGATATTTGACAAGTTTTGGTAGAGATTGTGGAAATGGAATTGAAATAAGGTTTAAATTATTTTTGTTTGGACTTTTGGATAATACCCAAGCATATCTAACTTTAAAATCAAGTCTTGCTCATGATGGAATTTATTTTACAAGATTTGTTCCAGAATATTTTAAATCCTATGACGATGATATTTATATTTTGAAAAATTTCGGAAATTATAGGGAAAAAATTGACGAATATTTGGAAAATTTTGAAAATATTTTAGATACAATCGTTAGAAATGAGAGAAGATTTAGGAGAGATTTTCAATCTTTAAATGGATTAAATGATGAAGATATAAAAGATTCTATAAAAATTTTGGAAGATAATTTGGAAAGCAAAAATTTAAAGACTTTAACAGCCATGATAAATTGTCTTTATGATTTAAAAAAATATAATATTTTGGGTTTTAAAACAAAATTATCAAATCAAGAAATTGAGTATTTGATTTTCAATATTACAAAGGATAAGTACAAGGGCAACCGTGACAATGAAAGATATGAATTTTTAAATTCGTACATGGAGGCTAGATAATGGAAAATAACAAATTAAATAGGCTAACAGGTCAGGCTCGAAGGGAATCTTATTCTCTTAGCCACGATTATATAGGAGTTGAGCATTTGCTTTTGGCTCTTATGAAAACAGGTTCTCTTGCGACAAAGGCTTTGGAAGAAGCTGGTGCAAATTACGAACTTTTAAGGTCAATTGTAATAAATAATATTGGCAAAGGCTCTGCGGTAAGACCTGCAAAGGAATATTCTAATAAAGTAAGACAAATTTTTGATAGGGCAAGACTTTTTGCTCAAAAAAGAAAAAAAGTTTCTGCAAGCGAAGAAGATGTTCTTCTTGCAATTTTAAATGACGATGATTCATTTACAAATTTAATGTTTATGTTGTCAGGTCTTGATAAAAAAATTATTAGAGATAATTTGATTCGTTTGCAAAAAGAAGAAAAATCTTCAAATTCTACCAGTAATTTGGGTGAAAATCTTAAAAAATTTGCCAAAAATTTAAATGAAATGGCAGAGGCTGGAAAAATTGATCCAGTTATTGGAAGGGAAGATGAAGTTGAAAGAGTTATTCAAATTCTTTTAAGAAGAACAAAAAACAATCCGATTTTGATTGGAGATCCAGGAGTTGGAAAAACTGCCATAATCGAAGGACTTGCTCAAAGAATTGTTGATGGAAAAGTTCCTTTTGTTATGAAGGAAAAAACAATTGTCTCACTTGATCTTGCAAGTATGATTGCAGGAACAAAATATCGTGGGGATTTTGAAGATAGGCTAAAAAAATTATTTGGAGAACTGGAACAAAGAGAAGATGTAGTTTTATTTATTGACGAATTTCACATGGTTTTGGGAGCTGGAGCAAGTGAAGGCTCTATGGATGCAGCAAACATTTTAAAACCAATTCTTGCCAAAGGCGATATTCAAATAATTGGTGCGACAACAATTGATGAATATAGAAAGCATGTAGAAAAAGACCAAGCTTTAACTAGAAGAATGCAACCAGTTCATGTTGAAGAGCCAAATAAAGATGACACGATAAAAATAATTGAAGGATTAAAAGATAAATACGAAGACCATCACAAGGTGGAAATTACAGATGAGGCCATAAAAGCTGCTGTAGATTTATCACAAAGATATATTCAAGACAGATTTTTGCCAGATAAGGCGATCGATGTAATTGATGAGGCTTGCTCAAAAGAAAGAATTAAAAATTATAAGGAAAATAAAAATCAAGTTTCAAAAAAAGAAATTTTAGATAAGCTCATTGAAGAAAAAAATATGGCTATAAATGAGCAAAATTTTGAAAAAGCCGCAAGCCTAAGAGATCAAATAAATGAAACAAGAGAAAAACTTGAAAAAGAAAAAGAAGAAAAGAAAACAGATTTAAAAATTTCTTTTGATGAAGTTGCAAAAATTGTTTCATCTTGGTCAAAAGTTCCGATAACAAAATTAACAGAAGACGAAAAACAAAAATATATGGATCTTGATATTGACCTTAAAAAAGAAGTTATAGGTCAAGATAAGGCGATTGATAAAATTTCTCATGCTATAAAAAGAGCAAGAGTTGGCTTAAAAGATCCAAAAAAACCAATAGGTTCATTTATTTTTGTAGGGCCAACAGGAGTTGGAAAAACATACCTTGCAAAATCTTTGGCAAAAAATTTGTTTGGAGATATGGACAATTTAATAAGAATGGATATGAGTGAATATATGGAAAAATTCGCCGTGTCAAGACTTGTTGGATCTCCTCCAGGATATGTTGGTTACGAAGAAGGAGGTCAACTTACAGAAGCTGTAAGAAAACACCCATATTCTGTAATTTTATTTGACGAAATTGAAAAAGCCCACCCAGATATTTTCAATTTGCTTTTACAAATTCTTGATGATGGACGTTTGACAGATGGTCAAGGAAGAACTGTAGATTTTAAAAATACAATTATAATTATGACAAGTAACGTTGGAGTTTCTTCTTTAAATCAAAATCCGAAAATTGGATTTGGAACTGGAGATGTCGAAAAAGAAATTGATGATTCAAATAAGGAAATAATAAATAAGGCAATAAAAAACGCCTTTGCTCCAGAATTTTTAAACAGGCTTGACGATATAATAATGTTTAATTCACTTGATAAGAACGCCATCAAAGAAATTACAAAAATTTTACTTGAAGAAACAAAAGAAAGATTAAAAAATCTTGGAATAGAAATAAATTACAACAAGAGAGTTGTAGATTTACTTTCAGAAGGTGGTTTTTCAAAAGAATACGGAGCAAGACCACTTGAACGTCATATCACAAATAAAATCGACAACCAATTGGCAGAAGAAATATTGGAAGGAAAATTATCAAAAGATATGAAAATTAACCTTACAGTAAAAGAAGGAAAAATAAATTTTGCCAACAAAAAAGAAAAAATAAAAGAAAAATCTGAAGTTTTGGGATAAAAAATAAGGCTTAAAATGAAAATTCATTTTGAGCCTTTTTGATTGAAATTATTAATTTTTTTAATTTTCCTTATAAGTTTTTCTCAAA
The DNA here is from genome assembly GCF_001815585.1 of Anaerococcus sp. HMSC075B03. Classification (NCBI taxonomy): domain Bacteria; kingdom Bacillati; phylum Bacillota; class Tissierellia; order Tissierellales; family Peptoniphilaceae; genus Anaerococcus; species Anaerococcus sp. HMSC075B03. The sequence continues at coordinate 51,089 of NZ_KV821183.1, forward strand.
GCTTTTTCTAAATCATCAAAATATTTCAAAATTTCAAGCTTTTCCATGCTGAGCTTAACTTCTTTTTCAATTTTTATATTTGTTTTATCTCCATCTTTGTGAGGGAGATCTTTTTTAAATTCATCCAGATAGGAAATTATAAGATTTTCTATAGTTTCTTTAGCCTTATCATTATAAGCAAAACCAAAATTTTTCATTTGGTCATCAAGCAAACTTTCCCCGTTTTTTTCTATGAAATCCTTGGCATAAATTTTTAAATCATCATAAGAATTTCCCATCAAATCATTTACAAGCTTTAAATCATTTATTGCATAATAAAGTTTGGAAGAAGTATCACAAATCGCCAAAAGCTGAGTTTCGTATAAACTTTTTTCGATAGATTCTTCGCCGTTTTCATTAGTCAAATTAGCCCTAAGACTTCCCTTATTTTTTTTGATTTTTTCAAGATCAGAGCTAAAAATAAAATACAAATTATTTGCGTAATCGATGCATTCTTCCATAAGAATATCACGAGTTTTGCCAAGATTTTCCTTATTTTTTTCATAAATTTTGTAAGCATAAGTATCTTCAAAAAGCTCATCGGCCATAGAAGGCTTGTAAGTTTCAATGCTTTTTGCATTTTCTTTTTTAGGATTATACATAATAAAAGCGTCTTTTTTTATTTCTTCGTCAGAAAATTTTTTTCCATTTTTTATGATATTACATCCTACAAATATAGAAAATAGACTTATAAGAAGTAATAATTTGATTTTTATTTTCATTAAAGCTCCTTGTGATTATTTAAGAGAATAATAAGTAATAATGCCGATAATAAAAAGAATAATTAGGACAAATATGATTGATAAGAGTATTTTTTTATTAAATTTTTCATAAGATAAGCTCCTTTAGAAAACATTTGCACAATATATAGGTATTTTATCAAAAAAACATTTATAAATCAATTTAATCTATATTTGAAATATTAATTTTAGTAAAGTTATAAAATTACATTGAATTTAAGTGAAATTTTTAAATTTAAAATGGGCTTTACAAAATATAAGATTCTGTAAAAGCCCAATTTTTATACTTTATTTTTTCTTAACTTTTTATATAAAACAAATATTAACATTCCTATTATTGCATTTACAACAATTGCTCCACCAGGTTTTATATCGAATTGATAACTTAGAATAATACCAAGCATCATATAGATTACGCCGAGTGTAATTGTTATAAAAAATGTTTGTTTATAACTTTTAGCAATAATTAAGGCTGTTGCTACTGGTAAAACTATTAAGCTTGTAACCATTAAAGCTCCAATTATTTTTACAGACAAGGCTATAGTTATGGCTGCAAGGAGAGTAAAAGATGCATCAAGTCTTTTTACTTTTACTCCAGAAAGCCTAGCTGTATTTGGATCTATCGCTATAGCTAAAAGAGATGAATATCTTGAAATTGATAATATTAAAACCAAAATAAAGGCAATACTTGTATTTACTATATCTCTATCTGTAACTGATGAAATTGATCCGAAAAGGTAAGATTCAAAAGAATTTCCACCTGGAGCAAAATCTGAAAGAATGGCTGCAATTCCTAGACCAGTACTCATAATAACTGCTGTTGCCATGTCTCCATATTGGGGAAGTTTTTTTCTTATAAGTTCTATCAAAAAGGCAGCTACAATACAAACAATTGATGATCCCAAAAGAGGATCAAAACCTAATATTAATCCCATTCCAACTCCAGCAAGAGCTGTGTGAGATAGGGCATCACCTATCATGGAAGTTTTTCTATTTACCATTACAATTCCTATTATAGGAATCATAATAGAAAGTAAAAATCCCAAAATAAGCGCCTTTCTCATAAAAGCAAATTCTAGCATTTTTTCAAACTCCCTTCTATCATTTCGTATTTTGTCATCTTAATATTTAAAGACTCCATTTCTTTTAATTCGTGAGTAACCATAATTATAGTTACATTAAATTTTTTTGAAAGAAAATCTATTGTTTCAAAAAAATGGTCCTTAGAATACTTATCAACGCCTGCTGTTGGTTCATCAAGAATTAAAATTTTTGGATCATTTATCATAGCTTTTGAAATCATTGCTCTTTGAGCGAGACCTCCCGACAATTCATTTACAGGAGTGTTGATATAAGATTCCATACCCATTTTTTTTAGTATATCTTTTGCTTTTTGGTAATGATTTTTCTTGGGGATTTTAATAAGACCAAATTCTTCATAAAGATTTAATGAAACTAGTTCAAGGCAAGTTATAGGAAAGGCAATTTTATTTACTATATTTATTTGTGGGACATAGCCAATGTCTTTAAAAGAAACATAATCTTCAATATTTTTGCCAAGAATTTTAATTTCTCCACTATTAGTTTTTAATTCTCCAAGCATAAGCTTTATTAAAGTTGATTTACCTGAACCATTTCCACCAAGAATTACCGTAAATTCACCAACATCAACATTCAAATTGCAATTTTTTAAAACAGGAATTTGTGAATAAGAAAAATTCAAATTATTTATTGACACTGCTTTCATTATTTTCCTCCTCGGTCATAGATTTGTAGAGATTTTCAAGATTCATTTCCATAAGATCAATATAATTAAGTTTACCTTTCTCCTGTTCCTTATTAACATATTCCATAGAAGCAAGAGGAGAGATTTTTCCGCCAATTTCTTCGGCCAAAGCCTGAGCTTGTTTTGGATTTTGTCCATATTCATAAAAAACTGTGGAAATATTTTTGCTTTCAGAAAAATCTATGGCTTTTTTTATAGTTTTAAGGCTAGGATTTTCTAAACTTGTTAGACCTTGAAGTGGATATTGAAACAAATCAAAATCTCTTGCAACATAAGCATAGGCATAATGAACTACTAAGAAATTTCTCTTATTTTTATCGATTTTTGAAAATTTTTCTTTATATTTTGCATCAATATCAGTAAGTTTATCAACATACTTTAATTTATTTTTCTTATAAATTCTTTCATTTTTCGGATATTTTTCGGTTAATTTTTCATTGATAGCATTCAAATATTTTTTTGCGTTGGTAATGGATAACCATGAGTGGGGATCATAAGTTATTTTATCAAATCCAGAAGATGAACCCTCCATCAAAGGCTCTTCCTTTTTTTCATCTTTTAAAAATTTACCATCACTTCCAACCAAATTATATGGAAGAAGATCTTCACTTATCCTGTCGCTTATAAAAATATAATCTCCATCTTTTGGAATATTAAAGAAAATTTCTCCAGACTCATGTCCCATTTCAAGTCCATAAACCTTTCCTTCTTCAAGATCGAAAGTTTCTTTTTGATGAATTAGCTCTCCCTTTTGGCTCATTATATCTTTACATTTTTTTACCAAATTTTCTCCACGAGTACCATCATCTTTTATAAAGGCAACCCTCATCATATCTTCGTGAGTGTGACCAAAATCAAATTTATTTTTTCCTTTTTTCAAATTTACTTTAGACATATATTGAAAATCACCAATAGCTGCCGCTCCCTTATAAGTAATAAGATCAACAGAATCGGATAATTTTAAAATATCGAGATTTGGTAAATTTTCCTTAACCTTATCAAGCCAAGGTTCCATATTAGCGCCATTTACAACCAAAAGATCACACTTTGCTAGCTTTTTCATATCCTTAGGACTTGGCTCCCAAAGGTGAGGTTGCTTATCAAGGGGCATAAAAGATTCTACATCTATAGTGTCATCACCAATCATTTTTGTCATTTCATAAACAGGATAAAAAGAAGTATAAACCAAAGGTTTATCAGAAGAGTGCTCATTCTTATTTGCACAAGAGCTAAAGAGAAAAAGTAAGAAAACAAAAAAACTTATATATCTTTTTTTCATCCTTCCTCCTTAGAAAGAGGGTTGAAAAATTTCAACCCATATAATCTATTCAGTAATTTCATCAATTATTTGTGCATCAGTTGTGTTTGGTTTTACAAAAGTAGGGAACCAACCTTCATCTTTTAATAATTTATCCTTGTCATCACCATATCTCATATGGAAATGTGTTAGACTTTCTTCTCCATGAATTGGCATCATAAGAATAAATTTATAAGGTGCATCATCATTTTTAGCTTCAAAAATATCCCATTCTAATTTATGGCCACCATGTTCAACTTCTTGTTTTCCAACATATTTATATTCGCTCTCACTGATAACTTCACCTTTTTTATCTGGAAAATCTTTTAAGAATTTTATTTTATTATCTTTTATTTCAAGACCACCAAAATCACATTTTCTTTTCTTTAAATAATTTTCTTTAGCTTCTTTTTCATCAACTTTTTCTTTTTCAGCTAAAGTTTTAAAAGCATTTTGAACTTCATCTTTTTCAAGATATCCGCCCATATCATTCCATTCGCCTTCCCAGTCAGAAAGACTTACTTCTGATGCGTCTTCTTTTTTCTCGTCAATATTTGAAGAAGAATTGCTTGCATTTGAAGCATCATCTTTTTTCATTTCTTGAGAAACATTTGTACTAGAAGGCTCATCATTTTTTGGATCCTTTTGACAAGCTGTCAACATAAGTCCCAAAGATAAAAGGGCAACTAAACTAAGTGATTTTTTATTTTTCATTTCATTCTCCTTATTATTTAATTTATAAATTTGTATTTTTAGTTAATTAACTATCGACAAATAAATGATAACAATAAAAAAAACAAATGTCAAGAATGATTTGCATTATCATTTAAAATTTTCTAAAAATTTAAAATAAATGGATGAAGAAACTTCTCTACGAAAATATAAAAAAACCAATGAAATCAATATGAATAGGGATAAACTTTAAAATCTAAGCTATAAAAATTTTTTCTATTATTAAATTTTTAAAACTTATATTTTAAATTTGATATTTGGAAAAATGAAACTTGTAAAATCATTATGAAAATAAATGTTGAGCTTAAGTTTAAAACTAAAAATTATAAAAGTTTTTTATTAACTGATTAGTGTAAAATGTAAAAATAAATGTCTATTGTAAAAAATTATTCATTTAAATATAAGAATTCTGATCACATAAATTTGTTTTATTTGAATTGATAATGTCGAGGCAATAATAGAAAAATTTTAAAATTTAAACTAATCTTTTTATTTTACATAGTTGAAATTTATAAATTTTATTAGATATTTATATCTTATGTAAAATAAAATTATATTTTGTATAGTGCAGATTGTTGACAAAGTAAAAAAATTGCCTATTTTGATCTAGTGGAACGAGCGAAGAAATCTCATGTGATTTCTCCATGCCTTCGTTTCACTCACGCTAAAACACCTTTGCTTTGCAAACTTTTCTGTGTTATCAAACTAGTTTTAGGAATAAATGTGCAAAATCAATGCCCATTTATCTAGTTGAGATGGTTTTTTTCCTAATTTTATTTTGAATTACTAATAAATTACTAAACTTACTTTGTCTACGCTCTGAATTATATTTTGTATAATGCTAACTTATTTTACCTAGGCTTTAAATTTAAGATTTTTAATCATATACTAGGTTAAAGTTTATGATCTATGTAATTTTCAAAAATATTTTTAAAAATCACTATATATTTGTAATCTTTAAAGTAAAAATCATAAAAATTTCCATAAGCTCAAATTCTACACTTTGGATATTTTGAATTTTCTATAGTTTCTATATTTTTTATGTCTTTAAACTTTATAAATTTTGGGAAAACAGGAATTTTTTCAAAAATAATAATAGAATTTTTTGTAACTCCTTGACTTTTTAAGGATAAGAAAAATCCAAAACTTATCAAAAAAATTATGGAAAAATCTAGAAAAGTAAAAGAAAATTTGTAAATTATCAAAAATAAAATCAAAAAAAGTCCTAGGCAAGTAAAATAATATATTGGTAAAAACATGGTCTTAGTAATTATTTTATTTTGTATGGATTTGATAAAGATAATCCATACTAATAAGTCAATCAATAAATAATATTTCATAGTACCTCCTTGTATTTATCTATCCAAATTTTGGGTAGAAATTTATCGGGAGGCTTTATGTTTTTAAAAGATACATTCAAAAAATATTTTGATGAAAAATTAATATTTATTATTTTTACAATTTTGGCTATGGTATATTTATCTTTGAAATTGTTGATAAATGTAGGGGGTCTAATATTTTTATTTTATTTTTTTATTTCTATTTTGACCTCCCTTATTTTTAGAGAGGCTTGTCTTTCGGACCAAATTTATTTTGAGGATAAGAAAAAGCTTAATAAAAATAATATTCTACCATATATTTTAAGTAAAAATTTATTCACAAATTTTCTTACAGGTGTGCTAGTAATTTTGGTTTTCCTACTTAGTTTTTTGTTAAAATATAAATTAGTAGGTATCAAAGATTTTTTTGATATTATAATTTTAATTCTTGCTACATTGGCAAGTGAGAATATAGTTTTGTTATTTCATAATAAGCCTATATTTACAGAATATCCAAAATCAATGGTTGGAGATAAATATATAGGCAAAAGCTATATCAAATCAATTCTTCCATCTTTTTTTATTAATTTATTAATAAGTTTAGTCTTTGAAAGATCTTCTTTGAAATATTTATTTATAATGTGTTATTTAATTTCTATAATTATTTTTTATATTAGGGTAAAAAATAGGGGGTTATATGATTAATTTTGTAAGCATAGGTTCAAATTTTATAGTTGAAAATGTTTTGAAAACAGTGGTAAAAATGGACGGATATAATTATTATGGAGCCTATTCAAGGTCTATTGAAAAGGCTGATTATTTGAAAGAAAAATTTGGGGCGGAAAAATCTTTTGATGATCTTAAAAAAATGCTTGAAGATCCAAAAATCGATTTTGTTTATATAGCAAGTCCAAATTCTTTGCATTATAAGCAGGCGAAAATGTGTCTTTTGGCAAATAAAAATGTAGTTTGTGAAAAGCCATTTTTTACCAATACAAAAGAGCTTGATGATTTAATAAAAATTTCAAAAGAAAGAAATTTGTTTTTATTTGAGGCGATTTCCATAAAATATTTGACAAGCCTTGAGCTTTTAAAAAATCTTTTGGGAAAAATCGGAAAATTTTCTACTTGTATGATTAATTATTCCCAATATTCATCAAGATTTGATAAATATAAAGAAGGAATTGTTGAAAATATTTTTAAAAGCGAATTTTCTGCAGGAGCTTTGGCAGATCTTGGAATTTATAATTTGCATTTGATTTATGAACTTTTTGGAAAAGGAAAAGATTATTCATATTTTGGAAATATAAATCAATACGGTGTTGATATTGCAGGGCAAGGTTTGATCTCTTATGGAGATTTTTCTGTATCATTTACCAATGCCAAAGACAGTAAAAGTGAAAATTATATAATAATCCAAGGAGAAGAAGGATATATAAAAGTTTTGGGAAATATTCAAGAGGCAGAAAAAATTGAATGTTTTTCAGATGGAAGGCTTGATATTTTTGATATAAAAAAAGAAAAAGATTTGTATTTTTATGAATTTGATTATTTTAAGAAAATTTTTGAAAACAAAGATTACAATTCTTTTGAAAAAAGACTTTATGAGTCAAAAGATGTTTTGAAAATGTTTGAAAAATTGAAAAAAATTGGGAAAATCAGAGATTGTTATAGTATGATAGAGCCAAGTATAAAATAATTTTTTGGTAAATCATTATAAAAAATATCAAAAAAAAATCTTAGGAAATTTTAAAAAGCCTAAGCTATTAAAATTTCCTAAGAAAAATTCCTATTACAATTCATTTATATTTTATTTTTTTCAAGCTCCAATAAATATTTTTTCAAATCAAGTCCATAGAAAAATCCGCCCAAATTATTTTTTCCTACAACCCTGTGGCAGGGAATTCTCAACAAAATTGGATTTTTCCCACAAGCAGAGCCAATAGCTTGGTAAGCCTTAGAATATATTTTTTCTCCAATTTCTTTGTATGTTATAGTCTTTCCATAAGGAATTTTTTCAATTTCTCTCCAAACTTTTTTTTGAAAATCTGTCCCTTGAGGATTTATTTCAAATGAAAATTTTTTTAAATTCCCATCAAGAAAGGAAGAAATTTCTTCAAAAGAAAAATCTGAAATAAAAGATTCTTTGCCAGACTTTTCTTCATCAACCAAAGCAATTTTTTCATTATATTCAATTTCAAAAATAAATTTATCTTTTTTATAATATGCTTTCATTATTTTACTTGTTCCCTGAAAGGAAATTGATTTATTTCGTTTACAAGTATGTAAACTCTACTTATGTCTTTTTCTATAAATGGATTAATAGTTATATCTAACCAGTAGTTTACATCATCACTCATTTCTGATCTTTTTCTTAAAGGGAGGTATAAGGTGAATTTATCTTGGAAAGAATGAATATTTTCTTCACTTGCTTCAAATCCGTAAGGAAGATCGACATATTTTACTGTCATATCTTGTCCATCAATATTTTGAACTTCTTCAGTATTTACTGGACTATTTATTTCTGCTCTATCAAGTCTTAAAGTATAGGAAGTTTCATCTACTTTTGAATCAATTGAGAATTTTCCATTAAATTCACAAACAGCTACACTCTCAGCATCATAATCTTTATAGACACCTGTAAAATTGCCATTTTCTGTAAAATTTAATATAGTCCACCAGCCGCCAGCTCCAGATGAAAATCGAAATTCTTTTCCATTTAAATCGTTTAAAACTTCAGGATAATTATTAGAATTGTCTGATAGGTCGGGATTTGTAAATGTTACATAAGATTTTTTTTGGCTAGGAGTTGGTACAGTTTGAGTTTTGTTTTCTGAATTATTTTGATTATTGGTAGTATTTGTTTCTTGATTTTCGTTTTGGTCTGTCTTATCTTTTGCGATTTTTTTATCTACATTGTCTTTTTCTGTTTTTTGAGAAACTTTTTCGTTTGAATTATCTTCTTCTAATTTTTGAGTTTCTTTTGTTTGGCTTTTTGTTTCAGGTTCTTTTTGATTATTTTTTATAATTTTTCCGCTACAAGATGAAAAGATTAAAGCCATAGTAAAAATTAGTGCTAATTTCTTTTTCATATCTCCTCCTTTTTTACTATTTAAATTATATTTTTATTAAATATAATCACGTAAGGATTTTTAAATTTTCTTAATTATATTATATACATTTACAAGAAAAAGATAAAATATTTAAAATTATTTTGCTTTTGATATAAATTATTAAGTTAAATATAGGCAAATTTATTATTAAAGTAAAAAGGGTATATTAAAAGTAGAAAAATGTCTAGAAATTGGAGGATGTTGTGAATTATCAAGAAAAAAAAGATAAAATTGTTGAATATATAAAATCTGGCGAAAGCCAAAAGGAAAATTTTAAAATTGGTCTAGAAATGGAGCATTTTGTTATAGATAAGGATGAGCTTTTTTCTTATGATTATTTTGGAGAAAAGGGCGTGGGCAGTACTTTGAAAGATTTAAAGGATATGGGTTTTTCTGTGACAAATGAGGAAGATGGATATATTCTTGGGCTTAGAAAAGAAGATATAGCTGTAAATCTTGAACCTGCTGGTCAATTTGAACTTGCAATTGATGCTAAGAAAAATATAAATGATTTGGATAAGTCTTATAAAAAAATTATGGGAGAAATTGTTCCGATTTTTGATGAAAAAAATCAATATCTTGAAACTTTGGGCTATCATCCAAAATCAAAAATAATGGATTTGAATATTATTCCAAAAGATAGGTATAAATATATGCAAAAATATTTTACTGAATTTGGTGGAAAATATGCTTTAAATATGATGAGAGGAACTGCAAGTGTTCAATCCGCCATAGATTTTTCTGATGAAAAAGATTTTAAAAAGAAATTTTTCGTGGCAAATGCTCTTTCGCCTTTCATGTACACTCTTTATGATAATGCCTATATTTTCCAAGGAAAGCCTTATGAAAATAAAAATCTTCGCCAAGAAATTTGGGAAGCTTGTGACAAAAACAGGACTGGCGTTTACGATTTTGCTTTTGATGATGATATGTCTTATGAAAAATATGCGGAAAAAATTTTAGACACTGATATAATTTTTGTTCATGAAGACGGACAAGATGTTTATAAGGGGAATACAAAATTTGAAAAAATAATGGATAAAGATTTTTCTGATGAGATGATTTTTCACGCTCTTTCTATTGTTTTTCCTGATGTTAGGGTTAAAAAATATATAGAAATTAGGATGCCTGATGCAGTGCCTTACTCATACAATCTTTCTTTTCCAGCCTTAATCAAGGGTTTATTTTATAATGAAGAAAATCTAAATAAATTGAGAGAAGATTTTAAAAATATGACTTATGCTTCTTGTCAAAAATTAAAAATGGATGCAAAAGAGCATGGCTTTGATGCAAAATATGAGGGAAAAACTATTTGTGAATGGATAAAATATTTTATTTCTCTTGCAAAAGACGGACTTGATGAAAATGAAAAAAACTATCTCTCATCAATAGAAAAATTAATTGATGAAAAGGAAACTTTGAGAGATAAATTTGAAAAAATTTATAAGGATGATCCAAAAAAAGCTTGCGAGCAATTTTCTGTAAATTATGTTTTAGGAGATATTAATGGCAAAGCTTAAAAGAGCTTTTGAATGTAAAAATTGCGGTCATATTCAAAATGTTTGGGCAGGTCAATGCCCAGATTGTGGCAAATGGGGAACTTTGATTGAAAAAACTATAAAAAACGAAAGGACATCTTCAAAAGAAAATCCCCTTGATTTTGAAAATGAGGCAAGGCTATTAAAAGAAGTAAAACTTGATGAGTCTGAGAGAATAAAATCTTCTTTTGACGAATTTGATAGGGCGATTGGCGGAGGGCTTGTAAGAGATTCTGTTTCAATTTTGACAGCAAGACCTGGAGCTGGAAAATCTACTTTGCTTTTACAATTGTCTTCGTCTTATGCAAAAGATGGTTTTAAGGTAATGTATGTTTCGGGAGAAGAAAGCGAATCTCAAATAAAAGCAAGAGCTGATAGGATTATTGGAGAAATTTCAAAAAATATTTGGATTTTATCAACAAATTCAATGGATCTTGCAGAAATTGAAATAAAGAAAAAAGATGCCGATATTGTAATTTTAGATTCAATTCAAACATTTTTTCTAAACGAATTTGATAACAAACAAGGTTCTCCTACCCAAACTATTGAATGTGCAAATAAATGCGTTGACCTTGCAAAAAATCCTGAGAAAAAAAGAGCTTTTATTATGGTTGGTCACATGAACAAATCAGGAGAAATGGCAGGGCTTAGAACCTTGGAGCATTTGGTTGATACGGTTTTAGTTTTGGACGGAGAAAGCGAAGATGATTTAAGACTTTTAACAAGTACAAAAAATAGATTTGGACCAACGGGCGAAGTCGGATTATTTTCCATGCAAGAAGAAGGCCTAATCGAAATTACAAATCCGTCAGAATATTTTATTACAGAAAGAGATTCAGGAATCGAAGGATCGGCTATTTCTGTTATGAAAGAAGGAAGTAGGCTTTTGGAAATTGAAATAGAATCCTTGGTTTCAAAATCATTTATGCCCTATCCCCAAAGAATCGGCGATAGTTTAAGAAAAGATGACTTAAATACTTTGATTTCAATTTTACAAGAAAGAGCAGGAATTAATCTATTTGACGAAAATGTAATAATAAAAGCAACAGGCGGACTAAAAATTAGGGAGCAATCAGTAAATCTTGCCATAATGATTTCAATCGCCTCATCATATTTAAAAAAACCAGTTGACAATAAAACAGTTTTTATAGCAGAAGTGGGTCTAACAGGAGAGCTAAAAAAAGTCCCACAAATAAAATCCAGACTAAAAGAGCTAGAAAGACTAGGTTACAAAAAAGCCTATATAGGAAAATATTCAATAGATAAAAAAGAATACAAAAATATAGAAATAAAAGAGATGAAAAATATTAAAGAAGTAATTTCAGATGTTTTTTCCAAATAAAAATTATTTATAAAAATCGCATTGATAAAAATAAAATATTTTCAGTGCGATTTTTTAATTTAAAAATAATTTTTTTAAAAGGATTAAAGCTAAAAAATTTCAAAAACAATCGAAAAAATTTTTATTTACTTATAAAAATACTTATAGAATAATTTGCTAAATATTTTCATATTTTTTTAATAAGTAGAAAAAATCTATTGACAAAGCCTTAATAAAAGAATATATTATAATCAATTAAAACGTTTTAATGAGGTCGGTATGGCGAATATAAAAGATGTAGCAAAACTTGCTGGAGTGTCTATTACTACAGTTTCTATGGTTTTGAATAATACTAACAACAAAATATCGGATGCAACTAGAAAAAAAGTAATTGAAGCGGCAAATACTCTTAGTTATAATCCAAATAATTTTGCCAAAGCTCTTGCTAGTAAAAAAAGCAATGTGATTATGGCTCTTATTCCAGATATTTCCAATCCATTTTTTTCTTTGTTAGTTAAAAATCTTACTTATTATGCAGAAAAATATTCTTATTTTTTGTACATTCACAATACTAATAATAAAAATATTAAAAAGAGAGAATATATTAATATGATCACTAGCAATGTTATTGGCGCAACTTTATTAGTTGATAGAAATATGAAAGATTTAGACGATGAACTTGTGAAAGAAAATAATATTATTTTTCTAGATGAGGTTGATTTTGATGATAGAAAAACTCACATAGTTACTGGCAATAATGAAAAAGGTGGATTTTTGGGCATGCAATATTTAATTGATAGAGGATTTAAAAATATTGGGCTTTTAATAGGTCCAAGGTCTACTGCAAATTCTTCAAGAAGATTATCTGGTGCCATAAAAGCTGCTATGAATAATGATATTTATATTGATTCTTCAAATATAATTCATGGGGATTATTCTTATGAAGGTGGTTACAAGGCTGGAAAAATTTTTTTAGAAAAAAAAGTTGATGCTATTTTTTCTTTTGCTGATATGTCTTCATACGGACTTTTGAAATATTTTGATGAAAACAAAATAAAAGTTCCAAGAGATATTTCTTTGATAAGTTATGATAATTTATTTTTAAATAATTTGATTAGTCCCAAATTAACATCAATTGACCAAAATTTGGAAATGATAGCAAAATCTTCTATTGAAATGGCGGATGATTTGATAAATGGAAGAAAAAATAATAAAAAAGTTATGGTAGAGCCTTTTGTGGCTTGTGGAGAAAGTGTAGGTAAAAAATAATGAAAATACTAAATTTTGGTTCTTTAAATATTGATATATTTTTTAGAGTAGAAAATATTGTAAAGCCAGGAGAAACTATAAGTGCAAAAAGCATTGAAAAAAGACCAGGTGGAAAGGGACTTAATCAATCTGTTGCTCTTAGCAAAAGTTTTGAAAATGTATATCACGCAGGAAGCGTAGGAGATGATGGTATTTTTCTTATTGATTATTTAAAAAGTGAGAATATAAATACCAAATATATAAAAAAATCTGATAAATTAACAGGAAATGCGATTATCCAAGTTGATGATAGGGGAGAAAATTCTATAGTTCTCTACAAGGGAGCAAATTTTGATAATGACAAAAAATTTATAGATGAAGTTTTGGATAATTTTGATAAAGATGACATTTTGCTTTTGCAAAATGAAATAAGCTCTATGAAATATTTGATAGATAAGGCTTATGAAAAGGGAATGAAAATAGTTTTAAATCCTTCTCCAATAACAGATGAGATAAAAGAATTTGATTTTAATAAAATAGATTTGCTTTTGGTAAATGAAATAGAGGCAAAGAATATAGCAAATAAAGATAATATAGATGAAAGCATTAATTATTTCATGGCTACTTATCCAAATATAAATTTGATTGTAACACTTGGAAGTAAAGGCTCAATTTTTGTAAATAAAAATGAGAAAATCAAACAAGAAGGAATAAAAGTTGAATCTGTCGACAGCACAGGAGCTGGAGATACTTTTACAGGATTTTTCGTATCATATTTTTATCAAGGAAAAAATGTAAGGGATTGTTTGAAATTTGCAAGCCTAGCATCTGCTCTTTCCGTAACAAAAAGCGGGGCTAGCATATCTATTCCAAGCCTTTGTGATGTAAAAGAATTTGAAAGGAAGAATGTATGAAAGAAAAAGGAATATTAAATAGCGAAATTTCAAAAAGACTTTCTGATTTGGGACACACAGACTTAATAGCTGTTGGAGATTGTGGTTTGCCAATTGATTCTGACAAAAAGATTGACTTAGCACTTAAACTTGGCGAACCTAAGTTTATAGATGTTTTAGAAATTCTGCTTAGTGATTTTGGTTGCGAATATTATTATTTGGCAAAAGAAATCAAAGAAAAAAATCCAAGTCAAGAAGAAAATATTAAAAAACTTTTGCCAGATATTGAATGCGAATATATATCTCATGAAGAATTTAAGAAAAAATTAAAAGACGTTAAATTTGTTATAAGGACTGGAGAAAATACACCTTATTCAAATATAATTTTAAGATCAAAGAATATCTTTTAGGAGGATTTTATGAAAATTGAAATGAAAGATATTTACAAGTCTTTTGGTAAAAATGATGTTTTAAAAGGAGTGGATTTTACCTTAAATGATGGAGAAATTCATGCTTTGGTAGGAGAAAATGGAGCAGGAAAATCTACTTTGATGAATATTTTGTCAGGAGTTCTTTCTAAAGATAAGGGAGAAATTTTAATTGATGGCAAAGAAGTTGACATAAGTGATACAAATGTAGCCAAAAAATATGGAATAAGTTTTATCCACCAAGAATTATCTGATTGGCCAGAGCTTACTGTTATGGATAATATCTTTATGAATAATGAAATAAAAAATGGAATTTTTCTTGATAAGGCAAAAATGAGAAAAAAATGTATAGAACTTCTTGAAAGATTTGATTTAGATATAAATCCAAAAACAAAAGTTTCTGAACTTTCAGTTGGGCAAAGACAGATGATGGAAATAGCAAAGGCTAACTTAAATAAAGTAAATGTTCTAATTCTTGATGAACCAACATCTGCACTTACAAATAATGAAATTGACAAATTATTTAAGCTAATAAAAAGACTAAGAGATAAAAATGTTTCTATGATATATATTTCTCATAGAATGGAAGAAATTTTTTCATTAACTAATAAGATTACAGTAATGAGAGATGGAAAATCCGTATCAGTAATGGATACTAATAAGACTGATGAAAGAGAAGTTGTTTCTTATATGGTAGGTCGTGATATTGGAGATTTTTATCCTGAAATGGATGCTGAAATTTCTGATGTAAAGATAGAGCTTAAAAATTTTAATAGAGAAGGATTTTTTAAAGATATAAATATAAAAGCAAAAAAAGGAGAAGTCCTTGGTATTTCTGGGCTTATGGGAGCAGGAAGAACAGAGATTATGAGATCAGTATTTGGCCTTGATCCTAAAGATAGTGGAGAAGTATTTGTAGATGGTAAAAAAATAGAAATAAAAAATCCAGCAGATGCAATAAAAAATAAAATTGGCTTTGTAACAGAAAATAGGCAAGAAGAAGGATTGATTCTTGATGAATCAATTAGAGAAAATATTTCTCTGTTAAATTTTGACAAATTTTCAAAAAATTCTTTTATAGATAAAGCAAAAGAAAAAAATCTTTCAGATAATTTGGTAGATAGTTTTAAAGTTAAGACCCAATCATCAGAAAGCAAAATTAGCGATTTATCTGGAGGTAATCAACAAAAAGTAGTTTTTGCAAAATGGTATGCGATTGGTCCAGAAATATTAATCCTTGATGAGCCAACTAAAGGCGTTGATGTAGGAGCAAAAAGAGAAATTTATGATTTAATAAAAGACCTTACTAATAAGGGAGTTTCAATCATACTTATATCAAGCGATTTGCCAGAGCTTATAAGTTTATCAAATAGAATTTATGTAATTCATGAAGGAAAAATACAAGGAGAACTTTTAAAGAAAGATGCTAGCCAAGAAAAAATAATGACCCTTGCAACAGGAGGAAGGTTATGAGTAATATAAAAAATCGATTTAAAGAAAATCAAAATTTAGGGACAATAGTTGCCTTGCTTATTTTGATATGTTTTGTGAGCGTACTTAATCCAGCATTTTTGCAAGTTAGCAACTTGTTAAATTTGATGCGCCAATTAATCATAAATGGTTTTGTGGCATTAGGAATGACTTTTGTAATTTTAACAGGAGGAATTGATCTTTCAGTTGGTTCAACTCTTGCCTTAAGCTCAGCAATTTTTGCAGGACTTTTACAAAATGGGACAAATACAATTCTTGCTATACTTGTAGCTATTTTATTAGCTATTATTTTGGGGCTAATAAATGGTTTGTTGATTACAAAAGGAAAACTTGCACCATTTATAGTAACACTTGCAACTATGACAATATTTAGAGGACTTACTTTAGTTTTTATGGACGGTAGACCAATAGCAGGACCTAGAGATGACTTTGCTTTCCAATTTTTAGGAAAAGGACAAGTTTTAGGAATTCCTTTCCAAGTTATTTTATTTATAATTGTTTATATAATACTTTGGATGATTTTAAATAAAACTTCTTATGGTAGAAAAATATTTGCCGTTGGAGGAAATGAAAAAGCAAGTTTTATTTCAGGGATTAATATAGCAAAATCAAAAACATTTGTATATGTAATAAGTGCCTTGATGGCAGTTATATCTGGTCTTGTACTTACATCAAGATTAAATTCTGCTCAACCAACAGCTGGTTCAGCCTATGAAATGGATGCTATAGCAGCAGTAGTTTTAGGCGGAACAAGTATGACAGGTGGAAGTGGATCATTAACAGGAACATTAATAGGAATTTTAATTTTAGGAGTCCTTAATAACGGACTAAATTTATTGGGAGTTTCAAGTTTCTATCAACAAATAGTAAAAGGAATTGTAATATTAATAGCAGTTCTAATAGACAGAAAGAGAAATAAATAGGAGAAAAATATGAAAAAATTTAGAAGAATATTGGCAGTTTTAGCTATAGCTATGTTTACATTCACAGCTTGTAGCGTCGAAGGACAAGATAAAAATGATAATGCATCTAGTAATGCAAAAGAAGAAACAAAAGCCAAAGATGGCGAATATAAAATTGGAGTTTCTTTATCAACTTTAAACAATCCATTTTTTGTATCAATAAGAGAAGGCGTTGAAGAGGCAGCAAAAGATGCAAACGCAAAAACAATTATAACAGATGCACAAAATGATTCTTCAACACAAAACAACCAAGTAGAAGATCTTATAACACAAAAAGTTGATTTGATTATAATTAATCCAGTAGATTCAACAGCAATTTCAACATCAGTAAAAAAAGCTAACGAAGCAAATATACCTGTAATATGCGTTGATAGAAATTCTGATGAGGGAGAAATTGTAAGTTTAATTGCAAGTAATAACGTAGAAGGTGGTAAACTTGCAGGCGAATTTATTCTTGAAAAAATTGGAGAAAATGCAGAAGTTATTCAATTAGAAGGAATTCCTGGAGCAAGCTCTACTCGTGAAAGAGGAGAAGGATTTAAAAAAGCTACAGATGGAAAAATAAATCTATTAGCAAGCCAAACTGCAAACTTTGATAGAGCAGAAGGAATGACAGTAATGGAAAATTTACTTCAAGCTCAACCAGATGTAAAAGCAGTATTTTGTCAAAATGATGAAATGGCATTGGGAGCAATAGAAGCAATAAAAGCTAGCGGAAAAGATATTGTTGTAGTTGGATTTGATGGAAATGAAGACGCAATAAATGCTGTAAAAGAAGGTTCAATGTCAGCAACAGTTGCTCAAAAACCAAAGGAAATGGGAAAAATCGCTCTAGAAACAGCAATTAAATATCTAAAAGGTGAAAAAGTAGAAGAAAAAGTAGATTCACCACTAGAATTAATCAAATAAAACAAATTCCCAATAATAAGCCTAAAATTAATTACTAACTATCAGAAAATATTAAATTAAAATACCAAGGTTAAACATATTAGCCTTGGTATTTTTAAATCTAATTTTAAAATAAAAAAAATCGTGCTAGAGATATTTTCTAGCACGATTTGTAAGGGAAAAAAATTTTTATCTAAAAATCATCATCTTCATCTGGGTTTTCTATTTGTATATTTTCATATTTCCATTCTAAGACTTCTTGTTTTGTGATTTCTAGGATATTTTTTACAACTTGGTCTATGTTTTCTTCTAAGACTTGTCCATTTATTGCTTGAATCAGCATTTGGAAATTTAAATTTCCTATTAATGATATTTTTTCATTATTTTCTAATTTTGATATGGCAATTTGGCTTTGGGTGTAAGGGGATGCTGAAATTAAATCTGTAAAGACAATTACTCCATCGCCTTTGTCTAAATTTATTATTTTTTCTTTTATTTTTTCGTTGAAATTATTTATGTCATCTTCTGGATATAAACCTAGATAATCTATGTTTTCTGCTTGACCAAAAATAATTTCTGCTGAACTTTTAAATCCTTGTGCAAGCTTTCCGTGACTTACAATTAGTATTCCTATCATTTTTTATCCTTTCTTAATTTAAGGGGAGCTTAAATGATTTATAAATCAAAATTTTTTAAAACTTCGTCTAAACTTGATTTTGGTGCTGATGGGGTTGCTTGAAAATAAATATTGTCTATTTTATAATCTTCTCTTAACTCTTTTAATTTTTTGGCATCTTCTTTGTTAAGATAAACTGATTTTGTAACTAACAAATCATTTTCGTCTTTTTTTGCTATGCCTCCAACGTTTAATTCGCAAACTTCAACGCCGTGTTTGATTAATTTATAAAATACATCTATGCTTTTTGCAACTAGGATACAATTATAATCTTTAAATTTGTATTTGTCCCAATAGTAGAATGCTCTTTGTTCGTTTAAAACTATTGTTTTCTTTCCTGTTCTATTTCCAGCACTTTTGTATAAATCTTTCATAAAAGTTTCGTTGTAAACGACATCATCTACTACAAAAATTGAATTTACTCCGTCTTTTTGCGATAGGGTAATCATTACTTGTCCGTGAATTAATCTTTCGTCAACTCTACCTAATACTACTTTTCCCATTTTATAATATTCCTATTCCTGCTAATACTGCTAAAATTATTGTTAAACCTAATAAAGCTTGAGTAACTTTTAAACCTTTTTTCAAATAAAAAACATATACGCCAAGAACTGTTACTAATGGCAAAGCTCCTGGTAATACTTTATCTAAAAGCTCTTGGAAAACAAATTCTTTTCCTGAAATTGTAAATTTTAATGCTGAGCTTACTTTTACATAGTTTGCTGCTAAAATTCCCATCATAAAAAGTCCCAAAGCTGATAAAATATTTATTGCGTTTTGAACTCCTGTGCTTTTTAATAAACTTGATGCGTTTTTACCTAAAACAAATCCTTGTTTTGCAAAAAATCTTCCGATAAAAACTTGGTATAAGGAAAATCCTACGAATGGAAACAAAGCTCCCATTGGGGATCCTGCTTGTGCCCAAGAAATTGCTATTGCTATAAAAATATATTGGATTGTTCCTGAATCAATTGCATCGCCAATTCCTGCAAGAGCTCCCATTAGCCCTGCTTTTGTATTATACATCAAATCATCGGTCATTGTTATTTCTTCGTTGTTGTATTCTTGAAGGGCTCTTTCTTGTTCCATTGATGACATAAGACCTGTGATTATTCCACCGCCCCAAGTAAGTTGGGTATTGAAGAATAACAATTGTCTTTTGTAAGCTTTTTTCAAATCTTCTTTATTTTTATATAATTTTTTCAAAACTGGCATCATTGCATATAAGAGGGAAGGTGCCAAATATCTTTCAAAAGTGTGAGGAATTTCGTTTGCGAAATGCCATCTTAAATATGCTTTTCTAACATCTTTTAGCTCTAATTCTTCTGGAGCCATTTCGTCTTTTTTTATATCTTGCATTTTAAAACCTCCTACTAAAAGTCATCTTCTTCTTCAAATGTCATTTCACGTTCGCTTGAAGTTTCTGTTTTTACTTCTTTGTCTTCTTTGGCTTGATTTTTATTTCCTACTGCCAAAATTGAAATTATTGTTCCTAAAATTGCATAAACTAACATATTTACATTCATATCTTTTAAAATTACGCTTAAAAAATATGCTAATAGGAAAAATAATAAATAATCTTTTCTACCTATTACATAAATTGTTGTTGCAATACCGATTGCGGCAAGTCCTCCGCCGACTACATCTAGTATGTGTAAAAATACTGTTCCTTCAAGTTTTGCTACAACATCAGCGATTACTGGTGCGCCAAAATATAAAGCTACAAAGATTAATGGAACAAATAAAACAAAAGATGCTATAGTTGGATATGTTATTATTGATCTTTTGATTGCTTTTTCATCCATTTTTTCAATTGCGACGTCAGTTTTTTTGCCTATAAAGGTATTTAGGAAAAATCTAAATTGGTAAAGATAAGATCCTAAAAATCCAACTGGAACGGCAATGGCAATTGATGCTTCTGGTGTTAAATTTCCTAATAGGGCAACTGGAACTGCTATTGCAGCTGCAACTGCAGGTTCTGATGGCATTGAGCCACCTGGAGAAAATACTCCCATATATATTAATTGCAAACTTGCAGTTACTATCATTGCATCAGCAATTCTTCCCATAACAATTCCTACAACAAGGCCTGTCATTAATGGCGAAAATCTTAATGTTAAAGATGCGCCACCCAATAGCCAACGTGACATAACGCCTGCAACCCACAAAGCTATTAATAAACTTTTTGCTACAGATAAGGTCTCCATTTTTTCCTCCTAAATTTTTTAAAAATTTTTATTCCACAAAGGGACTTTCTTTTTGCACACATCTTTTTGGAAGTTTTTTATTGTGTACATTATAAACATCATTTACACAACTTTCTCCCATTGCATACAAACATTCTTTTGTGTAGGCTGATGTGTGAGGTGTAATTATTACATTATCAAATTGCAAGTAGGGATGATTACTTCTTGCAGGCTCAACTTCCATAACGTCTGTTGCAAGAGCTTTAACTTTTTTATTTTTTAAAGCATCAACCATATCTTTTTCATCAATTAGAGCGCCTCTTGCGGTATTTGATATATAAACTCCATTTTTCATTTTTGATATTGTGTTTTTATTTATCATGTGATAATTTTCTTTTGTCAAATTTGCGCATAAACAAATCACATCAGATTTTTTTAAAAGTGTTTCAAAATCAACTTTTTCTACGCCAAATTGTTCTAGTTCTAATTTGTCTTTGTAAGGGTCATAGCCTAATACTCTACATTGAAAACCTTCTCTAAGTGTTCTTGCAACTTGGCTTCCGGTATTTCCAACGCCGATTACGCCAACAATTTTGTGGTAGAGAGAATTTCCTACAAAATTTGCTCTCATTTCCCATTTATCATCTCTTACTTTTTTGGAAGAATTTATAGTCATTCTCATCAAAGCCAATAGATTTGTAATATTATTTTCTGCAACTGAATCTCTTTCTACCAAAGAAGGAACAATAGAAACAATTACTCCTTTTTCTTTTGCACAAGTTAAATCTACATTGTTGTAGCCAATTCCATGCCTTGAGATAAGCCTTAAATCATCTACATTTTCAAAAAATTCTTTATCAAAAAATGGTGTAACGCTCGCTATTATATATTGGTAGCCTTTTAGCATTTGACCTAGAGATTTTCCATCTATATTTTGGTCGACTTCAAAGCGATCTACTTGTCCAATTTTTTCTAGTTTTTTTATATGGTCTGGAAAAATTTTTCCAAAACTACTAGAATTTACAATAGCAATTTTCATTTTATTTATCCTTTTTTACAAGATCGTGTCCGCCAAAACCATTTCTTAGTTGAGCTACAACTTTATTAGAAAAATTATCATCAACATTTATTTTACTTGTATTTCTTACAAACAAAGAATTAGAAATAACTGGAACAGGAACGTCAAGTCTTAGTGCTTCTTCAACTGTCCATTTACATTCTCCATTTGCATTTATAACGCCGGAATGAGAATCAAGTTTTGGATCTTTGGCAAAGCCTTCTTGAGCAAGTTCAATTAGCCAAGACCTAATTACAGATCCGTGATTCCAAACTTTTGAAACATCTTCGTAATCATAATCAAATTCGCTAGCTTCCAAAACTGCAAATCCTTCGCCGATAGCTTGCATCATTCCATATTCAATTCCATTGTGAATCATTTTTAAATAATGACCAGAACCAGCACGTCCTGTATATAAAAGTCCATCTTCACAAGAAATTGCTTCAAAAAAATCTTTTACTTGATCGTAATATTTTTTTTCTCCTCCAACCATAAGACAAGCGCCGTTTCTAGCACCACTCATTCCGCCAGAAGTTCCACAATCAAGAAAACCAATATTTTTTTCTTTTAAAATTTCGTAATGCTCTAAAGTTTTTTTGTAATTAGTATTTCCAGTATCAATTACAATGTCGTCTTTATTAAGTTTTTCTTTTAAAAGAAAAATCATGTCATCAGTGATTTTTCCTGCAGGCAAACTCAGTAAAATAAATTTTACATCATCTAATTTTTCTATAAGTTCATCGATAGAATTTGCGATTTTAAAATCTTTGCTTGCTTTTTTTCTTACATTTTCATCTACATCATAGCCAATTACTTCAAAATTATTGTCGATGGCATTTAAGGCTATGTTGTAACCCATTTTTCCAAGTCCCAAAAAACCTATTTTCATATAAACTCCTTTCTTTTTTTGATAACCTTTTCAAATGATTAAAAAAAATATTTTTCCAAAAAATTGTAAGGCTATCTGTAGTTCATTATTTAAATAAATTATACGAAAAAAATTTTTACTTGTCAAACGGTAAAAAAACAAAAAAATTTTGCAAATAAAAATTTCTATTCAAATTTGCAAATTTATGTATAATATTAGTAAGAATAGATTGGAGGATGTTTTGAACCGATATTTAGAAAGAATTATTTTGTCTAAAAAAAGTACCTTTACAAAAACGGAAAATTTTTATGCAGAATATTTTTTAAAATTAGATGATGAAATATTAAATAAAACTATATCAAATGTTGCTGAAGAAACAGAAAGCTCCACAGCGTCAATTTTTAAATTTATAAAAAAACTTGGCTTTAAAGGCTACAAAGATTTTCAATTAAACTTAGCTACAAATATAAATAAAAATTCTGACGATTCGCTACTTACAGCTATAACAAGTGTAAATGAAAATGACAGCCCTGATGAAATAGCCAACAAAATTATGGCGTTTAATATCCAATCAATGTATACGCTAAAAGAAGATATTAAAAATATTCCTTTTGAATCTTGTTTGAATTTGATAAAAAAATCCAAAAAAATTCACTTTTTTGGCATGGGAGGATCAGCAACCATAGCTTACGATTCATATCATAAATTTTTGAGAACAAAATATATGGTAAATTATATTTCGGATTCTCACATGCAACTAAGTGCTTGCACAAAGATGGACGAAAACGACTGTATTTTTGTATTTTCACATTCAGGAAGAACGCTAGAGGTAATAGAAGTTTCAAAAGTTGCAAAAAAAAATAAGGCAAAAATTATTGCCCTTACAGGAAATCCAAAATCTGAAATGGTAAAAATCTCAGATGAGGCTATGATTTTACCATCAATAGAATCCGAACACGGAACAGAATCCTTAAATGCAAGAATTCTTTACCTAACAGTCATGGATATACTTTTAATATCTTTGATGTATGATAATGTCGAAGAAAATAAAAAATATATGAAAAAAAGATTGGATGCACTAAAAGTTACAAAAAAATAGAAGGCATACTTGCCTTCTTTTTAATTTGAAATAAAAAATTAATACATAGAAAGTTTTTTCTCAATCCACATTATAAAAGAATGAGGGAAAATTTTTGAAATTATTAATAAAATTTTTGCGCTTGGGTGGGTAGTTATTAGGTCTTTTTTGCCCATTTTTTTAATTGCTTTTGCCACCATTTTTTCTAAATTTTCATTTCCTAAATTTTTTATTCCGCCCGAAGTATTATTTGATTTTTCTAAAAATTCTGTTTCGATCCTGTTTGGGCATAAAACTGAAATTTTTATATCCTTAAACTCTCTCCTTACAGCTCTTGAAAATGATAAGACATAGGACTTACTTGCAGCATAAAGGGCAAATTTTGCCTGTGGAATAAATGCTGCTGATGAGGCTATGTTTAAAATTATTCCATCTTTTTGGAAAAAATCTAGAGATATTTTTGTCATTGCTGTGAGAGCTTTTATATTTAAGTCCAAAGTTTTCATATCATTATCAAAACTTGTGTTTTTAAAATAATCATTTTCTCCCATGCCTGCAGAATTTATCAAAAGTCCTATTTTTTTGTTTGAAATTTCTAATTCTTTTTTTAAAGCTTCAAAAGATTTTTCCTCACACAAATCAAGGGCAAAAATCCTTGCCCTTGTTTGTAGTTTTTTTGATAAATCATGAAGTCTTTCAGTTCTTCTTGCGATTAGCCAAATTTCTTCATAATTTTTTTTGTCAATTTGCCTTGCAAATTCATAGCCTATGCCTGAACTTGCTCCTGTAATTATGGCTATCATTATTTGCTCATAGCCTTCATTATTAGATTTTGTTTTAAATTC
The DNA here is from genome assembly GCF_001815585.1 of Anaerococcus sp. HMSC075B03. Classification (NCBI taxonomy): domain Bacteria; kingdom Bacillati; phylum Bacillota; class Tissierellia; order Tissierellales; family Peptoniphilaceae; genus Anaerococcus; species Anaerococcus sp. HMSC075B03. The sequence goes on from NZ_KV821183.1 coordinate 75,594, forward strand.
CACAAATCGTGAGAAAGGTCGACGTAATAATTGTGAGGTTGGTCAAATCTTTTTACCTCATCCCACAAGGATTTCACTTCTGACTTGCAATATTCGTTTATTTCTTCAATTTTTGGAGATTCATAAACTTTTTTGCCTTTTTCAAAAATTGGAATTTGCATTTTTCGAATTTCATAATTTTCCATTCTTTTCATCTTCCATGTAAAGTGTGGATCAAAAATTACAAGTGGTTTAGTTTCATCAACTTTTTCTTCTTTTAAGGTTATATAATCAGCTTCTGCCTTGCCAGTTTTTTTGTCGTACAATCTGTAAACTTCTTTTAGACCTGGTGTTGTAATTTTTTCTACATTTTCTGATACTTTTATTTTTGCAGTCTTGCCTTTTTTGTCTTCAACTTGAACAAGTTTATAAACTCCACCAAAAACTGGATCAGATTTTGCAGTAATTAATCTTTCTCCGATTCCAAATGAATCAATTTCTGCGCCTTGTTGGAGTAGAGATTCTATTTTGTATTCGTCAAGTGAATTACTTGCAACAATTTTTGCATCCTTGTAGCCATTTTCGTCCAAAATTTTTCTACATTCTTTTGAAAGATAGGCAAGATCGCCAGAATCAATTCTTACACCGCCAGTAAGTCCCAAAGGCTCTAAAACTTCTTTGAAAATTTTCATAGCATTTGGTAGGCCTTGTTTTAAAACATCATAGGTGTCAATTAATAAAATGCAGTTATCTGGATATAATTTTGCATAAGCCAAGAATGCTTCGTATTCGCTATCAAAAGATTGAACCCAAGAGTGAGCCATAGTTCCCCCAGCAGGATAAGCATACATTTGACTTGAAAGAGTATTTGAAGTGATTGGAGCGCCGGCTATAAAGGCAGACCTTGCTCCTTTTACAGAAGCGTCAGGGCCTTGAGCACGTCTTGCCCCAAATTCCATAACAGTTCTTCCCTTTGCAGCCCTTACAATTCTATTTGTTTTTGTAGCAACAAGGGAGCCGTAATTTAAAGACAAAAGCAAATAAGTTTCTAAAATTTGTGCCTCAATTATTGGAGCTCTTACAGTTACAATTGGTTCAGATGGAAACATTGCTGATCCTTCTGGAAATGCCCAAATATCTCCTGTGAATTTAAAATTTTTCAAATAAGTTAAAAATTCTTCCGAAAATTTTGTATTTTTTCTAAAATATTCAATATCTTCATCATCAAAATGAATATTTTCTACATAATCAATAATATCATCTAAGCCAGAAAAAATTGAAAATCCTCCGCCGTCAGGATTTTTTCTGTAAAATGCATCAAAAACTGCAATCGTATCTTTCATTCCACTTTCAAAATATCCATAAGCCATAGTAAATTCATAAAAATCACTGAGCATAGATAAATTTCTTCTTGTTTGCATATTTTCCTTCCTTATTATTTTTTCGTTTCACATATTGTTTTTATTATACCACTAATGAGTGGTATAGTAATAATAGTTTGGCACAAATTGGCAAACAAAAGGAGATACATAAATGTATATTTTTGATATAGATGGAACACTTTTAAATACGATTGATTCTATTTCATATAATATAAACCAAACTTTAAAAAATTTTTCTTTAAGTCAAGTACCAAAAGAAAAAATTGAGGAGTTTGTAGGAAATGGCCCGAGGGTTTTGATTGAAAAAACTCTTGATTATATTGGCTTTGAAAAATCTGAAAAAAGAGAAAAAATTTTAAATGCTTATAACAAAAGATATGATGATAATCCAACCTATCTTACAAAGCCTTATGATGGAATCGTAGAAGAGCTTGAAAAAATAAAAAAGATGGGCGAAATTTTGGTTGCTTTTTCTAACAAGCCAGATTCCACTTGCAAAAAAGTTATAGGGGAGATTTTTGGAGAAGGCTATTTTGATTTTATTTTAGGATATAGAGAAGATATAAAAAGAAAACCGTCGCCTGAGGGTATGTATATAATAAAAGAAAGATTTGGTGTCGACTATTCGGATATTTTTTATTTTGGAGACAGCGAAGTCGACATGGAGTGTGGAAAAAATGCTGGAGTATTTACTGTAGGATGTGCTTGGGGCTTTAGAGAAAGAAAAATTCTTGAAAATTTAAAGCCAAATCTTATAATAGATAGTCCAAAAGAAATTTCAAAAATAAGGAGAGTATAATGGCAAATTTATCAGTATTTGATATTATTGGACCTGTAATGATTGGCCCATCATCATCCCATACTGCGGGAGCAAACAGAATTGCAAAAATCGCAAGAGATTTGGGCGGAGAAGGATTTACAAAAGTTGATTTTTATTTACACGGATCATTTGAAAAAACTTACCAAGGTCACGGAACAGATAGGGCTTTGGTTGGAGGAGTTTTGGGCTTTGGACCAGAAGATGAAAGATTAAGAGATTCATTTAAAATAGCTGATGAAGCAGGAATTACTTATAATTTTATTCCACAAGATATGGGAGAAGTTCATCCAAACACAGTAAAAATTGTTCTTTACTACCCAGACGGCCATGAATTTAAATTGAGAGGCTCATCAATTGGTGGCGGAAATATTATGATAAATCAAATAATGGACAATGAAGTAGAATATAATGGAAAAAATCCTACAATTATTTGTACCTATCCTGAACAAAAAGGAATGATAGCTTTCATTTCAAATGTTTTGTTTGACCACAATTATAATATAAAAAATATGAAAACTATAAACAAGGGCAACACAATTATGTTAATTGTAGAATTAGATCAAGATTTGGAAGAAGAAGTTTACAAAGAAATTGAAGCCGGCAAGAATTTTGAATTTATAAAATATTTGGGGTAATTTATGAAAACAACAATGGAATATATTAAAAATAGAATAAAAGAAGAAAACAAGGAAGTTTGGGAGATTGCGCTTGAAGATGAAATGGAGCTAACAGGAAAATCAAGAGAAGAAGTTTTTGAATTATTACAAAAATCTCTTGATGTTATGAAAGAATCTTCACAAAAAGCTCTTGATAAAAAATTAATGTCAATGACAAAAATGACTGGTGGAAATGCAAAATCAATGAATAATTATTTTCTATCAGAAGATACAATAATGGGAGATTTGCCAACAAAGGCAATGGCTATGGCTTTTTCAACATCAGAAGTAAACGCATCAATGGGAAAAATCGTAGCAAGTCCAACAGCAGGATCTGCAGGAATTGTTCCAGCAAGTTTAATGGCAATGCGTGAAAAATATGGATATTCTGATGAAGAATTGATAAAAGCAATTCTCGTTGCAACAGAATTCGGACAAATTATTGCTGACAATGCAACATTTGCTGGAGCTGAGGGCGGATGCCAAGCGGAATGCGGTTCTGCAGCAGCTATGTGTGCAGCTGCAATTTGTTATTTGAGAGGATGTGACATTGACGTGATGGAAGATGCGGCATCAATTGCACTTTTATCAATAATGGGACTTGTGTGCGATCCGATAGGAGGAATGGTAGAATTTCCTTGCAATATTAGAAACGCATCAGGAGTTATAAATGCACTTTCTGCAGCTGATATGGCAATTGCTGGAGTAAAAGTTTTGGTAACATTTGATGAAACAGTAGACGCCTTAAAAGAAGTAGGCGATGCCCTTCCAGCAAGCCTAAGAGAAACAGGCGAAGGCGGAGTTGCAGCTTGTCCATCAGCTATAAGATTAAAAAGAAAATATATAGACAAAGAAGAAGACTAAAATTTTTAAATAAAAATCTCAAAGAAAAAAATAAAGCTATTTTACTTTTTGTAAAATAGCTTTATTTTTTATCATCTTCATCATCTTTTTCATCTTTTAAATTAAATTTTTTTCTCATGTGGTGTCTTAAAATTAAAAGTAAAAGGATAAAATATAGGATTGTAAAAACAATTAGAAGGATTACGCATATATTTCTTTTTATTTTGAAATACAAAATTATTGGATAAATTATGCCAAATAAAATTATTCCAAGAATTATTGAAAGATTTCCAGCAAAATTATTTCCGTATTCCCAACATTCTTTATTGTAACAAACTTCCCAAATGTGAAATCCAACTCTCATTTTTGGATAGTCTGTGTGAAATTTTTTGAAAAATATTCCTACATAAATTGAAAAGAATAATAAAAGCACATCGCCAACTATTAAATTTCCCAAATTATCACCCTTTCTTTGAATTAATACTAGATAAAATATACCCCAATTGATATAAATTGAAAAATATTTACTTTTTGCATACAATATTAATAGACTTTGTAAGTTTATAATGAAAGAAATGTTAAGTTAGTTAAAGAGGTGATTCAATGAAAATTTTAATTACATCCGATTGGTACGATCCCGTCGTCAATGGTGTAGTAAGATCAATTTTAAATTTAAAATCCTATCTAGAAGATAGGGGATTTGATGTAAAAGTTTTAACCCTCTCAAATTCAACTGAAAGTTATAAAAAAGGAAATGTTTATTATATAGGAAGTCTTGGTGCAGGGAAAATTTATCCAGAGGCAAGGATTTCTGCAACTTTAAGAAATAAATTCATTAAGGAAATAAAAGATTGGAAACCAGATATTGTTCACTCACAATGCGAATTTTCTACTTTTATGATGGCGACAAAAATTGCCAAGAAATCATCTTGTCCCTTAGTTCACACCTATCATACAATTTATGAAGACTATACTCACTATTTTTCTCCATCAAAAAAGGTGGGCAAAAAAATGATTTCGGTTTTTTCAAAAGCAATTGCCGATAGGGTTGAAATGATTATTGTTCCAAGCGAAAAAACTAGAGAAATTTTAAAATCTTATGATATTGAAGATGAGAAAATAAAAATAATTCCTACTGGAATAGAAATGCCAGAAAAATTGGAAGATAAAAATAAAATCAGAGATTATTACGGATTTGATGCAAGCGATAAAATAATTCTTTATTTGGGTAGGCTTGCCGAAGAAAAAAATATTGAGGAACTAATTGATTATTACGAAAGGCTTGATATAGAAAAATTAAAATTTATTCTTGTTGGTGGCGGACCTTATTTAAAAGATTTGAAATCTTATGCAAAAAATATTGATAAAAAAATATATTTTGCGGGTATGGTTAAGCCTATGGAAGTAAATAATTATTATAGAATGGCAGATGCTTTTGTTTCTGCAAGCAAGTCCGAAACTCAAGGACTTACTTATTATGAGGCGATGAGCAATGCTACTCCTGCGATTTGTAGAAAAGATTACTGCCTTGATAAGGTAATAATTGATGATTTTAATGGCTACCAATATGAAAATTTTTCTGATTTTAAAAAATATTTGGAAATGATTTTTCTTGATAAAGAAAAAAGGGATAAACTTTCTAGAAACGCAAGAAAATATGCTTTGGAAAATTTTTCTATAGATTCTTTTGGCGAAAATTGCGAAAGATTATATAAAGAAGCAATCAAAAAAGGTAGGACACATGAAAATTCTTATTTATAATGAAGATTATCAAACTGTAAAAGAATCTGGCGTTGGAAAAGCAATAGACCATCAAAAAAAGGCTTTGGATTTGGTTGGAGTTTCATATACCTTAAATCCAGATGACGATTATGATATTTGCCACATAAATACAGTTTTTCCAAAGTCTGCTTTTTTTGCAAATAAGGCGAGAAAATCTGGAAAAAAAGTTGTCTATCATGGGCATTCCACCAAGGAAGATTTTAAAAATTCTTTTATCCTATCAAATGAGCTTGCACCATTTTTCAAAAAATGGCTTATACATTGCTACAAAAAAGGAGATTTGATTTTAACACCAACCAAATATTCCAAAAATATTTTGGATTCATATAAGATTGGAAAAGAAATTAAAGTCGTATCAAACGGAGTCGACCTAGATTTTTGGAAGAAAAAAGAAAATGACAGGGAAAATTTTTACCAAAGATATAAGCTTGATAAAAATAAAAAATCAATCATTTCAGTTGGCCTATTTATAGAAAGAAAAGGAATTTTGGATTTCGTAGACCTTGCAAAAAAACTTCCCCAATACGAATTTGTGTGGTTTGGAGAATTGAAATTAAGTTTAGTGCCAGAAAAAATCAAAAAAGCTGTCAAAACAGATTTAAAAAATTTACATTTTCCAGGCTATGTTAGCCAAGAATTATTGCGAGAAGCATATTCAGGATCAGACCTTTATATATTTCCGACATTTGAAGAAACCGAAGGAATAGTTTTACTAGAGGCCCTTGCAACAAAAGCCGACACAATAATTAGAGATATAGAAATTTATGAAAATCTCAAAGACGGAAAAGAAATTTATAAAGCAAAAGACAAAAAAGAATTTTACAAAAAAATAAAATTGATTTTGGAAGGAAAATATCCTTCATTAAAAGAAGAAGGCTACAAGCTCGCCCAAGAAAAATCCATAGAAAATATAGGCTTGAAACTAAAAAAATATTACCAAGACCTATTAGAAAGAGAAGAAAAATGAGAAGTGTAATAAAATTTATAAGCTATGCCCTTTTGATTATTTTGCTGCCAAGTTTTGTAATGCTATTTGTGACAAGCCTTGATACAAGCAATTTTATGTTAATTTTTTTAGGACAAATTTTAGTTTTTCTAATATTATTAAGTTTTTATTTTCTAATTAGAAAAAATACAAAAAAATACGAAGACAAAACAAAAAAAGAAATCGAAAACGAAAAAAATATAGAAAAATTAAAAAAATTAAGAAATGAAAAAATTTCATACAAATCAAAAGCAAATATAACAAAAAGAATAATAGAGATTTCCTATTCAAAAGAAGAATGCGAAAATCTTAAAAAATACACATCAACCTACGACGATATGATTTTTTATTATTCATCCCTTATAAAAAACGAGAGAGATGATAGAAAAAATTACAAACAAAAAAGAGATAATTTCATAAAAAGATACAAAAATAGACATTTTATTTTCCCGGATTACAAAGAAAATTTAAAAACTTCAATAAAATGGATAGGAGTATTTTTGATTTTCTCCCTAATTTCATATTTAAATCCATTCAAATTCATAAAAAATCAAGAAATTTACGGGATAGTAGTACTATTAAATTTTACTTTTAACCTAGCACTTGTAGTAAATACAATTATTTGGATCCTAAGAAGCTTGAAAAGTTACTGGGCAAAAAACTTATTTTAAAGCATGATAAATTATAAATGAGAGAAATGATAAGTTGTTTATCAGTTATAGTTATATATTTTTGATTTTTTTTAATAGTTTGAGACAAAAGTTTTATCTTTTGTCTTTTTTTTTGGAAAATTTTTGAAGATTAATTTTTGAAATGATTTAATTAAAATAAAATATTAAATTAATTAAGATATACTATTTAAATATTAAAAAAATTAAAAACAAACTTTACAAAAATTAAAATGGTGGTATACTTATTTTATAAAGGAGGCGGGTTTTGATTAATAAATGTCCTAATTGTGGTGGTGACTTGGTTATCACTTCTTATAAATGTAATTCATGTTTTACTGAAGTTAGTGGAGAATTTGAAATGGGTAAGTTTCAAAGACTTGATATTGAGGATTTGGAATTTATTGAGCTTTTTTTGCAAAAGCGTGGCAGTATAAAAGATGTTGGAGAGAGTTTGGGAATTTCTTACCCGACTGTTAGAAATAGAATTGACAAGATTGTAAAAAAACTTGGTGGAAAAATAAATAAACAAGAATCTAGAATAGATATTTTGAATATGGTCAACAGCGGAGAGATTACTCCTGACCAAGCAAGTGAACTTTTAAAGGAGCTTAAAGATGAATGAAGAAAAGAAAATGATTTTAGATATGTTAAAAGAAGGAAAAATTACAGTTGAACAAGCTAGCGATCTTTTGGAGGCAGTTGGCAAAGACAAGTCTAAAAATAATGAGGAAAGTTTTGTTGATAAATTATCAACTTCTTTTGAAAAAATTATGAAAAAGACAAGTGAAACTATTTCAAATTTTGATTTTGATATTGATCTTGATAGCGTAAATATTCCTAATATTTACCATATAAATTCTCAAAAAACTGAAAATCAAACAAAAATTGATGATGATGTGAATGCTATAGAAATTGATCTTATAAATGGTTCTTTGGATATTGAAAGAGCTCAAGAAAATCATATTATGGTTGATGAGAAAGTTTATTTCAAAAACAAAGAAGACCAAGTAAATGATTATTTAAATATTGAAGTTGTTGAGGACAAATTAATTGTAAGTGTAAATGAAAATTATAAGTCTTTGGATGCAAGTGCGAATGTAAAATTATATTTGGGCAAAAATATTTATGATAGTCTTGATATAAATATTGTAAATGGTCAAGTTGAACTTTGTGATGTTGATTTTAAGGAAAATAATATTGAATCAACTAATGCAAGATTTACTATTATAAATTCTGCTGGAAATATTGATTTGAAAAATACTAATGGAAAAATTGAAATTAGAAACACAAATGGAAATCTTGAAGTTTCTAATGTAAATGGATCAGTTTATCTTTCAAATATTTCTGGAGAAAATGCAAATGTAGATCTTGTAAATGGCTCTATAAGAATTGATGGCTTAAATATGGAAAAAGTTGCTCTTTCATCAAAAGCTGGTTCAATTAAAATTTTTAAAATCGTTGATGCAAAAGAAGTTAATATAGGAACACAATTTGGATCAGTTGTAATTGATACAAATGAATTTAATAAAAATATAAAGGCTTTGATTAAATCATCATCTTATTCAATTGCGGATAAATTTAAAAATAAATTGCAAACAAAAGATGGCTATCAAGTTTCAACTAATCCAGAAGAATCAGATTTAGATTTGGATATAAAATCAGCTTTTGGTAGAGTAAGCATTAGATAAAATAGAAAATAAAACAAAAAGGTCTTAGGAGAAATCCTAGGGCCTTTTTTGTTTGGAGATTTTGAAAAATAGGTTTTAAAATCACTTATTTAGTTTAGTGTATTTGTTTAAAAAATTTAGCCTTGTTAGGCTAAAAATTTTTGAGGCAATTACCAACAAATATTTGCAAAAGAAAAAATGAAATTATTAGAAAAGAGCGTAAATTTTGAGGGATTATTTTCAAATTTTCTTTCAATTTAGATATTAAATTATATTTATTAGGAAATGTAAAAATTTTTGTAAAATTTGAGTAAATATTTTAAGAATTTTCAAAAAAAAACAAAATCAAATTTTAAAAAATAATTAGTAAAAGCTTTTAAATTAGGCGTTTAGCGTATTTTATTTTTTAATTTTAAAAATTTTAAAAAAGACTTTACAAAAATAAAAATCGGGGATATAATATTATTGTATTAAGAGAGTGATACAATAATACAAAAATACAAAAAGGAAAGTGAATGAATATTTTAAAAATAATTTTGCCTATGGGGCTTTTGGGGTTTTTATTTGTATTTATTATAAAAAAACTTGAAAAAAGCGAAAAAATTAAAGGCGAAAATCAAAATTACAAAAACAAGCAAAATTATTTGGCAGAAGGTATGACTATTGGAATGAGTTTTGGTATAATTTTTGGTTCTTTGTACGATAATATTGGAACTTTTCTTCCGATTGGAATGTTGATTGGTTTGGTTGTTGGGCAAGCGATAGAAAAAAAGGAGGCTTAAATGGAATTTGATAATGATAGACCTATTTATCTTCAAATTTTAGAAGATTTTAAGTCGAAAATTTCAAGTGGCGTGTGGAAAGCTGGCGATAAAATTGATTCTGTTAGAAATCTTGCCAAGGATTATGAAGTAAATCCAAATACTGTCCAAAGAGCTTTGGCTGAGCTTGAACGCGATAGACTTTGTAAAAGCCAAAGGACAAGTGGAAGATTTGTAACGGATGATGGGGATTTGATAAAATCTTTATCAAAAAATGCTTTTGAAATAATTTGTGAAGATTTTATTAACAATGCAAAAAATTTAAAAATTTCAAAAGAAGATGCTCTTGATGGTCTTGAAAAATTTTGGGAGGTGGACTAATGTTAGAGATTAAAAATTTATCTATTGCATACAAAAATAAACTTGTTTTGGATAAGCTAAATTTATCATTTAAAAAAGGAGAAATTGTTGGGCTTTTGGGACCTAATGGATCGGGAAAAACAACTTTGCTTAGAATTCTTGCAGGTCTTGAAAAAAATTATAAGGGCGAGGTAAAAATTGGTGGGGAAAATCCAGACTATCTTACAAAATCTTTTGTATCCTACCAACCAGACCATCTTCCTTTGGACAAATCATATAATTTGATTCAAATTTCAAATTTATATGACGACTTTTTTGAAGATTTTTCAAAAGAAAAATTTGAAAAAATAATAAGAGATTTTAAACTTGATATGAAGATGAAAATAAAAAATATGTCAAAGGGTATGAAAGACAAGGTGCAAATTGCTCTTTCTCTTTCAAGAAAGTCCGATTTATATCTTTTGGATGAGCCAATGAGTGGGATTGATCCTGCAAGTAGGAGAAAAATTATGGATGTAATAATTGATAATTTTGATTCAGAAGGCCTTATGATTATTTCAACTCATTTGATTAGTCAAATCGAAAGACTTTTGGATAAGGTTGTATTTATTTCTGATGGAAAAATTATTTTGGAAGAAAATATTGATGATTTGAGACAAAATCACAAGATGGGAGTTGAAGAATACTTTGAGGAGGTTTTCAATGGCTAAATTATTAAAACACCAATTAAAAGAAAATATTAGGGACATAATTCCTTGGATGGTAATTCCTTTAATTTTGTCACTTGTATTAAATTATATAAATTTATATTTTGACTCAGCGTTTTTGGATTTTATCACAGTTATTTCAATGGTGGTTATGTATTCATCCTTTGCAATTTCAATGATAATTGTAATTTTAAACGATTACAAGAAATTTTATGGCGAAGAGGCTGCCTTTTATGATGTCCTCCCAGTAAAATCAAAAGATATAACCACATCAAGAGTTTTAAATATTATGATTATTGCCTTACTTGCAGGTCTAGTATTTTTGATAGAATTTTTTGGATTTTTAGTTATTTCTACAGGACCAGATGGACTTGGAGTAAAAGAATTGTTTGAAGGATTAAAAAGATTTTTTGACCAATTTCCATCAAAAACATTAATAATAGGAACAATAACACTAATAGTTTCTTTGCTTGCAACACTTACAAGAATTTTGGCATCAATAAGCATTGGCTCAAGCAAAACTTTCAAAGATATGGGAAAATTTGGTCCGGTTTTGGTATTTATAATAATAACAATAATAGTTTCTATTTTAGGACTTACATTTGGATTGAAATTTTTTGAAACATTTGGAGTAAGAGTATCAGAAAGTTCAACACAAACACAAAATGGATTTTATTTAAGCGATATAAAAACTGTAGAAGAATTTACAAGAATGTTGGGAATTGGTGCTATACTTGACCTAGTAGCATCATCAATACAAATTTATCTCACAAATTTCTTCCACAAAAACAAACTAACAGTAGCATAAAATAGGCTCAAGGATTATCCTTGGGCTTTATTTTTTTCTTAGTATAATAAAAAAGAGGTGACTTATGGAAAAAATATTATTTTTAGAAGGAAAATTTGTAGAAAAAATTTGGGGAGGAGATAGGCTTAAAAAAGAATTTCTTTACCAATTCGAATCAAAAAATATTGGAGAATATTGGGCGATTTCTGCTATGAAAGATTTCCCATCAAAAATTTTAAATGGAAAATATAAGGGTGAAAATTTAGATTTTTTATATCAAAACCACAAAGAAATTTTTGGAAATGAAAAAAAAGAAAAATTTCCCCTATTGATAAAACTAATAGATGCAAACGATGACTTATCAATCCAAGTCCATCCAGATGATGAAATGGCAAAAAATGAAAATTCCTACGGCAAAAGTGAGTGTTGGTATATTTTAAATGAAAATCCGGCAAAAATAATCTATGGCTTAAAAACAAAAAACAAAAAAGAAGCCATTGACCTAATAGATAAGGAAAAATGGGAAGATTTATTAAAAGAAGAAAATTCAAAAAAAGGAGATTTTTTTAAAGTGCCAGCCGGCATGGTTCATGCCATAAAAAAAGATTCCTTGATTTTGGAAATCCAACAAGCGTCAGATATAACTTACAGACTTTATGATTACAATAGGAAAGATAAAAATGGAAACAAAAGAGCTTTGCACCTAGAAAAATCAAAAAAAGCCTTAAAGTGCCTAGACACAGAAAAAATCCACGAAAATTTAGAAAAAAATATAGAAATTTTGTATGATAATGAGTATTTTACAGTAAAAAAAATAAATGTAGAAAAAGAAATTTCGTTTGAAAGAAAAGAGCCATATATTTTAGAAAGCATAATAAAGGGATGTGGGGAAATTATAATAGATGATGAAACATATCCAATAAAAAAAGGAGATTTTTTTATAATAACAAATTATGCCAAATCCTATTCTTTTAAAGGAAATCTAGAAATCGTAGAATCATCTTCAAAATAAAAGACCATCGGAAGATGGTCTTTTTGAATTCTTATTTTTAATTTTGTTTATCTAGAAATTTTTTTACCCTATCAAAAATAAGCAAAAATACAATTATTAAAATCAAAGCATCAGCTGCTAAGAAAGAATAATTATATGCAAAAGCGTATAGGGTAAAGTTATTAAAGCCGGCTGCTTTTGCTGTTGCCATATCGTTAAAGAATATAAAAGCACTAATCACATTAAAAGCTCCACTTACTAAATATGAAATTATTATTGATGGAATGTATGAATATTTGCTTTTATTTTTGCTAAATGATATACCTGCAAGGGCAATTGCTGAAAATGATAGAATATAATCAAGAATTGCTTGGGCAGGATGAATTACATATCCTCCAAAAACCATATTCAACAATCCCAAAACTGCTGCAGCCAAAAGTCCTTTTTTAGCTCCCCACCTTATTGCAAAAATTACAATTGGAAGTCTAGATGCAAGAGTTACTGAACCTCCTAGAGGCATTTTAAACAAAACTACAAAAGAAAGTACAAAAGAAAGGGCGATTGACACTCCTCCTTCGACTATAAATCTTGTATTATTTTTCTCCATATTTTACTCCTTTTTTTCTGTTATATTTTATATAATAACAATTTTAAGTATATCATGTTAGTTGATAAATTGGAATTAAAATTAGCTAATACTTTAAAACTTAACAAATGTAAGTAAAATATAAATATATTATTTACAAATTTGAGGGATAAAATGAAAAAATTATTATATATATATAATCCGATGAGCGGGCAAAGAACTATAGGAAATTATTTAAGCTCAATTGTTGAATATTTTAGCAAAAATTCTTATTTTCCGACGGTTTATGCAACGCAAAGAGCGGATGATGCGAGAGAAAAAGTAAAAGAATTTGCCAAAGAATATGATGAGATTTTGGTAAGCGGTGGCGATGGAACCTTGGATGAAGTTGTTTCTGGTGTTTTAAAAGCTGATGCAAATTCTATAATCGGATATATTCCAACAGGTTCAACAAATGATTTTTCAAGGTCATTAAAAATTCCTTCTGACATAAAAAAATCTAGCAAATATGCTATAAAAGGCGAAGTTATGGATGTGGATGTAGGGCAATTTAATTCTAAATTTTTTACCTACGTTGCAGCCTTTGGTTCAATTGCCCAAGTTTCTTACGAAACTGACCAATCAATGAAAAATATTTTTGGACGATTTGCCTATATTTTGGAGGGGGTAAAAACTGTTTCAAATTTAAAATCTTATAAGGCAAAAATAAAAATTGATGAAGAAGTTTTTGAAGGAGAATTTATTCATTTTATGGCAACAAATTCTGTTTCAGTTGGAGGATTTAATAATTTTTACAATAAAAATATTGGTCTTGATGATGGGATTTTTGAAGCTGTTTTAATTAAAAAACCAAAAGGATTAATTGAGCTAAATCAAATTATCGATGGGCTTAGGAGCAAAAAAGAAAATGATAATGTGATTTTTAGGTCTGGTTCTGTTTTTAAAGTTGAAAGTGACGAAAAAATTGATTGGACTTTAGATGGCGATTTTGGAGGCTCTTATAAAAAAAGTGAAGTAAAAGTTTTAAATAGAGCTGTAAAAATGAGAACTGGCTTTTCAAAAGATAGCAAGGAGTTGATTTCGAATAGGAAAAAAAGTATTGACAAAAGAATATAGTGGTAGTATACTGTAAAATTATTTGATTTTACTATTTTGCCAAAAAAGGTTATAATAAAAGAGAGAACCTAGGAGGTCAAAATGTTTAAAATCGGTGATAAAATAGTTTATCCTATGCATGGAGCTGGGATAATTGATTCTGTAGAAACCAAAGAGTTTTTAGGCGAGGAAAAAGAATATTTTATACTCAAAATGCCTATAGGTAACATGGATATATCAATTCCAAAAGCAAATATCAACAAAATGAATATTAGAGATGTTATATCCAAAAAAGAAGGAGAAGAAATACTTGCAATTCTTGAACAAGATCCTAAAGATTTAAATTCTAATTGGAATCTAAGATATAGAGAAAATCAAGAAATTTTAAAAACTGGAGATATTTTCAAAATTGCAAATATGGTAAGAGACCTTGTTGCCTTAGACGATGATAAGGGACTTTCAACAACGGAAAAAAAGCTTTTAAATAGGGCGAGAAGAATTATGGCTAGCGAATTAGTCATGTCAGGCTCTCTAGAAAAAGATGAGGCAGAAAAAATGATTGATGAATCAATCGGATTATAAAAAATTAGGAGAAGATAATGTTAAATAGAATATTTCGAATTATGTTTTCTGTAATTGGAGCTATTCTAGGCATATCTGTATTAAAATTGGTACTATCTGTTGTGGATTTTACAATAGGTAGTTCTGTTTTTTTCATTGCAGTAAATGTTTTAGTGGCTTTATTATTTGCAGGCATATTTTATTTTCTATCAGGTTTTATTTACAAAATGATGGAAGATGTATTTATGAAGTTAGAAAAATACTTAGAAGATTTACCGCCACTTAGTGTGGCAGTTGGAATAAGCGGAGTAATTGTAGGTTTAATTTTAGCCTTTCTTGCAACCAAACCATTAAGCTCTTTGTCGTTACCAGTAGTTGGTAATTCAATTTTTGTGCTATTATCTATTATTATTTATTTGGGCTTTGGACTTTTGGGTTGGAGAATTGCATCAAAATATCCAGACAAATACCCTCAAACATTCCAAAAAGTAAAAAATGTAAAAATATCAAATAGAAGAGAAAATAAAAAAGAAATTTCAAAGGATACATCCTTAAAATTAATTGATACATCAGTTTTAATTGATGGAAGAATTTTGGATATTATAAAAATAAATTTCATTGAAGGAAAATTAATAATTCCAGAATTTGTCCTAGAAGAACTTCAACACATAGCCGATAGTCCCGACGATTTAAAAAGAGAAAGAGGTAGACGTGGGCTTGATGTTGTAAAAGAAATCAAAAAAAATAAGGATATAAATCTTGAAATAAGTTCAAAAGATTATCCAAATATTAAAGAAGTAGATTCAAAACTTTTGAAATTTGCCCAAGATACAGGAGCAAAAATTTTTACCAATGACTACAATTTAAATAAAGTTGCAGATGTGCAAGGAATTACAGTTTTAAATATAAATGATTTGGCAAATGCAATGAAAACCAAGGTTTTGCCTGGAGAGATAATGGAAATCGAAGTTATCAAAGAAGGAAAATCTAGAAATCAAGGAGTAGGTTATCTTGAAGATGGAACAATGGTTGTAGTTGAAGATGGAAAAGATTTAATTGGAAAGAAAATAAATACAACAGTAACCAGTGTTTTACAAACATCGGCTGGAAAAATGATATTTGTAAGAGCAAAGGAATAATATGATAGACGGAAAAAAAATATCAGCAGTAATTACAGCTGCAGGTAATGGACTTAGGATGAAATCTAACAAGGCAAAACCCTACATAGAAATTATGGGCAGAAAAATTCTAGAAATTAGCCTTGATACCATTGTAAAACTTGACCAAATTGACCAAATAATTGTAGTAATTAGAAAAGATGATGAAAATTATTTGAAGGATATTTTAAAAAAATATGACAAGAAAATTTCCTATGTTTTTGGGAAAGAAACAAGAGAGCTTTCAACTTATGAGGGCTTAAAAGCTGTAGATAAAAATTCAAAATTGGTCTTAACCCATGATGGGGTAAGACCTTTTGCAAGTAAAGAATTATTTGAAAAAGTGTTAGAAAATTTAAAAGAGTATAAGGCTGTAATAAGTGCAGTAAAATCAAAAGATACGGTAAAAATTGTAGATGAAAATTCTTTGGTAAAAACTACACCACTTAGAAAAGAAGTTTACAATGTTCAAACTCCTCAAGCCTTTGATAAGGAAATGATTTTGGATTTTTACGAAAAATATACACAAAGTAATTTTACAATAACAGATGATAGCCAGCTTTTTGAAATTTATAGTGATGAAAAAATAAAAGTAGTTGAAGGCGAATATTCAAATATAAAAATGACTACACCAGAAGATTTGATATTTGCCAAGGCGTTTTTAGAGGATTAGTATGAGAATCGGAATAGGATATGACGTTCACAAATTAGTTGAAAATAGAAAATTAATTTTGGGTGGAGTTGAATTTAAATATGAAAAAGGACTTTTGGGTCATTCTGATGCAGATGTTTTGGTTCATGCCATAATGGATGCAATTTTGGGAGCCTTAAATCTTCCAGATATTGGAAATTTATTTCCAGATACTGACGATGAGTACAAAGATATTTACTCAATAAAACTTCTCGATAGGGTTGTAAAATTAATGGAAGAAAAATCCTACAAAATTGGAAATTTAGATACAGTTATAATTTGTGAAATGCCAAAAATTTCTCCGAAAAGAGAAGAGATTCAAAAAAAATTGGCAAAACATTTAAAAACTGATATAGAAAATGTATCAATCAAAGCATCAACTTCAGAAAAATTATCTTTTACAGGGCGTGGAGAAGGAATTGAGGCAAGAGCTGTAGTTTTGTTAGAAAAAATTGATTAAAATATAACAAATTGAAATAATTTAAGGTATAATTATCCTTAAAAGAAAGGACTTAATATGAAAAAATTAATTACCTCAGAATCAGTAACAGAAGGACATCCAGATAAGATCTGCGACCAAATTTCTGATGCGATTTTAGATGAATGTTTAAAGCAAGATAAAAATTCTAGAGTAGCTTGTGAATGTGTAACAACAACAGGTCTTGTCTTGGTTGTTGGAGAAATTTCGACAAATGCTTATGCTCCAATAGAAAATATAGCAAGAGATACAATCAAAGAAATAGGATATGATGATCCAAAATTAGGATTTGATTATCAAAACGTAGCAGTTTTAACATCACTTATAGAACAATCTCCTGACATTGCTCAAGGCGTAAATGATTCAATGGATTTTAAATCTACAAATGACAAATACGACAAAATTGGAGCGGGCGATCAAGGAATGGTTTTTGGTTATGCAGATGATGAAACAGAAGAATATCTTCCATTGTCAGTTGTTTATGCACAAAAACTTTCTAAAAGACTTGCTCAAGTTAGAAAAGAAGGAATTCTTGATTATTTAAGACCTGATGGCAAAAGCCAAGTTACAGTAGAATATGATGATGACAAATTAAAAAGAGTAGATTCTATAGTTATTTCAACTCAACATTCAGAAGAAGTAAGCCTTGAACAAATCAAAAAAGATGTAATAGAAAAAGTAATCAAAGAAGTTATTGATCCAAAATACATCGACGATGATACAAAATTTTATATAAATCCAACAGGAAAATTTGTAATTGGTGGACCAAAAGGAGATTCTGGACTTACAGGAAGGAAAATAATCGTTGATGCTTACGGTGGATATTCAAAATCTGGTGGCGGAGCATTTTCTGGAAAAGATGCAACAAAAGTTGACAGATCAGCAACTTATATGGCAAGATATGCAGCAAAAAATATGGTTGCAGCTGGTCTTTGCAAAAAATGCGAAATTGGTGTAGCTTATGCAATTGGAGTTGCAAAACCTCTATCAATTTATGTAGATAGTTTTGGAACTGGAAAATATGAAGATGAAAAACTTACAGAAATTGTAAAAGAAGTTTTTGATTTTAGACCTCAAGCAATTATTGATAAATTAGATTTACAAAGACCAATTTTTAAAAAAACCGCAGCTTACGGACACTTTGGAAGAAATGATGAAGATTTTACTTGGGAAAAATTAGACCAAGTTGATAAATTAAAAAATAAATAGGAGAGGCCATGTCAAGGTTAAGAAAAAGTGTGGCAATAGATTTGGGAACAGCCTCAGTCCTTGTATACGTTGAAGATAAGGGGATTTGCTTAGAAGAACCTTCAGTTATAGCAAAAGATACACTCACAGGAAAAATTCTTTCAGTTGGAAAAGATGCAAAAAAAATTTTGGGAAGAACTCCTGGAAATGTAATTGCATTAAAGCCTTTAAAAGATGGAGTAATTGCAGATTTTAACGCAACAGAAGAAATGCTTAAATATTTTTTGAAAAAATCCTTGAATAAATCTTTATTTAAACCTGATTTATTGATTTGTGTTCCAAGCAAGGCAACTCAAATTGAAAAAAGAGCAGTTCTTCAAGCAGCAGAAAATGCAGGAGCTCATAGAGTTTATTTGATAGACGAACCTCTCGCAGCAGCGATTGGTGCAGATATAGATATAACAGATGAAAAAGGAAATATGGTTATAGATATTGGAGGAGGAACTTCAGATATTGCAGTAGTTTCTATGGGACAAATCGTAACAAGCGATTCTATAGAAATTTCTGGAGATACTTTCGACAATGATATAAAAGATCATATAAGAAACAGATATAGGATGCTTATTGGCGAATCAAGTGCAGAAATGATAAAAATAAAAGCTCAAGAAGCAGACTATACAGATTCAATTGAAGTTGTAGGACGACTTATAGAAGATGGACTTCCATCAAGAATCTATCTTCCAGTTGGAGAAATTTATTCTTGCTTACTACCATCAATTGATAAAATAATAAATGGAGTAAAAAATGTATTAGAGCAAACACCTCCAGAATTAGCTGCAGATTTGTATGAAAGAGGTATATTTTTAACAGGTGGCGGTGCATTAACCTTGGGACTTGCAAAAAGAATCAATGAAAGACTTCAAATTGATGTAAAAATTGCCCAAGATCCAAGAGAATGTGTAATAAAAGGAACAGCAAACGCCCTAACATGGATTGACAATATTGATGAAGAAAAGAATGAGTCAATGAAAGCCAAGCAAAAACAGCTTGAGAAAAAGGAAAAAATGAGGAGAAGATAATGACAAAAAAATTAGTTTTCGTAAGACATGGACAAAGTGAATGGAATCTTGCCAATAAATTTACAGGGTGGGTAGATGTAAATTTATCAGACAAGGGAGTAGAAGAAGCAAAAGAAGCTGGAAGAAAAATCAAAGAAGCAGGAATTAAATTTGATATAGCTTATACATCAATATTAAAAAGAGCAATCAAAACTTGTAACTTTGCCCTTGAATATTCTGACCAATTGTATGTGCCAGTTGTAAAATCCTGGAGATTAAACGAACGTCACTATGGAGCATTACAAGGATTAAACAAAAAAGAAACAGCAGAAAAATACGGAGATGAACAAGTGCATATTTGGAGAAGATCATACGATACACTTCCACCAGCTTTAACAGACGAAGAAGCAAATGCACAAGCAAACGAAGATAGATTTAAAGAATATCCAAAAGATATAATACCAGTTGCAGAAAATTTAAAAGTAACACTAGAAAGATGTCTTCCATTCTATATAGACAATATAGCAAAAGATTTAATCGATGGAAAAACAGTTTTAGTAGCAGCACACGGAAATTCTTTAAGAGCTATGGCAAAACATTTAGAAAAAATTTCAGATGATGACATAATGGATTTAGAAATCCCAACAGGACAACCATTAGTTTACGAATTAGATGACCAATTAAACGTAGTAGAAAAATATTATCTATAAAAAAAGACATAAGGCCTCAAAACTTTTTGTTTTGAGGCTATTTTTTTTAGAAAAAATAATTAAAAGAGGAAAAAAATGGAGAAAATAAAAATAATAGTAGATTCAGGAAACTCGATTAACCTAGAAGAAGCAAAAAAATATAACATAGGCATAGTCCCATTCAAAATACATTTTGGAGATACAAGTTACACAGACCAAATAGATTTAGAAAGCGAAGAATTTTTTGAAAAATTAAAAAATACAGAAGAAAAAGTTAGCACATCAATACCAGGAGTAGGAGAATTTGTAGAAATTCTAGAAAAATATATAGAAGAAGGATACAATAAAATCCTATGTTTTTCAATATCATCCCATCTTTCAGGTATGAACAATATGATGAATTTAGCAAAAGATCATATAGAAAATAAAAATGTTATAATCGATATAATAGATACAAAAATAGCATCACTTCCCCTATATTTTATAGCAACAAAAGCAGCAAAATCAGCTATAAAAGGAAAAAAATACGAAGAAATTTATAAAAGAGCAATCAAAGATGTAGAAAAAGCAAATATATACGTAAGAGCAGAAAGTCTTGACTACCTTGTAAAAGGAGGTAGATTGCCAAAATCAATAGGAAAAGTTGCAAATTTAATAAATTTCACGCCGATTTTTACAATGAAAGACGGAGAAATAAAAATAGCAAAAAAAGTTATAGGAAGAAAAAAATCATTCCAAGAAATAGCAAAAATCATAAAGAAAAAAATAAAAGATAAAAAAGAATACGGCCTAGCAATAGGCGGAGGAGCAAGCTTTGAAGAAATAAAAATAATAAAAGAATCGCTAAAAGAAGAAATAAAAAACGCAAAAATATATAAAGAAATGACAGTACCTCCAGTATTCGGGGTTCATTTAGGACCAAAATCAATACTTTTAAGTGTTGTAGATTATGAATAGTAAAAAGTAAAACAAGCGAAGACATCGCTTCAGAGCGTCGGCAAACCTCCTAATAAAACAGGTTTATCGACGCTTTTTTTATATTTATTCTCAAATATATTAATTTTTCAAATAATATAGTAAATATCTTAGTAAATAGAGGAAAATCATCCTCTCTGTCTAATCTATCTAGTAATTTTGCTAGTTTTTTCATATTTAGGCACGCAAAAGTTAGTGCTGCTTTCATACTCATTTTTGCTTTTCCTATCATGTTAGTATATCTAAAGCTATGATATTGTTTTGCACTTGTGAACTGTCTTTCTATTGTTTCTTTTCTTTGCTTGTATTCAGCTTTTCCCGCTTTTGTTAGTCTATATCTTTCACAATAGTCTATGTATTCTTGCCAGATATGTCTAATTATTACCTTTACCTTGCTTTTACTTTTTGTACATTTAATTAGACTTGGACAGTTTTCACATAAACTTTTCTTGCTTTGATATATTCTGTATCCTTCTTGGTTTGTTGTTGAGTATAGTAATATTTTGTTTTCTGGACATATATAGCAGTCGTTTATTTCGTCATATTTGTATTGTTTTGGATAGAAAGATTCTTTATCGTTTCTTCTTCCTTTTGGTTTTATATATGGTAAGACTGGCATTATCCATTTTTCTATTAGCTCTTTTGCTATTGCTGGTATCTTATATCCTTCATCCATTACTATTTTTTCTGGCTTATATTTTTCTAAATTTTCTTTGAAGAATGATGGGAAAGTTGTTGAGTCATGTAGGTTTCCTGGATAGGCTTTGTATCCTAAGATCCATCCATTTTTGTCACATGATGTTTGGATTGAGTAGGCATATACTTCTTTATGGTTTACTTTATGAAATAGTCCACTTTCTGGGTCTGTTGTTGATTGGGTGATTTCTTTTTCTACTAGTTTTTCACCTTCTGGGTAATCGAAGTCATCTTTACCATTGTTGTTTCTGTCTTTGTTTACTTCTTTTTCTAGTTTTCTTTGATATGATTTTACTTTGTTCTTTATTTTTACTTTCTGATTTTTATGTCTGTTGGCGTGAGCTTTTACATGGGTTGAGTCTACAAATTGTATTTTTGTGTCTACGAATCCATAATTCATTGCTTGGTCTAGGATATTTTCGAATATTTGATTGAATATGTCTGTATTTTTAAATCTTCTTTCATAGTTTTTACCGAAAGTTGAAAAGTGTGGAACTTTATCGTAGAAGTCCAGTCCTAAGAACCGACGAGGCTAGGTTTATTTCTACTTCTCTTATTGTTTGCCTCATGCTGTTTATGTTGAAGAAGTATTGTAGGATTACAAGTTTTATTAATACTACTAGGTCGTATATGAAGTTGAAGTCTATGTGTTTATCTATTTTTCTTAATATGTGATTTTTTGGAACTAGTTGTTCTACTGATACCATTTGGACTTGTTCAGTATTATTATTTTCGTTTTTATGTAGAATAACTTCCTCCATCTTTAGTATATTTATACCCATAGATAGCTTGATTTAAGCGTTTATTATATAGACAAAGTAGATGAAATTGCGTTTTTCATCTACTTTGTCTACAGTCTGAAGCAAGATACTTCTTGCTTTTTTTATACAAATAATAGACATTATCAATTGAAGAGTATAATAATATTGGAGGATATTATGGCTAAAAAAATTGATATTAATAAGGCGATTTATGATTTAGTTAATCGTGATGATAAATTAAAAAAAGATCTTATAGGTCTTGGTTTTAAAAATCTTTCCAATCCTCTTATGCTTAAAACTATGGGCAAAAAAATGTCTATTAGACGCGGGGCAAAGATGGTTGGAATTGATAATGTTGACAAAAAGTTAGAAGATTTGGGTTATGAAATTATTAACTCTTATGATGATTTTGAAGTTAAAAATAGAAGAAATCTGATTAAATCTTATGTAAAAAGATTGTCAGATGGTGAGGCTCTTCAAAGTGTTAGAAAAGATTTTGTAAAAAATTTCGAAAATGTTTCATCTTCTGAAATTATGGATGCTGAGGAAGCTCTTCTTGAAGGGGGAGTTGATAGGGCTGATGTTCAAAGGCTTTGCGATGTGCATTCTTCACTTTTTCATGGAAAAACTGAAAGTGAAGATGGAAAGGATTTGAAATTAATAAATATTTCTGGTCATCCCCTTAGATTTTTCTTTTTGGAAAATGAAAAAATTAAAGAACTTATTGATTTAGGAGAAAACAGTCAAGATTTGGAAAAAATTAAAGATATTTCTAATAAAATCACTTCACATTATAGGAAAAAGGGGGATTTGATTTATCCTTTGTTAAAGGAAAATTATAAAAAGCCAGGTCCATCTGAAATTATGTGGGGCGTGGATATAGAAATTTCTAAAAATTTCAAAAAAGCTTTCAAAAAATCTGATTTTGATGATGTCAAAAAAGTATTTGAAAGAGCAAGGGAGATGACTTATAAGGAAGAAAATATCTTGTATCCTTTGATGGAAGATGTGATTTCAAATGAAGATTTTTTGGGTCTTTATGAGGATTTGAAAGATTATCCTGATGATATAATCAAAAAAGAAGTTTGGGATGAGGGAGAAAATACAAATAATGAGAAAGATTCTATGGATGGATATATTAATTTTTCTAAAGGAAAGATGAAAGTTGGTGAGCTTGAGGCCCTTCTTGATACTTTGGAAATTGAGATAACTTTTATAGATAAAAATGATATAAATTCTTATTATAATGACACAAAAGCTGATAAAATTTTTAAAAGGGCTAAGACATCTTTGGGAAGAGAAGTTTATTCATGTCACCCACCCCAAGTTGAGCCAATTGTAAGAAAGCTTATCGGTGAATTTAAAAAAGGTAGCAAGGATAAATTTCAAATCATAAAAAACATAAGGGGCAATGACCACGCTGTGACCTACTATGCAGTTAGGGATAAGAACGGAAATTATTTAGGAGTTTTGGAAACTGTCCAAGATCTTTCTTTTTACAAATCCTATCTTGATACTTGGGATAAGGCTAGGATGAAATAGAAAAAATCCTTTTTATTTTAAATCTTAACTATTTAATAAATTAATATAAAAGTGATTTATAGTTTGGTAAAAAATACAAATAATTTCATCCCGCTCATGCTCAACAGCAAAGCTAACTATTATTTTTACGGCTACAGAAATGATGAGATTAAAAAAATAAGAGAAGTTGATATAAGAGGAAATTCACAAAGGCAAGAAATATAAAGCAAAAAGCTGAGGATTAATTTCCTCATCTTAGACTATTGACTAACTAAATTTTCACCCATTTCGAGCGAACGTAGTGAGTCGAGAAATCTCATGAGATCTCTCCATGAGTTAGTTTCACTCACACTAAAACTCATTTGCTTTAAAAAATTCTTCGTGCTTTCGCACTTAGTTTTAGGGATGATTGTGCCAAATCAAGGCACAATCATCTAGTCGAGATGGGTTTTAGCATGATTTTATTTTTTAATTATTAATGAATTACTAAACTGAATTTGCCTACATTCTGAGCTGAGGATTAATTTCCTCATCTTTTTTTATAATTATTTTTCCCTAGCAAAGGCAAGATCTTTTTCATCTTTTCTTCTAAGTGATGCGAAAATTGAACCTGAAATATTGTGCCAGATTGAAAATATTGCTCCTGGGAGGGTTGCTAGTGGGTTTAGGGCAAAATTTGCTGTTGCAAGTTGGATGGCAAGGCCGGAGTTTTGCATTCCCACTTCGATTGAAAGGGCTGTTTGCTTGTCGTAATCCATTTTGAATAATTTGGAAACGCCAAGTCCTAATAAAAGTCCTAGTGCATTATGAATCATTACTATTAATAAAACGATTAGTCCAGATTTTGCGATTTTTTCTGCATTTGCTCCGATTATTCCTGAAATTATCAAAATAATTGCAAGTGATGATATTAATGGGAAAATTGATTTTGATTTTTCCATTTTTTCGGGGCTTAATTTTTTTGCAAAAATTCCCATCAAAACTGGTATTAAAACAACTGTCACAACTGATTTAAACATGGCTAAAATTGAAACCTCAACCCATCTTCCTGCCAAAAGATATACCAAAAAAGGTGTGACAATTGGGGCGAGTAGGGTTGATAAAATTGTCATAGAAACTGACATTGAAACATTTCCTCCAGATATGTGGGTTATTACATTTGATGCAGTTCCTCCAGGGCATGATCCAACAAGGATAATTCCTAAAGCAATATCTTTGTTTACATTAAATCCTACTGCTAAGATCCAAGCAAGTAGGGGCATAATTGTAAATTGTGCCAAGGCTCCTATAAAAATATCTTTAGGATTTTTTAAAATTTTCTTAAAAGCGTCGGATTCGATTGAAGTTCCCATTCCAAACATGGCAAGGGCAAGAAAAATTGTGGTGTAATTTGTCATCCAAGAAAAATAATCTGGTACAAAATAGGCTATGACAGAAAATATTACAATAATTAAACCGATATTTTGAGTTATTTTATCTG
The DNA here is from genome assembly GCF_001815585.1 of Anaerococcus sp. HMSC075B03. Taxonomy (NCBI): domain Bacteria; kingdom Bacillati; phylum Bacillota; class Tissierellia; order Tissierellales; family Peptoniphilaceae; genus Anaerococcus; species Anaerococcus sp. HMSC075B03. Next base: position 100,921 of record NZ_KV821183.1, read on the forward strand.
AAATTCTTGAAAATTTTTCCATCTTTACACCTCATAAATAAAATTATCGATTAATCTTGTTTTTCCAATATATACGGCAATTGCTACCAAGGTATCTTTATTGAAATTGTCCACGTTTTTTATTGTTTCAAAATCAACAGCACTGACGTAGTCGATTTTTGCAAGTTTTTCTGATGAAATTATTTCCTCCATTTTTGCCAAAACTTCTTTTACGCTTGCTCCTTCTTTTGCCATTTTTTCTCCCTCAAAAATTGCCTTTGAAAGGCAAAGAGCAGCTTTTCTCTCATCATTTGAAAGATAAGTATTTCTTGAAGACATAGCAAGTCCGTCTTCTTCTCTTACGATTGGGCAGGCAACAATTTCAACTGGAATATTTAAATCAAAAACTAATTTTTTGATGATTGAAAGTTGTTGGGCATCTTTTTGTCCAAAATATGCTCTGTTAGGGCCAACAATATTAAATAATTTTGTACAAACTGTACAAACGCCCCTAAAGTGTCCCTCTCTTCTTGCTCCACATAAATTATCAGAAAGTCCCTCAATATCTACAAAGGCTTTTTTGTCGTGATACATTTCGTTTGGTTCAGGATTAAAAATAAAATCAGCTCCCAAATCTTCGCACAATTTGCTGTCAGCATTTATATCTCTAGGATAAGCCTCCAAATCTTCGTTTGGTCCAAATTGGATAGGATTTACAAAATCAGAAACAACTACGATGTCATTTTCTGAAACTGCTTTTTTAATTAGGCTTGCATGTCCCTTGTGCAAAAATCCCATTGTAGGAACAAGGCCAATTGATTTTCCCTCTTTTTTAAAATCCTTTAAAACATCTCTCAATTCATCAATTTTTTTAATAACTTTCATTTTCTTCTCCTCTAAAAATATTTAGAGATAGCCTATTACACCACTAAAATTTATTTACACTAAAGTCCCATGTTTTTCGTAAGATGAAATTTTTTTGATTTTATTTTTATCATCAACAAAAACAACCTTTGGACTATATTTTTCCAAATCTTTTTCATTATAAGAGGCATAAGCCATTATAATAACCAAATCATTAGGCGAAAAATGTCTTGCTGCAGCACCATTTAAACAAATAACACCACTGTCTTTCTCGCCAGCAATCGTATAAGTTTCAATTCGATTTCCATTGTTAATATTAACTACTTGCACTTTCTGATACTCTCTAATTCCAGCTGCACCAAGCAAAGCCTCATCAACAGTAATAGAACCAACATAGTCAAGTTCAGCCTGAGTCACAGTAGCCCTATGAATTTTTCCTTTTAACATTTCAATTTCCATAAAATCTCCTTAAAAAAAGCAAGGTAAAAGCAGTTTATATTTAATAAACAGACAAAAACCTTGCACAAGTAACAAAATATTTTGAGTCTCACTAAATATATAAGCTCATTTTTTAAAATTAAATATAATGGTGTAAAAGAGTATAGTTTTAAAACTTAAATACTATCTCTAGGGGTATTATATTGTTTTATTTTGAATTTAACAATAAAAGATAAATTAAAAATTTAATGAAGATTTTTCAATTATAGAATGGGTAATATATTAAAGAATTTAATTACTAATTTAATATATTTTGAGATGAAAAATAAAAATATCAGCTTAATTATTAATATGGGATATAAAATTTGTAATTATTATTTTAGTAATTTGATTCAATATATCATAAAAAAGAAAGGAGATAAAAAATGAAAGTATATGAGTTAAAAATAAGAACATTTTTGTTAGAAGATATTGATTCGTCAGATTCTTTGGGATTTATTTCTAAGGCAATAATTTCTTATTTGTCAGAAAATGAAAAATTTTTAGATCTTCACAAATCTAAAAATTATAAATCCTATTGCCACGATAATCTATATCCAATAAAAAAGTTCTACAAAAAAAATATGGTTTATCAGTACAGAATTAGGTCAATTGATGAAGAATTTGTAAATTATATTTTGAATAGTTTTTCTGATTACAAGAATAAGGTTTTCAAAAACTTGACTGTTGAGGTTAGGATAATTCCAAAATCACCTATTTCAAAACTATTTACCCTAAATCCTACAATTATAAAAAATGATTTTGGATATTGGAAGGAAAAGTTGACCTTAGAAGAATTTGAAAAGAGAATCACAGATAATTTAATAAAAAAATACAAATTTTTTATTGATGAAAATATAGAGGATGGGAAATTTTATACAGGTCTTAAATTTTTAAATGAAATGCCAATTGCTTTTAAATTTAAAAACATAAAACTTTTGGGTGATAAGCTTGAGCTTGAAATTAATATGGATAAAAGAAGTCAGGAACTAGCTTATTTTGCTCTTGGTGTTACATTTAGTGAAAATTCAGCTTATGGGGCAGGATTTTTGGGATACAAATATTTAATTTAGGAGGTGATTATGTGCTAGAAGAATGTTTGGAGATTTTCAAAAAAAATTTGGACGAAGATCCTGACATGGTTTTGAGAGGATATATTCCTAAAGATGGTAAATATTATCTTGTTACTATGAAAGAAAAAGGTCCTTGGGAGGTTAGCCCAAGTTTTAAAATTAAATATGACAAAAAAGAAAAGAAAATTGAAAATCAACCATTAAATTATTCTTTTATTAGAGATTTGGATTTTAATTCCAATCTCTTAAATATGAACAAAAGCATAGACAATAAAAAAGCGATCCATAGTTCTAATTATTATAGTTTTTTCTTCAAGGAAAATATTTATGAAGATAAGATTAATAAAGATGCAATAGAAAGATATTTTTCAATTTTAAAAAATCCACTCAAAAAATATAAGGATAAAAATGCAAAAAATCTTTATTTGGAGAATGAAGAAAAACTGGGTGGCGTAAATGTAGATGAGGCTGAAAAAATTGAAAAGTGGATTGTTGAAAATATTGATAATAAAAATATCTTTGATATTGATACAAGCTCAAAAGATTATTTCAAAATATTTTTTGTCTATGAAGATGAAGAAAAAACAAAAAAAGCCTATCAAAGAGAGCAAGATAGGTATTTACTTACCAATTTATTTAATAAGAATAAATATAATATAGAAGTTAATGGAAAAACTTTTGGTGTTTCTGATGATAATTTAGGAATAAATGATAAAAAGCCTTATTTAGAAAATTTATCTAGAAAGGTAAAACAACCTTATTTAATAAGTGCAGATATGGCAAAGTTACAAAATTTATTTTTTTCCTATCTTTCATCATCTGTCAAGAGAGGATATAAGAGGATATATTTTAATACCGGAAATAAGGAAATAAGTTTTGAAAAAAATAAAAATTTTATAGGTTTTGAATTGTTTTTGTATCCTGAAAAAAATGAGGCGGCTATCTTAGATTATAATATTTATTCAAAAGATTTTGATGATATAGAAATTAAAATTAAGCAATTCATTGAAGAGTACTTGCCAGAAAATGCTAAAGCCGAAGATTTTTCAAAAAGAGAAGAAAAATACGGTCTTGTTACTGAAAAAAATATACTTTTAAATAAAATAGATTCGTTTTTTTTCTATAATTATTACCAAAGAAATAAGTATAATTTGGATAATTTAAATATAAAAGAGTTAAATTTTAAAATGATAATTTTAAACTATGGAAAAAGTCTGGAATTTGCAATAATAAATAATAAGAATAAAGAAGTTGTAAGGATTTTAGATAGGCTCTTGAAAGATTCTATCAAATATTCTCTTACAAATGATTATAATACAAAGGCTATAACCCAATTTAATTATTATTTATCTTTGAAAGAATATTTTGAAAAAAAGGAGGAAAATTATATGGATTTTCAAGAAAAAATGAAAAGAAAATTAGAATCAGCAGGAGATATTTCTCTTGAAGGTGATGAAGAAATTTTGTTTGCCCTAGGACAAGTTTTGAGAAAACTACTTAATCATTCAAAGATTGGCGATAAAAATTTAACCTTTATTAGAAATTTCTTAGGAGGACAAAAAACTTCTAGGATAATTGAAAATTTGGAACACTTACTTGTAACTTATGCCCACAATATTAGCGCTAAGGATGTAAGACTTAATAGGGCTGTAAGCCAAATTCTTGTTCATAAATTTGATAATAAAAAGGCAGAAGATAGGTGGATAATAGCGGGATTTTTAGAAGAATCATATCTTTATGGAAAAAAACTAAGTGAAGGAGAAGAAAATGACAGAGCTTAATAAAAGAGTTTATGGAATTATTGGGATAGGATCAAAAATGGCAAATTGGAATGCGGATTTCTCAGGATTTCCAAAATCTTTATCTTCTGGTAAAATTTTTGGATCAGATAAGGCTTTAAAATATACTATGAAGAAAAAATGGTCTGAACAAGGCGAGAAGGTAATTTATATAAAAAGTTACACCATAGGAGATAAGGGAAACTTGATGCCTAGAACTTTAAAGGAAAGATATGAACAAGTTTTTGATACAGAAATAAAATCTGGTGAATCCGAAAAAATTCTGACCAATTTATTTATGGCAACAGATGTAAAAAATTTTGGAGCTACCTTTGCAGAAAAAGGAAATAATATTTCAATAACTGGAGCAGTGCAAATTTCACAAGGAATGAACAAATATGAAGATAGCAGGGCTCAAGTTCAACAAATCTTATCTCCTTTTAGAGATCCTAATGCAAAAGAAAAAAGTAAATCAGGAGAAGAAGCTCAAAATTCTACTTTGGGAAATAAAATTGTATCAGATGAAGCTCATTATTTTTATTCTTTTGTAATAAATCCAAAGGCTTATGATGATTATAAAAAATTAGGAGTAACAGAAGGCTATAGCGAAAAAGATTATGAAAAATTCAAACTAGCTGCAATTGATTGTGCAACTTCCTATGCTACAAATGCAAAAGAAGGAGCAAATAATGAATTTTCTATGTTTGTTGAAACAAAATTAGATACTTATCTTCCAAGTCTTGCAAATTATATTAAATTTGAAAAAAATTTTGAAGAAAACTTAAAGGATAAGATAATTTTCACAGGAAAAACTATTCTAGAAGAAAGAGATGATATAGAAAAAATCCAAATTTATTACGACAATGAAAAAATAGACTTGGTTGATTTTCCAGATAATATAGAAGTTTATAATATATACACAAGAGAAAAAATCGAGGCTTAATATGAAAGCTTTGAGATTTAGATTAAGTGGGAAAACAGGTTTTTTCAAACAGCCAGATGTAAATACTTATCTATATTATACTTATGGACAAATTCACAGAGTTGCCCTTCTAGGACTTTTGGGAGCAATTGTTGGGTACAAAGGATATAACGAAAAAGGCAGGGAAAAATATCCTGAGTTTTATAAAAAATTAAAAGATCTTAAAATTTCTATAGTTTCAGAGGGAAATGATGGGATTTTTGATAAAAAGTTGCAAATATTTAATAATTCTACAGCTTTTGCATCGAATGAAGAAGGTGGAAATCTAATAGTAAAACAAGTTTGGCTAGAAAATCCTTCATGGCTAATTTATGTTTTCTTAGACAATGACCAAAGTGAATTGATAAAAGAATATATTTTAAATAAAAAAACAATTTTTACTCCTTATCTTGGAACAAATGATCACATGGCAAATATTAGTAATTGTAAAATAGTTGATTTAGAAAAAAGTGATGAAAATATTATAGATTCTTTATTTTGGGATGAAGATTTTAAACTAAGGTTAAAAAGTAAGATGTATAAATATGAAGAAAATCTTCCGTTTTTCTTAGAAGAAGACACTGAAAGATATATAAGAAAAAAAACCTTGGCGAGCAATGGAGAAGTTAGAAAAAAATCAGATAAAAATGTCATATTTAAAGATTTAGATAATAAGTTAAAACTTGCTTTTTACAGCGAAGAAGGAATATATGAAGCTTGATTTTATAGTTAAAAATCCAGATAAATACCTAGGTCACATAGAAGGAGTAGGAAATAATAAAGAAAAATTAGAAGATCATATTAATAAAACTTTTGCATATTACCAAAAGATTCTAGATGAAAAAAACTTGGGAAAAGTCTTTGAAAGATTTTTCCTAAGTATTTTCGATGAAAGGGAAGGATATACATATTTTAAAGATTTAATAGATTCTGTAATACTATTTCATGATTTAGGAAAGATAAATTCTAGGTTTCAAAGAAATAAATTAAAAAATTTTGAAATAGACCTTATAGATTTGGGAATAGAAACCCAACATTCTATACTTTCTTCATTTATTTATGTTTATATTTTTGTTGGAAAAATTAAAAATTTAAAAATTGATGATGAACTAAAAGAAAAATTTTATTATCTTATTTTTTTAAATGCCTTTGTAATTTCTAGACATCATAGTGATTTATCAGACTTCTCATATTCAATTCATAATTTTTTTGATTTATTTATTGATGAAAGAAGTAAATTTTATAAAACTTTAAATTATTTAAGTAAAGATAAGAATATAAAGGAAGAATTTTTTGATGATTTTGAAGAAATATCTAATGAAATTATGGATCTGGTCTATGATTTTGATATGGATTCTTCTTATATAGATTTCAAAAAATCAAAATCAAAAGAGATTTACATATATACAAGAATTATATATTCTATTTTAGTCGCAGCTGACTTTTATGCTACAACTGATTATATGAATGGATATAAGACAAAGCTTCCAAAAATTGACCAAAATGACCTTATAAAGATATACAATAATTCAAAACTTATAAAAAGTATTAGAAAAAGCGAAAAAGACAAGTCTTATGAGAAAAAAGAAAATATAAACGATCTTAGGACTAAAATTTTTCTAAATGCAGAAAAAAATTTAGAAGAAGAAAGGGATAAGAATATATTTTTCCTAGAAGCTCCTACAGGTTCTGGCAAATCTAATACTGCTATGAATTTATCTTACAAATTATTAAATGATCAGATTAATAAAATAATCTATGCCTATCCCTTTAACACCTTGGTGGAACAAAATAAAAATACACTCTTAAAATGTTATAAAAAAACCAGCATAGAAGAAAATATTTCTATTATAAATTCAATCACACCTATTGGAAAAAGTGATAATGATGATTTTATGAAAGATTGGGATTATTATATAAAATCTTTATTGGATAGACAGTTTCTCCACTCTCCATTTATAATCACATCTAATGTAGGGCTTTTTAATACGCTTTTTTCAAATAAAAGAAAAAATATATTTGGTCTTTATCAAATTACAAATTCTGTAATTGTTTTGGATGAAATTCAAGCCTACAGGGAAGATTTGTGGAATGAAATTATAGAAATGTTAGAAATTTATGCCAAGATTTTTAATTTAAAAATAATTATTATGTCAGCAACCCTTCCTGATTTATCAGCTTTGTTAGATGAGGATAAAAAGAAAAATATAGGAAAATTAATAAAAAATCCAAGAGAAATTTTTGATGAGCCTTTATTTAAAAATAGGGTCAAAATAAACTATGATTTGTTAGATTTGGGAAAGATTGACTATGATCATCTTTTAAATCATATGAAAGAAAATATAGGAAATCACAAAAAAATATTGGTAGAATTTATTAGAAAAAAAGACGCAGAAAATTTCTTTAAAATCTTAAATGAGGAGGAAATTTTTAACCAATATAATATTTTGATTTTAACAGGCGATGATAATTTGAGAAGAAAGTCTCAAGTTATCAGACAAATAAGTGGAGAAGTTATTAAAAAAACCATATTAATTGCAAGTCAGGTTGTAGAAGCTGGAGTTGATATTGACATGGATATTGGTTACAAAGATATATCTATGCTTGAAAATGAAGAACAGTTTTTGGGAAGAATTGGAAGGTCAGCTTTAAAAAATGATGCTGTAGCATATTTTTTTGACATGGCAGATGAAAAGAAAATTTATAAAAATTCCCAAGATATTTTGACTCTAAGAAATAAAGATAGGAGAAAAGATCTTGAAACAAAAGATTTTTCTAGATATTTTGCCTTAAAATTACAAAAAGCAAAAAATGATAGGGACGAATATGCCTATATAAATTTTGAAAAAGACCTTGTTAAATTAAATTTCGAAAAAATATCCAAACACATGGAATTAATTGATGATAATAGGCAAATGATTGAATTATTTTTAAATAGAAATTTAAGGATAAATGGAAAAGAAATAAAGGGATCTGAAATTTGGAATCAATACACAAATCTTATTGAGAATAAAGATATGAATTATAGTGAAAAAATTGTAAAACTTTCAGAAAAGAAAGCCCAAATGTCAGATTTTCTATATAGAATTTCAAAAAGAGATTTTTTAAAATATGTAGAAACAGCAAATGATATAATAGGAAACATCGTTTATATAATCGTTTATATAGAAGATGGAGAAAAATATATTTATAATGAAAGATTAAACTATAAAAATGAAAATGATGAATTTGAGGACATAATATGAATGGAACGATAATAAATTATTATTTTCATTGCAAAAGGCAGTGTTATTTATTTGCAAATAAATTGAATTTCGAAGATAACAGTGAACTTGTAAAAATTGGAAAAGAAATCCACCTAAGTAAAAGCGAAAACAAGAAAAATTCTGAGATAAAAATAGACAATATAGTGGTTGATAAAATTACAGATAAATATTTGGTAGAAATAAAAAAGTCAGATGCAGACAAAGAAGCTGCTAGATGGCAGCTTTACTATTATCTTTATATATTGAAGAAAAAAGGAATAGTCAAAAAAGGAAAATTAGAATTTGTTGAAAACAATAAAGGTAAAAAAATAGAATATTTAGATTTAGACGATAGAAAAGAAAAAGAACTAGAAAAATTACTTAAGGAAATAGAAGAATTTATTTCAAAAGAAAAAATCCCAAAATTCAAAAAAATTAAGGGATGTACCAAATGTGCTTATTATGAATATTGCAAAATCTAGGTGAAAGTATGGGAAAAACAAAATATCTTTTAACAGATGGACAAATAAAAAGAAAAGACAATTCCTTAGTTTATAAGGTAAATGGTAAAAATGTTTATATACCAATAGAAAGCATAAGAGAGCTTTACATACTAAGCGAGACGACAATAAATACAAAATTATTAGATTTTCTTGCAAGTAAGCATATAGTCCTACATTTTTTTAATTATTATGGAAACTATTCTGGAACATTTTATCCAAGAGAAAAATACATAAGCGGAAAACTTTTGGTTAAACAAGTGGAAGCCTATAATGAAAAAAGAATAGAAATAGCTAAAAAAATTGTAGAAGCGATATGGAAAAATATTTATCAAGTTCTATATCATTACTATAAACATGATAAAAAGGAAGTTAAAATTTTTCTTGATTATTTAAAAAATGAGATTTCGAAGGAGCTTGAAAAATCAAATAACATAAAACAAGTTTTATATATAGAAGGAAAAATTTGGCAAGGATTTTACGGTTCTTTCAAATATTTTCTAAATGAAGATTTTATTTTGAATAAAAGAGTAAGAAGACCTCCTGATAATCCAATAAATGCCCTAATATCATTTGGAAACTCACTTTTATACACAAAAACTATAACAGCAATCTACAGGACTCACTTAAATCAAGCCATAAGTTATTTACACGAACCAAGTGAATCAAGATTTTCTCTTTCCCTAGATATGAGTGAAGCTTTCAAGACTATAATAGTATTTAAAACAATATTTGATTTGGTAAATAATAGAAAAATTAGAGTAGAAGATCATTTTTTAAAAGAGCAAAATTATTGTATCCTAAACGATGAGGGTAAGAAAATATTTATAGCAGCTTTTGAAAAAAGAATAGAAACAAAATTTAAAAATGAAAAATTAAAAAGAAATGTAAGCTATCAAACACAAATAAAGCTAGATTGCTATAAATTAATAAAATATATACTAGAAGACAAAGAATTCGAACCTTATTTATTAGAAAGGAAATATTGATGGGGAAAAATTATAATTATGCATTTCTATTCTATGATGTTGGAGAAAAAAGAGTAAACAAAGTATTCAAAGTCTGCAAAAAATATTTAACTCACCACCAAAATTCAGTATTTAGAGGAGAAATAAGCCCATCAAAAATTATAGCTTTGAAAAGAGAAATTGAAAAAACAATAAAAAAAGAAGAGGATTTTGTAACAATAATAAAAATGTATAACAAAGAAAGCTTCGAAGAAGAAACAATAGGAAAATACAAATCACTAGAAGAAAATCTAATAATATAATTACCAGCAAAAACAAAAGAATTTGAAAAAATAAAGAAAAGCAAAAAATAGAAATAGCTGGTAAAAAATCAAAAAATCTCATAAAATGGGTAATATATTGATGGGATATATATTTAAAATGTGTATTTTATATTGGTTGATTAATAACATTTGATGTATTGAAATACTAAGGAGAAAACACAAAAGTGTTTTCACCCAAACGTTGATTAATAACATTTGATGTATTGAAATTCACACAAATATAAGATTTTTTGTTTTTCTTCAAACGTTGATTAATAACATTTGATGTATT